>NZ_JBEOSB010000037.1:0-110416 GCF_040302705.1 Streptomyces sp. NPDC097640
ACGACCGTGTCGGTGAGGACCGGCGCGTCGTCCCGTTCCACGGCCGTGGCCAGCAACTGCACGGAGGCGGAGGCTGAGGCTGAGTCTGGGTCTGACCCACGTAGACGCGACGCAACGCCACCCCCCAGCGCGCCCAACGACCGGAAGGACACCCGTGTTCGAGTTCAGCGTGATCGGCGGCAAAACGGCCCGCGAGATCATCGGCCGCAGCCGGCGGGACATCGTGCGGGAGGTGAAGGACACCTATCTGACCCACGACGACGGCGACTCCGTCAACCCGGACAGCTACTTCCTGCGCTTCCCCGACAAGCCGGACAGCCGCATCATCGCGCTCCCGGCCTACCTGGGCGGCAAGCACGACGTCGCCGGGATCAAATGGATCGGCAGCTTCCCCGGCAATATCGAGAGCGGCATCCCGCGCGCCTCCGCCGCCCTGTTGCTCAATGACTACGCCACTGGCTACCCCTTCGCCCTCCTGGAGGCCTCGCAGATCAGCGCGGCCCGCACCGCGGCCTCCGCCGTCCTCGCCGCCGAGCAGCTGACCGGCGGGCGCACCGCCCGCCGGCTGGCCGTGATCGGCGCGGGCATCATCGCCCGCAACATCCTGGAGTTCTTCGCCGCCCAGGAGTGGGACATCGAGACCGTGGTCGTCCACGACCAGCACCCCGAGTACGGCCAGGCCCTGGCCGACCATGTGACCGGATCGCTCGGCTACCGCGCCGAGACCACCGACGACCTGCACACCGCCCTGGACGTGGCCGATGTGATCGTCTTCGCGACCACCGCGGGCGAGCCCTACGTCCTCGACCCGCGGGCCTTCGCCCCGGGCCAGACCGTCCTCAACATCTCGCTGCGCGACATCGGCCCCGAGATCATCCACGCCTCCTACAACATCGTCGACGACATCGACCACTGCCTCAAGGCCAACACCTCCCCGCACCTGGCCGAGCAGAAGTACGGCAACCGCGACTTCGTCACCGGCACCCTCGCCCAGCACATCCGCGGCGAGGTCACCACCGGCCCCGACAAGCCCGTGATCTTCTCGCCCTTCGGCCTCGGCGTCCTCGACCTGGCGGTCGGGGCACTCGTCTACCGCGTCGCCACCGAGGCCGGAGAGGCCGTCGCGATCGACGACTTCTTCGGCGAGACCACCCGCTGGTAGCCCTCCTGCGTTCGGGACACCGGCCGCCCCGTCGGCTCACCGCCACCCAGGAACAGCGGTGCCCGGGGCGGCCGGTGTCGCCGTATTGCCGGTCGGTGGGCCGGCGACCTCGTGTCATCAGGCGTCGGGTACCTCAGGGCATTGGCGGCCTCAGCTTGCGCTGCCCCCTGGGCGCCGCTCGGCCGTGCCCTGAACGGGTGCCCAGAGCCGGTCTGCGTCACCGGCGGCCAGGCTGCCCCGGTAGACGTCGATCTTGCGGTCGATGATTTTCAGGTTCTCCTGCGTCTCCGCCAGCTTGGCCAGCACATCGGCACGGTGGGCCTCCAGGAGGGCGAGCCGTTCCGCCTCGTTGCCCGGTCCAGCGGCGACTAGTTCGGCGTACTGGCGGATGCCCCTGATGGGCATGCCGGTGGCGCGCAGCTTCGTGCAGATGACGATCCACTTGAGATCGAGTTCCCGGTACCGGCGGCGGCCGCCGCTCGTGCGGTCAACGGGACTGATGACCAGGCCGGCGCGCTCGTAGTACCGGAGCGTGTGCACGCTCACCCCGGTGCGGCGGGCCCCCTCGGCGATGGACACACCTTCCGCGGGTACAGCGCTGGGTCGCGCCTTCGGCTCGGCGGCGTCGGAAGCTGGCTGCGACTTGATTTCGAGCACGCTCTAAATCCTAGCGTCGTGGCCATGAGTTCACCGGTGTTGTCCCCCGTCGCGGTTGCCGAACTGAGCCCGCGCCGCAAGTCCCTGGTACTCGCGATCTGCTGCGCCAGCATCATCGTCGTGGTGATGGACATTTCCATCGTCAACGTCGCCCTTCCCACCATGGGCCGCGACCTGCATGCCTCAGAGTCCGGCCTGCAGTGGACGGTCGACGCCTACACCCTCGTGCTGGCGGGGTTCCTCGTGCTGGCCGGGTCCACCGCCGACCGGGTCGGCCGACGGCGCGTCTTCCAGGCCGGTCTCGTGACCTTCGGCCTCGGGTCGCTGCTGTGCGGACTGGCGCCGGGCATCGGCTGGCTGATCGCGGCGCGCATGCTGCAAGCCGTCGGCGGGACCATGCTCAACCCAGTGGCCATGGCGATCGTCGCGAACACGTTCACAGGTGCCGCCGAGCGGGCACGGGCCATCGGGGTCTTCGCCTCGATGTCCGGGTTGGCGCTGGCGCTCGGCCCGATCCTCGGCGGCGGGTTGGTCGACGTCCTGGGCTGGCGGTCGGTGTTCTGGATCAACGTCCCGATCGTGGTCGTGGCGATCGTGTGCGCCAAGTTGTTCGTGCCTGAGTCCCGTGCCGCCCGGGCACGCCGGTTCGACCCTGTCGGGCAGGTGCTGATGGTCCTGGTCCTGGGCAGTGTCGTGTACGCGATCATCGAGTCCGGGTCGCTGGGCTGGGCCTCGCCGGTCATCGTCGGGCTGCTCGTTGTGGCCGGGCTTGGTGTGGCGGGGATCCTCGGCTGCGAATCGCGCCGCGCCGACCCGCTCCTGGAACTGCGACTCTTCCGCAGCGTGCCGTTCAGTTCGGCGATCGTGATGGCGCTGTTCGCCCTGTGCGGCTTCGGCGCGTTCTTGTTCGTGACCACCCAGTACTTGCAGGAGGTGCGCGGCCTGCCGCCAGTGATGTCGGGGTTGTGCCTGCTCCCAGTCGGGCTGCCGGTTCTGGTGGTATCGCCGCTCACCGGGCGCACGGTCGGCGAGCGCGGGCCCCTGCTGCCACTGGTGGTGGCAGGGACCGCCCTGGCTCTCGGCGGCGGCGTGTCGCTCTGGCTCGGGCCGGATACTCCCCTCCCGGCCGTGCTGGCGGTCTATCTGCTGTTCGGCGTCTTCCTCGGCACGGTCAACCCGCCCATCACCAACTCGGCGATCTCCGGGATGCCCCGCTCGATGGCCGGGCTGGCCGGCTCGCTGGCCTCCACCGGCCGCCAGGCCGGCACCACACTGGGCGTCGCGATCTCCGGGACGATCATCGGCCCGGAGACCGCCCATGGCGGGACGGCGTTCACCGGCGCGGCGCATGGCGTGTGGTGGATGGTGGTAGCACTCGGCGCGGGCATCGTGGCGCTCGGACTGGTGAGCACAAGACACTGGGCTTCCCGCACCGCCGCACGAGCGGCCGCGCTGTTCGAGCGGATGGACACGCCGACAGCGACCAAGTGACCGGGAGCGGCCATGAAAGAAGCACCCCAGCGGTGAGCGAGGGGCCGCTGGACTCGACATAGGCAATGGTCACCCCGTTGGCTTTGGTGACCAGTGTCAGGCTGCCCCCGAGGCGCGTACGCGACTGGCGTTAGGCCCGTAACGGACCACCCGTGACGGACCACTCCTCTGAGCGAAGGTTCCACATCAGCTCTACGTCGTCACGCCAACGCGTTCAGTCAGCCTCGCTCAGTCGGAGTAGCTTGGACGCATGGCAACGGACTATCTGGGGGACCGTGTCAGGCGCCTTCGTCGGTTGGCGGCGCTGACCCAAGAGGGGCTGGCCGAGCGGTCCGGTATCTCGCTCGACACCATTCGACGGCTGGAGCAAAAGCCGCAGAGTTCCGTTCAACTACCCACGCTGCACGCCCTGGCATCGGGACTGGGCGTAGAGCTGGCAAGCCTCTTGGGCGACCCTCCCGGCGCGCCCTCGTCGGGCGAATCGGACTCCCCTCAGCTCGTCGCGGTGCGACGTGCGATCATGCCCCCGCTCTTCGCCCCGCCAGCGCCGCCACGTGACCTGTCGACGCTGTCTCTGGATCGGATCCGTCGAGATCTCGCGCAGGGGTGGACGCTCTACCACGCAGCGGAGTTCGACGACCTGCTGAACTCCCTCCCGGGGCTTATCACCGACACCCGATTCGCCGCTGCCGTCGGTGACGCCGACCAGCGGGCCGCCGGTCAGGCTGCGCTGAGCAAGGCGCTCCAACTTGGCGGGCACCTGGCAATTCGTATGGGCAAGACGGATCTTGCGCTGTCATCGCTGGAGCGCGCCATGACAGCGGCCGAGGCATCATCGGATCCTTTGCTCGCCCCAATGATCTCCAACTCCGTGGCCTGGGCGTATCAGCGGCAAGCACGGCTGGACGACGCACGGAACCTGGCCGTCCATGCCGCCGATAAGGTCGAGAGGGAACATACCGAGACCTCAGAGGGGCTTCGTGTATGGGGCGGCCTGTTGATGTCGGCTGCCACAAGCCACGCCCGGAGCGGCGATTACCAGCGCGCCAGCGACATGATGGTGACGGCCGAAAAGGCCGCGGAGCGGCTCGCCAAGATGCCGACACCACAAGACGGCAAGCTACTGAGCGTCTTCAGCAAGTCCTCCGTTCGCATCGAACGAGTCCGTCTGGCTGTCCAGCACGAGAGGCCGACCGAGGCGTTGTCCCTCGCTCGTGGAATGCGTCTGTCCAAAGACACTCCGCCGTCGTGGCGGACCTGGCTGCTGCTGGATGTCGCTCGCGCACACACTGACCTGGGCAACGGGGCGGGGGCTGTCAAGGCGCTGGAGTCGCTGAGGCGCCATGCTCCCGCGTGGATGCGGCACCACACCCTTGCCGTGGCCATCGTGCGTGACCTGTGGAACTGGCCGTCACGTCCTGCCGGAGTCAGACCACTCGCCCAGTTCCTGGGCATCGTCGATTAGCGTTCTGAGACTACGTAACGCGTTCCCTGTTGGTCCTGCTCAAGTCTCGCCAGGCTCGGGCTAACAGGACCCCCGCGACCGTGCAGCCGGTCCGGGGGCATGGTCAACGCTGAAGAGGAGCGTCAACATGGAACACATTACTGCCCGGATCGTGGAGGGTCTGCGCCGGTTACTGTCTCCGGCCTCAGCATGTCATCGGTCCGTCAACGTCCCGACCGCCGTGCGATCCGTCGATACTCCCACCCTGGCGCTTCCGCGGATCTTTGTCGTGCCGATCGTCGACTACGACCCTGCTCCACCGTATGTGGACGCGTACCTGCGGACGTGCGAGGAAACCCGATGAGCGCGGGCACGCCATCGCACGAGCCTCACGAGGGTTCCAGCCCGCCGCACGTACATGTCGTGGGGGCGGGGCGATGACCGCGACGAGCCGCTTGCGGCTGCTGCCGTGGTCGAGCCCGGACGGTCGGCCGTGCTACCTGGCGGCGGCCAGCGGCAGCAGCAGGTTGAGCCGACGGGCGGACGAGATCGAGGCCGTCCAGCTGACCATGGGGGCCGAACTCCTGGGCCACGCCCGGTCGTTGCTCGGCAACCGGAAGGCGGACATCGGTGAAGTGCGCTTCCTGGCAGAGCGGCTGTGCGAATCGCTGAGCGATGTGCTTCGGGTTGCCGAGAGCAGAGGAGCGCGTCTGCCTGTGGACGGCGACAGCCAGACCGATCCAGAAGGCGGCGCGGACGACGGCAGCGCGTCAAGCAGTGGAAGGGAGACATCGTGACCCACTGGGAGATCAGCCCCGTTCCAGGTCGGGGTCTGCACCGTGCCGACGGTGGCGCCCTCGCGCTGCCGCTCCGGATCAGCGGCGGCGGCCAGCCCCTCACTGTGGCCGAACTGCGGCTGACTCCCGCCTCGGCGGAACAGTTGCACGCGGCCCTGTGCTACGCGCTGGGTGGGCAGCTCCCGCCCGATGGCGCGCCGGAGTGCCGTCAGCCGGTTCACTACCCGGGCGGCCGACAGCGGTACTGAAGACAAGTCGCCTGCCCTTGCCGTGCCTGTCCCGAGGAGGCAGGGGCAGGCGACTTTCCCTCCGGCAGCGGGTGTCACACCGGCCGCCCCGTCAGCTCACCGCCACCCAGGAACAGCGGTGCCCGGGGCGGCCGGTGGCCGGTCAGCCCAGCACACGCAGCACCAGCCGCACCACTCCCCTGAACCCTCGCACGATCCACCCGAGGAGTCCCGCCTCCACGGCCAGCTCCGCGGCACCCGCCGCCACGTCCGGCCGCTGCGAGCCATAACTGCACCGGGAGCAGGAGCGGGGCCAACGGCGCTTTGACGCACCGCACTTCTTGCACATCGCCATGGCCCCATTCTCCCCTGCCACCACAGCCCGCCCCGTCAGCTCACCGCCACCCAGGAATAGCGGTGCTCGGGGCGGCCGGTGTCGCCGTATTTGAGGGTGAGGCTGATCCGGCCCGCGTGTTCCAGGTACTTGAGATAGCGCTGGGCGGTGGAGCGGCTGATGCCGGTGCGCTCGGCGACCTCATGCGCGGACAGAGGGTGTTCCGCCTGGTCCAGGGCGCGGCGGATGAGGTCGACGGTCGGCGCGGAGTGGCCCTTGGGCAGTACGGAGCGGGCGGTGGCGTCGGCGGTCCGGAACGCGCCGAAGATGCGGTCCACCCGCTCCTGGCCCGTCTCACCGCGCCCGCCGACCCCTTCGAGGGTGTGGCGCAGCGTCGTATAGCCGTCGAGCTTGGCCCGCAGCCCGGCGAAGTTGAACGGCTTGACCAGGTACTGGAGCGCGCCGTACCGCATGGCGGCCTGGACGGTGGCGACGTCGCAGGCCGCCGTCACCATGATCACGTCCGCGTGGTGGCCGAGCTGCCGCATCCGCCGGACCAGGGTCAGCCCGGTCTCGTCGGGCAGGTAGTGGTCGAGCAGGACGAGGTCGACGTGGGCGCGCTCCAGGGTCGCCAGGGCCTGGGCGGCGGTATGGGCGCGGGCGGCGACCCGGAAGCCGGGCACCTGGGCCACATACGCGGAGTTGATCTCGGCGACGTGGAAGTCGTCGTCCACGACAAGGACGTCGATCATCGTGACTCTCCCGCTGCGGTGAGCTGCTGGATGGGCGTGTTGTCGGCGTGGCCGCCGTCGGTCGGTGTGGGGGATGGATCGGGTTGCGGTGCCGGGTCCGGGGCTCCGTCCGGGTCGACCGCCTCGGGCAGGATGACGGTGAACACCGCGCCCCCGCCCGCGCGGGCGGTAACGCGGGCCATTCCGCCGTACCGCTCGGCGAGCCGCCGCACCAGGGCCAGCCCGATGCCCCGGCCGCGCGGCCGAGGCGCGGGCTGTTTGGTGGACCAGCCCTGGGCGAAGATCTGTTCCCGCATCTCGGGCGGCACCCCCGGGCCGTTGTCGCTGACGCGCAGTACGGCGGTGGTGCCCTCGGCGCGCAGCTCGACCTCGATGAAGGAGTCGGGGCGTGGATGCGCGGCCACGGCGTCCAGGGCGTTGTCGATCAGGTTGCCGAGCACGGTCACCAGGTCGCGCGGGTCGACCACCCGCTCGGACAGCAGCGTCTGGGGGGAGACGCGCAGGGACACCCCGCGCTCCGCCACGATGGCGGCCTTCCCGACGAGCAGCGCCGACAGCAGCGGGTCGCGGACCCGCTCGGAGATCTGCTCGGCGGAGGCGCGGTGGGTGTCGGTGAGCCCGGCGATGAACTCGGCCGCCCGCTGGTGCAGACCGAGTTCCAGCAGCCCGAGCAGGGTGTGCAGCCGGTTGGCGTGTTCGTGGTCCTGGGCGCGCAGCGCGTCCAGCAGCCCGCGGGTGGAGTCCAGCTCCCGGCCCAGCAGCTCCAGTTCGGTGCGGTCGCGCAGGGTCGCCACGGCGCCGCCGTCCTTGGTCGGCATGCGGTTGGCGATCAGGACCCGGCCGCCGCTCACCGTCAGCAGATCGGCCCCGTCGGCCCGTCCCGCCAGCACCTCCGTGGTACGGCCGGCGGGCAGCGTCTCCTCCAGGGTGTGGCCGGCGGCGTCCGCGCCGACGCCGAGCAGCCGCCGCGCCTCGTCGTTGATCAGGCGGATCCGGCCCTCCCGGTCGAAGGCCACCACGCCCTCGCGGATGCCGTGCAGCATCGCCTCGCGCTCGTCGAGCAGCGCCGAGATATCGGCGAACGCGACCCCGTGGGTACGGCGGTGCAGGCTGCGCGAGACGGCGATCGCGGCCAGTACGCCCACGGCGAGCGCCATCCCCGCGTACAGCAGCAGCCGGGGCAGGGTGGCCAGCAGCTGGTCGCGGACGCTGCCGTAGCCGATGCCGACCGAGACCGCGCCGACGATCTTCCCGTCGTCGTCGCGCAGCGGGACCTTGGCGCGGGCCGAGCGGCCCAGCGTGCCGACGTCGATCTGCATGACCTGCTGTCCGGAGAGCGCCGCCTTCGGATCGGTCGAGACATGGTCGCCGATCCGGTCGGCGTTGGTGTGCGACCAGCGCACCCCGCGCCGGTCCAGCACCACCACGTACAGCGCCCCGGTGGCCCGGCGGATCCGCTCGGCCGTCTCCTGCACCGGCCCGCCCGGGCTCGGCTCGGTGGTCTGCAGATCGCGGGCGAGGCCGGGGTCGGCGGCGGTGGCCTGGGCGATGGAGAGCGCCTTGTGCATGGCCTGGTTGTCGATCTCGGAGCTGAGCGGGGCGAGAAAGAGGCCGGTGGCGAGCACCATCACCCCGACGGTGATGGTCAGCTGCACGGCCAGCACCTGGGCGGACACGCGCCTGGGCCAGCGGATCCGCATCTGGGTCACTCCCGTCTCCTGGCCCTCCCCGTGAAGCGGTAGGGACTATTCCGTTTACGGCGCTGTAAACGCACGGTAAGGGCGGTCTGCGGCGGTTGCCCAGGGTCCGTAGCGGATTCGTTGCCGTAGCGCGAGCTAAACGAGCAGAACGGGGCTTGTGGGCACAAGAACGGGTTGTGCCCACAAGGCTGCCGGTGTGGCCCGCGCCACTCCTAGCCTCCCGGCCATGAGCAGACAAACGAGCCCTGCCATCGAGTTGCGGGGCGCGAGCAAGGTGTTCCGGACTCCGTCCGGGGGCCTCCACACCGCCGTCAGGGATCTGGACCTGACGGTCGGGCGGGGCGAGTTCGTCGCCGTGGTCGGCCCCACCGGATGCGGGAAGTCCACGACCCTGACCCTGGTCAGCGGGTTGGAGGAGCCCACGGAGGGCGATGTCCTGGTGACCGGCGAGCCGGTCCGCGGCATCGGGTCCAAGGTCGGCTTCGTCTTCCAGCAGGACGCGGTCTTCCCCTGGCGCAGCGTGCTGTCCAACGTGATGGCCGGGCCCCGCTTCCGCGGCGTACCGAAGGCGGAGGCCAGGGAGCGGGCGCGGGAGTGGCTCGCCCGGGTCGGGCTGACGTCCTTCGAGGACCGCTACCCGCACCAGCTGTCCGGCGGCCAGCGCAAGCGCGTCGCGCTCGCGGCCACCTTCGTCAACGACCCCGAGATCCTGCTCATGGACGAGCCGTTCTCGGCGCTCGACGTGCAGACCCGGGCGCTGATGTCTGACGAACTGCTCGAGCTGTGGGCCGGGACCGGCGCCTCCGTCGTCTTCGTCACCCATGACCTGGAGGAGTCCATCGCCCTCGCCGACAAGGTCGTGGTCATGACCGCCGGCCCGGCCACCGTCAAGGAAGTGTTCGAGATCGATCTGCCACGGCCCCGCAAGGTCGAGTCGGTCCGGCTGGAGCCCCGGTTCATCGAGATCTACCGCGAGATCTGGTCCTCGCTCGGCGAAGAGGTGCGGATCACCCGCGAGAGAGGAGCCTCGCATGCCTGAGGCCACCACTGCCGCGCCCACCCCCGTCAAGAACGGGATCACCAAGGGCCCCGGCACAACCCGTACGACGGCCAGAGCACGGGCCGCCCGCAAACGCGCGATCCTCGTCCAGTCCACCCGCGCGCTGGTGCTGGTCGCGGTCATCGGGCTGTGGGAATGGCTCGCCCGGACCTCCGTCATCGACCCGTTCAACTTCTCGATGCCCTCGAAGATCTGGGACCAGCTGAAGGACTGGATGCTGCACGGCACCGCGCAGGGCCCCCTGTGGGAGCAGGTCTGGACGACGCTCCAGGAGGCCCTCATCGGATGGGCCATCGGCGTGGCCGCCGGCGTCATCCTGGGCATCGGCCTCGGCCGCGCCCCCTTCCTCGCCGACGTACTGGGCCCCTACATCAAGGTGCTCAACGCGCTGCCCCGGATCGTCCTCGCCCCGATCTTCCTCATCTGGTTCGGCCTTGGCCCGGCCTCGAAGATCGCCTCGGCGGTCGTGCTGGTCTTCTTCCCCGTCTTCTTCAACGCCTTCCAGGGCGCGCGGGAGGTCGACCGCAACCTGGTGGCCAACTCCCGGATCCTCGGCGCGAGCAACCGCCAGGTCACCCTTCAGGTCGTGATCCCCGCGGCCACCTCATGGATCTTCACCAGCCTCCATGTCAGCTTCGGCTTCGCGCTGATCGGCGCGATCGTCGGCGAGTACATCGGCGCCACGAAGGGGATCGGGCTGCTGGTCGCCACCTCGCAGTCCACGTTCAACGCGGCCGGGGTGTACGCGGCGATGGTGATCCTCGCCGTGGTCGCCCTGCTGGCCGAGGGCCTGCTGACCTTCCTGGAACGGCGGCTGTTCCGCTGGAAGCCGGCCCAGCCGGGCGCGGACCACTGAGGCCGAGCCTCCTTTCCCTCTCCTCCCCCTCTCCTCTGTTTTCCTCATCTCACAAGGACGTGACATGCGCAGCTATGCCAAGTTCTCCGCGGTGGCGATCGCCGCGGCGCTGTCCCTGACCACCCTCACCGCATGCGGCAGCGACTCCGGCGGGGACGGCAAGGACGGCAAGGTCAAGATCATGGTGGGTGGCCTGGACAAGGTCATCTACCTGCCCGCGATGCTCACCCAGCGGCTCGGCTACTTCAAGGACGAGGGCCTCGACGTCGAGCTCCTCACCGAGCCCGCCGGCGTGCAGGCCGAGACCTCACTGGTCTCCGGCGAGGTGCAGGGCGCGGTCGGCTTCTACGACCACACCCTGGACCTCCAGGTCAAGGGCAAGGAGGTGGAGTCCGTGGTGCAGTTCTCCCACGCACCCGGCGAGGTGGAGATCGTCTCCAACAAGGCGGCGGGGGAGATCACCTCGCCCAAGGACTTCAAGGGTAAGAAGCTCGGCGTCACCGGCCTCGGCTCCTCCACCGACTTCCTCACCAAGTACCTGGCCGTGAACAGCGGCGTGAAGACCAGCGAGTTCACCCCGGTCGCGGTCGGCGCGGGCCAGACCTTCATCGCCGCCCTGAAGCAGGGCGCGATCCAGGGCGGCATGACCACCGACCCCACCGTCGCGCAGGTCCTGGACCAGAAGCTCGGCAAGATCCTCATCGACATGCGCACCCCCGAAGGCTCCAAGGCCGCCCTCGGCGGCCCGTACCCCTCCTCCAGCCTCTACATGAACACGTCCTGGGTGAACGGCCACAAGGACACCGTCCAGAAGCTGGCCAACGCCTTCGTGAAGACCCTCAAGTGGATGTCCACCCACACCCCCGAGGAAATCGCCGCCAAGATGCCCGCCGACTACGCCCAGGGCGGCAAGGAGCTCTACGCCCAGGCGATCAAGTCCACCCTCCCCATGTTCACCAAGGACGGCGTCATGCCGGCGGACGGCCCGGCGACGGTCGAGCGCGTCCTGAAGTCCTTCAACCCGAACCTGAAGAACGCGACGGTGGACCTGAACAAGACCTACACCACGGAGTTCGTGAAGAAGGCGAGCTGAGCCAAGGGCCCGGCCGGTCGGAGAGCCGACCGGTCGGGCTGATCCGCGGGGGCGCGTCAGCTGACGTAGGCCTTCAGGATGTCCGTGTCGAGCGTGATGCCAACCGGCTCGGGGATCACGACCTGCTCCCCGAAGGGCGCCCGATGGATGTCGAGGTAGCAGCCGCTCTTCGGGTCGGGGTTGGTGTGGACGATGAGCGCGCAGGTGTCACGGTCCACGAGGAGATAGACGGGGATGCCCGCGGCCGCATAGGCAATGGGCTTCTCGACGCGGTCGCGGCGGTCGGTGTCATAGTCGTACGACGTGACCTCGACGGTCATCAGGACCCCGTCTGGGTCGGCCCACTCGCCGTGCCCTGCGAAGTGCGCGATGGGCGCCAGCGAGCCATCCGGACGAGCCCGGCCCTTGCGGTACTCTCCGACCTTCAGTCCCTGCGACGTATGCAGATCGAGCTCCGGACGACTCTGCATGCACTGCCTGAGCAGCCACATGATGATCGTCTCGTGATCCCCGTCGGCCACGCACTTTTCCCCGATCCGTCCGTTGATGAACTCCAACCTGACGGATTCGCGCGCGGTAGAGGCGAGCTCCTCGAAGGCCTCAAGCAGCGTGTAAGACGAGCGCTCGGTCATAACCGTCATGTTGCACCCCTTTCATGGAGGAGGCCAGTCTTTCCGGACGCATGCACGACTGAGGTGTGTTCCGCGGTAGATCACTCCTGCGAGTGATTGTTCGATATCAGGCGGTGACGTCTCCCGCGGACCGGACCCTCTGGCGGTCCGCGGCATCGAACAACGCCAGGGAGCGTGCCCCGGGCCGGACGGCCTGGTCCAAGCAGCGAAGGAGCGAGTCCTCCAGTCCCCCCACCGCTTCGGCGATCTCCTCCGCGACGTCCCGCGTGATCTCTTCCGCCACGTCGTCCACGGAAGCGTGAGACCCGAGCTTGCTCACCGCGGCGGCCGCGCGGGCTGGGGTCAGGAGCGCCGAGGCATGGACCAGGAGCCAGGCGGGAACCCCGGCCGCTCCCTGTGGCGGTGCCAGATAGGGGCGTGAGCCGTCGAAGCGCTCGTCCTCGGCGAAGGCCTTCTGCTTCACCTTGGCCACCGGACGCCCGTGAGCGCCCGATGGGTCCGACTCCCGCCACTCCCCGCCCGGCTTGAGGACGTAGCCCTCGGCGAGGTTGTCCGCCAGCTCGGGAAGTCCGAAGAGGGCAGGCACCCTGGTAGGAAAGGCGCAAGGCAAGTCCTGGAGCCTGTTCAGCGGGCCCTGCCCGAGAGCGGGAACGCAGGCGAGCCCCGCGGCAGCGGCGGCATTGCGCAGAGCGTGGTCGGAGATCCAGCAGCGGCCTTCCGCGGTTTCGACCGAGGCGTCGAACAGCAGCCAGTGCAGGCCCGGTGCGTACCACACGCCGGTCTGCACCGGCTCGACGCCAGGAACAGCGGGAACATCCGGGTGTGGATAGCACCCGCCGGCCAGCTCGCCGTAGACCGTCACCACCGCGGCGGTACCCCACACGCCCCGCAGCGCCGAGGCGAACCGGGCCGCCGCCACCGACAGTGCCGGCCAGACCCTGCTCACGCCGAAGAAACCGTCCAGCCCGTCATCTCCCAGCAGCTCACGCCGCTTCGCCGGACGTATACCCGTGCCGTCACAGACCACCGCGAAGTGCGCTCCGTGCACCTTCTCCACCGCGATCCAGTCCCGCACCCCGGGCACGCCGATCCGCCCCCTCGACGGGATCTTGGGATACGGCCTCAGCGCAGAGCCTTCAGACGCGATGTCGGACATGAACGGGCATCATCGCCGTGCCCCAGGCCTGAGGCAACAGAGATTCATGGCCGTGGCCGAAAACGCGACTGGGGTTTCTCGGAGAACCGAGAAACCCCAGGTCAGTGGCTTAAAAACCAAAGTGCGCCGCCAGGGACTCGAACCCCGGACCCGCTGATTAAGAGTCAGCTGCTCTAACCAACTGAGCTAGCGGCGCGTGCTGACGTCGTAAATACTACCCGGCCCGGAGGAGTGCTCCTGACCGACCGCCCGCCCTCAGATCGTGAGGGACAGCAGCACCGGAGCCGCCTCCCGGTTCAGGGTGTACGCGGCCTGACGTAGGCGGTGGGCGTGCTCCAGGGGGAGGGAGAGGGCCAGGCAGCCGGCTGCGCGGCCGGCGGTTATGGGGACGGCGGCGCAGACGGTGCCGACGGCGTATTCCTGGATGTCGAGGACGGGGACCGTGGCGGGCTGGCTTTCCAGCTTGCGGAAGAGGACCTTCTCGCTGGTGGTCGTGCGGGAGGTGAGCCGCACGGTCTTGTGGCGGGAGAAGTGGTCGCGGCGGCCGTCGTGGTCGAGCTGGGTCAGCAGGCACTTGCCGACGGCCATGGCGTGGGCCGCGGAGCGGAAGTCGACCCATTCGTTGACCTTGGGGGTGCGCGGGCTGTCGGCGTACTGGGTGATGCGGACCTCGCCGTCGATATAGCGGCTGAGGTAGATCGCCGCGCCGACCGAGTCGCGCAGGGCGGAGAGCGACTTCTGGAGCTTGTGCTCGACCGCGGTCTGGCGGTCGGCGCCGGAGGAGCCGAGCAGGGAGAGCGAGGTGCCGGCGACGTACGCGCCGTCCGTGACCTGCTCGATATAGCCCTCGCGGCGCAGCATCCGCAGCAGTTGGGCGAGGTGGGCCGGTGGCAGGCCGGTTTCGCGGGCGATGCCGGCGTCGGTCACGCCGTTGGTGTGGTGGGAGACGACTTCGAGGACCCGGAGGGCATGCCGCACCGAGTGGAACGGCGCGGTCGACTCGGGCTTGAGCGCCACGGTTTCCCCCTAGCAGGTTGTGACCGCTTGCGTCGGCGCCGTCGCCGCAGGTCATGGCCATGGGATTACCCAGCGGCAGTTTTTACCCGGCGCGGCTTCGTACCACGATAGCCGCCAAGCGGGCTATTCGGCGCGGGTGTTGGGCATATTGATGGCGGGCGGCGGGCCGCTCAGCAGCGGCGCGCCACCCTGGCATATGCCATAGGCATGTCCTGTGGCCGGTGGTCGACGGGAGCTCCCGCCGGCCACCGCGCCGTCCGCCGCTACAGCACCGCGCTCAGAAACTCGCGGGTACGCTCGTGTTCCGGCTCCGTGAAGATCTTCTCCGGCGGCCCGGCCTCGATCACCCGGCCCGAGTCGAACATCAACACCTCGTCCGAGATGTCCCGGGCGAAGTTCATCTCGTGGGTCACGCACAGCATCGTGATGTCCGTGGTGTGAGCTATGTCACGCAGCACGTCCAGCACCCCGGCCACCAGCTCCGGGTCCAGCGCCGAGGTCACCTCGTCCAGCAGCATCACCTGCGGCCGCATCGCCAGCGCCCGCGCGATCGCGACCCGCTGCTGCTGCCCGCCGGACAGCTGGGTCGGATACGCGTCGCACTTGTCGCCGAGCCCGACCAGGTCCAGCAGCTCGCGCGCCCGCTCCTCGGCCTCGTCCTTGCTCAGGCCCAGTACGTGCACCGGGGCCTCGGTGATGTTCCGCAGCACCCGCATGTTCGGGAAGAGGTTGAACTGCTGGAAGACCATGCCGATCTTTTTGCGCACCTCGCGGGTGTGCTTCTCGCTCGCCTCGACCATCTTCCCGCCGCGGTACTCATGGGTGAGACAGTCGCCGTCGACCTGGATCTTGCCCTGGTCCGGCTTGATCAGGGTCATCAGCAGCCGCAGGATCGTGGTCTTGCCGGACCCGGACGGGCCGATGAGGGTCACATGCTTCCCGGAGGACACCGAGAAGTCGAGGTCGTCGAGGACCGTGTTGTCGCCGAAGCGCTTGGTCACCCGGTCGAACCGGATCAGTTCGCTGCCGTCCACGGCAGGGTTCTTGTGCTCGGTTTCAGTGGCCAAGGCGACGCTCCAGGGCTCGCATGAGAAGGGATGCCGGATAGGCGATGAGGATGAAGGCGAGGCCGACCATCGTGTAGGGCTCGATGTACTCGAAGGACGTGGCGCCGTGCGCCCGTGCCTTCTGGAGCATGTCGACGACCCCGATGAGCGCGAGCATCGGCGAGTCCTTCAGCATCGCGATCACGTAGTTGCCGAGGGCGGGCACCACGCGGCGGATCGCCTGCGGCAGGATCACCGAGATCCAGGTGCGGCCGCGCGAGAGGCTGAGCGCGGTGCACGCCTCCCACTGGCCCTTGGGCACTCCGTCGATGCCGGCCCGGTACACCTCGGCGGTGTACGTCGAGTAGTGCAGGCCGAGCGCGATCACGCCGGTGGTCAGCGCGGAGAACTTGATGTCCCAGGTCGGCAGCACGTAGTAGAAGAAGAACAGCTGGACCAGCAGCGGGGTGTTGCGGATGAACTCCACCACCGCGGCCACCGGCCAGCGCACCCAGCGCGTCGGGGAGCGGAAGGCCAGCGCCCACACCAGCCCCAGGGCGAAGGACAGCACCGAGCCGAGGGCGGTGGCCTCCAGGGTGATCAGCAGTCCGTCGCCCAGCTCGGGGAGGAAGTCCTTGGCGACATCCCAGTCCCAGTTCACTTGGCACCTCCCGCCGTGATCAGGTTGGCGGGCTGCTCGGTCTCCTGCGAGGCGGACCGCTTCCTGGGCACCAGCGGGCCCTTGCCGCGCCGCTCCGGCGCCTGCCCGATGCCCGCCTTGGCGCGCCGCTCCAGCAGCCGCATCAGCCGGGTGAGGACGAAGGCCAGGACGAAGTAGAGGACGAGGATGATCGAGTAGATCTCCAGGCTGTCACCGGTCGCCAGCCGCGAGAGCTGGGCGGCGAAGGTGATGTCCGCGACGCTCACCGCGGAGACCAGCGCCGTCGCCTTCAGCAGCTCGATCAGCAGGTTGTTGAACGGCGGGATCATCTCGGGGATCGCCTGCGGCAGGATCACCCGCCGCATCCGCTGCGTGGGCGTGAAGCTGAGCGCGAGCGCCGCCTCGCGCTGCGCGGGGGCCACGGCGGCGATCGCGCCGCGCACGATCTCGGAGCCGTACGCGCCGTAGGTCAGGCCCAGGGCGAGCACCGCCGCCCACATCGGCAGCAGCTGGAACTGGAACCCCAGCGGCATCACGAAGAACAGCCAGAACATCAGCACCAGGGCCGAGGTGCCGCGGAAGATCTCGACGTAGAAGCCCGTGAGGAAGCGGACGATCCACAACCTGGAGGTACGGGCGATGCCGACCCCGAAGGCGACGACGGCGGCGAAGAGCGCGCTGTAGAGGGTGAGCTGGATGGTGATCCAGATCCCCGGAAGGAGCCATTTCTCCCACAGTCCGGCTGTCATCGGCACAGCTCCTTGGCGGTCAGATCCGTCATCTCGGCCTTGGTGAAGCCGAACGGCCCGACGATGCGCAGGAGTTCGCCGCTCTTCTTCATCTTGTGCAGCTCGACGTTGAAGGCGTCCCGGAGGTCGGTCTCCTCGGGGCGGAAGGCGAAGCCGCCCGCGCCGATGTCCGGCTTTCCGTCGAGCAGCGCCTGGAACGGCTCGGTCGCTTCGGCCCGGCGGCCCCCGCTCTGCCGGACCACGTTGCGTACCGTCACGGCCGTGCCCGCGAAGGCGTCGGCGCGGCCCTGCTCGACCGTCAGCAGCCCGGCCAGCTGGTCGGGGAGGACCATGATGTCGCCCTCCTTCACCCCGGCGTTGACCGCGTAGCCGATCTGGGCGTACGCGGAGCCGCTGGCGAGCTTCGCGCCCGACTTGACGATGTCCTCGTAGGTGTGGAGGTTCTTGGGGTTGCCCTTGCGCACGATGAACGAGTCACGGACGCGATAGTCGGGATCCGAGAAGATCACCTGCTGACAGCGATCCGGATTGATGTACATGCCGGCGGAGACCACGTCGAATTGCTGCGAGCGCAGCCCGGGTATCAGCGAGGCGAACTCGGTCGGGACCGGCTGGACATGTGCCACCCCCAGCCGCTTGAAGATCACCTTCGCGATTTCCGGCGCCTCGCCGGTGAAGTCTCCGTTCTTGTCGATGTATCCGAACGGGATCTCACCCGCGATGCCCAGACGTACCGTCCCCTGCGACCGCAGGCGCTTCAGCAGATTTCCCCCGTCCTTGGCTTCGGCGCTGGACACCCGGCTACAGGCCGTGGCGCCCAGCAGACCTATGGCCGCTCCGCCCGCCAGAAGCGCGCGGCGGTCCAGCCGTCTTCCGCTGTTGTCCTTGTGTGTCCGTCGTGGTGGAGCCATGGGCGCGCGGCTACCCGACCGCACGCGAAATATGCAGATCGTTTTCAGCCCTTGACGCTTGGTCGGGCTGGGTAGGCGCACTCGGCAACAGGTCCGCAAACGAGCGGGAGGAATGTCATGGCTGACCGGTTTATCGAGGTATCGCTCGCCAAGAGGGGCGTGAGCTGCACGGCGAAACTCCTCGACGACCGCGCGCCCATCACCTGCGAGGCGGTGTGGAACGCGCTGCCCCTGGGAGGCGACGTCTACCACGCGAAGTACGCGCGCAACGAGATCTACGCGCTGCTGCCCCCCTTCGCCCCCGAGGAGCCACCCCTGGAGAACCCGACCATCACCCCCATCCCCGGCGACCTGTGCTACTTCAGCTTCACCGACACCCAGCTGGGCACCGCCTCCTACGGCTATGAGCAGCAGGCCAAGCACCAGGGGCAGCAGCGGGTCGTCGACCTCGCCCTCTTCTACGAGCGCAACAACCTGCTGATCAACGGCGACGCCGGGTGGGTGCCTGGCATCGTCTGGGGCGCGGTCGTCGACGGGCTGGACGAGATGGCCGACGCCTGCCAGGACCTGTGGCGGGCCGGCGCACTGGGGGAGACGCTGAGCTTCCGCCGGGCGTAGGCGGGCGGTTCCGTCCCATCCGGGCTGTGCGGCCCGGGTGGGACGGGACGGTCCGTACGGGGCGCTCCCACGGGGTGGGGCGGTCCGTCGGGGCCGGGTTGTCCCCGTCCGTCCGTCAGGCGGCCTGGGCCGGCGGCCTGACGCCGTCCGCCAGGCCCGCCTCGTACAGCGCGTGCGCCGCCCGCAGCACCAGCGCGTCCGCGTGGCGGGCGCCAACCAGCTGCACCCCGATCGGCAGCCCCTCGGCGGAGAGGCCGCAGGGCACGCTCGCCGCGGGCTGCTGGGTCATGTTGAAGGGGTAGGTGAAGGGCGTCCAGCCGGTCCACCGGGTGTGGCCCGAACCCTTCGGCACCTCGACCCCCGCCTCGAAGGCGGTGATCGGCAGCGTCGGGGTG
This sequence comes from Streptomyces sp. NPDC097640, assembly GCF_040302705.1. Taxonomy (NCBI): domain Bacteria; kingdom Bacillati; phylum Actinomycetota; class Actinomycetes; order Kitasatosporales; family Streptomycetaceae; genus Streptomyces; species Streptomyces sp. NPDC097640. The sequence goes on from NZ_JBEOSB010000037.1 coordinate 18,759, forward strand.
ACCAGCAGGTCGTACGCGGAGTGGAACCGCCCCATGGCGTGTCCGAGCGCCATGCGCACATCGACGGCGGCGAGATAGTCCAGCGCGCTGTACGAGGCGCCCTGGGCGCAGATCTCGCGCAGCCCCGGGTCCAGCAGCTCCCACTTGTCCTGCCCCAGCGGCTGCACCACCCGCGCGGCGCCGCTGAACCACAGCGTGTGGAACGCCTCGACCGGGTCCTCGATCCCCGGGTCGATCTCCTCCACGGACGCGCCCAGCCCGGCCAGCAGATCCACTGCCCGCCGCACCGCCGCCGCCACCTCCGGGTCCACCGCCGCCGAGCCGCCGAGCGCCGGGCTGTAGGCGACGCGCAGTCCGTCCACGCCGCCCCCGCCGCCGCCCGCCGTGATCGCCTCTTGGAAGCCGCCCTCCGGGGGCGCGAGCTGGGACCAGTCGCGCCAGTCCGCGCCGGAGATGACATCCATCAGAAGCGCCGCGTCGGCCGCGTCCCGCGTCATCGGGCCCACATGGGCGAGCGTTCCGAACGCGCTCGCCGGATACAGCGGAACCCTCCCATAGGTGGGTTTCAACGCGAAGACGCCGCAGAAGGAGGCCGGAATGCGCACCGAACCGCCGCCGTCCGTCCCCAGACTCAGCGGACCCGCGCCCAGCGCCACCGCGGCCGCGCTGCCCCCACTGGAGCCGCCCGCGGTGCGGCGCGGGTCGTACGGATTGCCGGTCACCCCGTACACCGGGCTGTCCGTGACGCCCTTCCAGCCGAACTCGGGGGTCGTCGTCTTCCCCAGGAACACCGCGCCGTGCTCGCGCAGCCGGGCCACCGAGGGCGCGTCCTCGTCCCAGGCCCGGCCCTCGGCCTCGACGGTCAGCGAGCCGCGCAGCGTGGGGCCGCCGCGCTGGAGCAGGATGTCCTTGACCGACACCGGCACCCCGTCCACCAGACCGGCCGGTTCGCCGCGCCGCCACCGCTCGGCCGACTCCTCGGCCTGCCGCAGCGCGGCCTCCGCGTCGACCCGGCTGAACGCGTTGACCTCCGGCTGGATCTGCTCGATCCGCCCCAGCGCGGCGCGGGTCGCCTCGACGGGGGAGAGTTCGCCCGAGGCGTACCGTTCGAGGAGTTGAACAGCTGTCAGATCGTGGATGTCGGTCATCCACCGTCTCCTTTCAGTCGACCGGTACGTACCCCAGGCGCTTGTCGACGACGTTGAGCAGCGGCTCGCCCGCGGCCCAGCGGTCGTAGTTGTCCTGGAACTGCTCGGCGAGCTGGTCCCGCCAGCCGACCGTGTCGCCGCTCATATGGGGCGAGACGAACAGCCCCGGCACATCCCACAGCGGGTCGTCGGCGGCCAGCGGCTCATGCTCGAACACGTCCAGCGCCGCGCCGCCGATCCGCCGCGCGGTCAGCGCCGCCACCAGGTCGTCCGTCACGACCAGCGGGCCGCGCCCCACGTTGACGAACAGGGCGCCCGGCTTCATCCGGGCGAAGGCCTCCCGCCCGAACATGCCGCGCGTGCCGTCGGTCAGCGGCGCCGCGCACACCACCCAATCGGCCTCCGGCAGCAGGCCGTTCAGCTCGTCGCCCCCGCGCACGCCCTCACGCGCCGTACGCCCCACCAGGTCGACCGCGATGCCGAGCGCGCCCAGCGTACGGCCGATGGCCCGCCCGATCGGTCCGGCGCCGACGACGACCGCGCGGGACCCGGCCAGCCGCACCGTCTCGCGATGGCGCCAGCGGCGCTGCCGCTGAAGCTCCCAACTGCCGTGGAAGTCCTTGGCCATGGCGATGACGAGCCCCGCGACATACTCGGCGATCGGCTGCTCGAAGACGCCGCGGGCGTTGGTCACCACCGTGTCCGACGCGGTCAGTTCGGGGCTCATCAGCCGGTCCACGCCCGCGCTCGCGGTGTGGACCCAGCGCGGCCGGGGTCCGCCGCCGGGCCAGGCGGCGCGTACCGCGTCGGAGGCGAAGTCCCAGACGAGCAGGGCGTCGGCGGCGGGCAGCAGTTCGGGCAGCGAGGACTCGTCGCACACGAGGATCCTGGCCCGGCCGGCCAGGCGGTCGAGACGGACTGGAGGGTCGTCTCCGAAGACGACCAGAGTGCTTTCGGTCATGGGCGGGAAACCGTTTCGAAACGTAGGTGCGCTTGGCTGTCGAGTTGGCTGTCGTGGACGTTCGGGATGATCGGGAAGCCGCCTCGGAAGCAAGGATTGACCACGCTAGGCAGCGGAAACTACCGTCGTCAATAACGGCATCGTTCCGGCATCTGTCCCGACGTCCCGGCATTCAGGCCGGCTCATTCCCTCTGGCCAATGGTCCAGCCCTCCGTTGTGTATTGGGGCTCGATATGGACGTCTCTTTTCTGGGTGGCCCACAGCCGCAGCGCGGTGTGGGTGTCGTAGCACCATTCGATTTCGCTCTCGACCGTGAGCTGTGGCGCTGGGTGCCCGACGAGGTCTCCTTGCATCTGACCCGCACTCCGTTCGTTCCGGTCGAGGTGAGTCTCGATCTGGCGCGGCTCGTCAGCGAGCACGAGACCTTGCACGAGGCGGTGCGCGCCCTGTGCGCGATCGCGCCCGAGGTGGTGGCGTACGCCTGCACGTCGGGCAGCTTCGTCGGCGGCGTGGCCGGCGAGCGCGCGATGTGCGCGGCGATGACGCAGGCAGGCGAGATGCCGTCGCTCACCACGTCGGGGGCGCTGCTCGGCGCGCTGCGGGAGATCGGCGCGCGGCGTATCGCCGTGGTGACGCCCTATACGAAGTCGGTGACCGACTCCCTGGAGGAGTATCTGGGCGAGGCCGGGATCACCGTGACCGGGCGGGCGTACCTCGGGCTGACCAGGCACATCTGGAAGGTGCCGTACCGCGATGTGGTCGACATGGCGCGGCAGGCGGTGGTCGGCGCGGCCGACGCGCTCTTCATCAGCTGCACCAACCTCCCCACGTACGACGTGATCCCGCAGCTGGAGGCCGAGCTGCGGATGCCCGTCCTGTCGGCGAACCAGGTCACGATGTGGGCGGCGCTGCGGGCGATCGGCGAGCGGGCGGTGGGGCCGTATCAGGCCCTGCTCGACCCGGCGGCGCGGCGCGGCCCGGCCGGTATGGCGGGGATGGATCACCTCGTCGGGCCGGTGGGGCCCGTGGTGATCCCTTCCGCGCCGCTGGTCGACCCCGCGCCGTCCCTGCCCCTGCCGGAGCCCGAGGCGGCGCTGGCCGGGCCGCCGCAGGGGCCGGACGGTGATCCGGGCGAGGGGCTGGACCCGGCGTTCGGCTCCGGGACGGGGGACGGCCCGTACCTGGACGAGTCGGGAGGTGCTCCGCCGGCGATGTGAGGGAACGCGATGGGCGGCCGCGGTGTATGAGAAGTGACAGGCGACGGGGCGGCGCCCGCGGGGGCCGCCGGAGGGAGGCAGCCATGGTGGATCCGGTGATGGACGGAGCTGTGGACGCAGCTGTGGACGGGGCGGCGAGCGGCCCGGCCGGCGATGCGGTGGGCTTTCTGTATCCGGGATATTCCGCGGAGGACGAGTATCCGCGGCTCGAAGCCATCCTGGGCGCCGGGGTCCGGCTCCCGCTCGTCCATACCGACATCGGCGAGGACGCCCATCGTGTGGACGCCCTGCTGGAGATGGGGGCGGCCGCGCGCCTCGCCGCCGGGGTGGGGGAGCTGAAGGGGCGCGGCGCCCGGGCCGTGGTCTGGGCCTGCACGAGCGCCAGCTTCGTCTTCGGCTGGGAAGGCGCGCATGAGCAGGTGCGCGAGCTGTCGGAGACGGCGGGCCTGCCCGCCTCCAGCACCTCCTTCGCCTTCGCGCATGCCGTGCGGGCGCTGGGCGCCGAGCGGGTCGCGATCGCCGCGACCTATCCGGCGGATGTCGCGGATCACTTCAGGGCCTTCCTCAAGGAGGCGGGGGCGGAGGTCGTCGCGATGCGCGGCAGCGGCATCATCACCGCGGCCGAGGTCGGCACCTGGGGCCGGGAAGAGGTGCTGCACCTGGCCCACGCGGGCGATCACCCCGACGCCCAGGCGGTGCTGCTGCCGGACACCGCCCTGCACACCGCCGCCTGGATACCCGATCTGGAGGAGGCGCTGGGCAAGCCGGTGCTCACGGCGAACCAGGTCACGGTCTGGGAGGGGCTGCGGCTGCTCGGCCGGGAGGTGCCCTCGGACCGGCTCGGGGCGCTCTTCCGCCCCGCGGGAGTCGCGGGGGAGGAGAAGAAATGAAGCCGCGGGAATAAAGCGGAGCCATTCTCCGGTTGGCTGTGTCCGGTGCGGTGTGACGCACGCAGAGCAACGCGGACAGAGCGACCAGGGAGGCGGGCCACCGTGGCCGACCAGCAGGACGGGCAGGACCGGCAGAGCGAGCAGAATCGGCTCCACGGCGAACAGGGCGGGCAGACCGACCAGGCCGGGCAGGATGCCCGGCGTGAGCAGGGCGGGGCGGGGGATCACGGCGTCCACGCCGCTCCCCGGGGCAGTGCGCCCATCCCGCTGTCGGTGCTGGACCTGGCGACCGTCGGCAGCGGGCTGACCGCCACGCAGGCGCTGCGGAGCAGCGTCGAGCTCGTCAGGCTCGCCGAGCGGCGGGGCTTCCACCGGTTCTGGGTGGCCGAGCACCACTCCATGCCCGGGGTCGCCAGCTCCTCCCCGGCGGTGATCCTGGCCCATCTGGCCGCGCACACGGAGCGGATCAGGCTCGGCTCCGGCGGGGTCATGCTGCCCAACCACGCGCCGCTGGTCATCGCCGAGCAGTTCGGGACGCTGGAGGCCCTGGCGCCGGGGCGGGTGGACCTGGGCCTGGGGCGGGCGCCCGGGACCGACGGGGCCACGGCCGCCGCGCTGCGCCGCACCGACCGGCTGCACGAGGGCGCCGACGACTTCCCGCAGCAGCTCGCCGAGCTGCTCCGGTTCCTCGACGACGACTTCCCGGACGGCCACCGCTACGCGCGCATCCACGCGGTCCCCGGGCCGGTGCAGGGCACGGTGCCCGGCGGGGTGCAGTCCGCCGACCGGCCCGCGGTGTGGCTGCTGGGGTCCAGCGGCTTCAGCGCCCGGCTCGCCGGGGCGCTCGGCCTGCCGTTCTCCTTCGCCCACCACTTCTCCGCCGCGAACACCATCCCCGCGCTCGACCTCTACCGCGAGTCCTTCCGGCCGTCCGCGATCCTCGACCGGCCGTATGCCTCGATCGGGGTCTCGGCGTTCGCGGCCGAGGACGAGAAGGAGGCGCGCCGCCAGGTCCTCACCGGCGCGCTGTCGATGGTGCGGCTGCGCACCGGGCGGCCCGGCCTGGTGCCCACCCCCGAGGAGGCGGAGGCCTATGAGTTCAATGTCATCGAGGAGGACTTCGTCAACAGCTGGCTGACGAACGTGGTGTACGGCACCCCGGAGGCGGTGCGCGACGGACTCGACGGGCTGATCAAGCGGACCGGCGTGGACGAGATCAAGATCACCACCACGGCCCATGGCCCCGAGGCCAAGCTGCGCTCGTACGAGCTGATCGCCGACGCCTACGATCTGCCGACGGCGGCAGCCTGACCTGTACGGGCCCCACCGGGCCGGGGCCACCTGGCCGGGCCGGGGGCCCGGCCGCCCGTTACGGCGCGCCCGTGGCCGCCGGATGGCCGCCGATCATGGCGGAGATCTGTTCCGGCGGCACCGGGCGGGAGTAGAACCAGCCCTGCCCGGTGTCGCAGCCGATCCGCGCCAGCCGCTCCGCCTGCTCGGCGCTTTCCACACACTCGGCGGTCACCGTCAGGCCGAGCCGGTGCGCGAGCTCGACGAGCGCCTGGACGATCGTTTCATCGGCCGGGTTCGGGTGTTCCTCCGCCCGGAACCCCTGGACGAACGACCCGTCGAGCTTCAGCGTGGAGACCGGGAGCCGGCTGAGGTAGGCGAGGTTGGAGTAGCCCGTGCCGAAGTCGTCGATGGCGATGGCCACGCCCATCTCGCTGAGCCGCAGCAGCGCCTGCAACGGCCGCCCCGCCGAGCCCATCACCGCGGACTCGGTCAGCTCCAGCTCGAGCAGATGCGGCGGCAGTCCCGTCTCGGCGAGGATCGCGGCCACGTCCGCCACCAGGTCCGAGTCCCAGACCTGACGGACCGCCACATTGACGCTCACGATCAGCGGGTTGTGAGGGTGGGCCAACTGCCAGGCGCGGGCCTGCCGGCAGGCCGTCCGCAGCACCCACCGCCCCAGCGGGACGATCGCGCCGTTCTCCTCCGCGAGTGAGATGAACCGATTCGGCGACAGCCTGCCGAATCGCGGATGCTCCCACCGCACCAGCGCCTCCACGCCCTTCACCACACCGTCGACCAGCCCCACCAGCGGCTGGTAGTCGAGCACGAACTCCTCCCGCTCGACCGCCGGACGCAGCGTGCTGGACAGCGCCTGTCTGGTCATCCGGTGTGCGTTGCGCTCCGGGTCGAAGAGCGTCCAGCGCGCCTTGCCGTCCTCCTTGGCCCAGTACAGCGTGGTGTCCGCGGCCTGCATCAGCCAGGTGGTGTGCGTCCCGGCGGCGGGCCGCTCCACCACGCCGATGCTGGCCGACACCGACAGCCGCTGCCCGGCCACGTCGAACGGCCGCTGGAGCGCGGTCAGTACGGACCTGGCCAGCTCGCACAGCTGCTCCGTGCCGGTGGAGTCCCGCACCAGCAGGGCGAACTCGTCGCCGCCGAGCCGCGCCACCAGATGGCCGCCGGGCGCGGCACACTCGGTGAGCCGCTGGGCGACCGCGCCGAGGAGCCGGTCCCCGACCCGGTGGCCGAGCGTGTCGTTGATGTCCTTGAAGCCGTCGAGGTCGAGGTAGCAGAGCCCGATCCGCCCGGTGCCGCCCCGGTCGTACGCGGCGGCCTCCAGGGCGGAGGACAGCCGCTCGAAGAAGAGGTTGCGGTTGGGCAGCCGGGTCACCGGGTCGTGCATCTGAAGGTGGCGCAGCCGCCCCTGGAGATCGCGCCGGTCGCTGATGTCGGCCATCGACAGCAGCACGCTGCAACTGTCCGGCACCGGCTCCACGGTGATCTCGGCCCACAGGGCATGGCCGTCGGGGTGTTTCAGCCGACGGGTGCAGCACAGCCGCGAGCGGCGGCCGAGCAGCACATCGCGGTACTCGCCCCAGGTGCGCGGATCCTCGCGCAGATCCGCCAGGTCGGCGGCGCTGCGCGCGATCAGCCGGGACGGCTCGGCGCCCAGCAGCGAACCGAGCGCGGGGTTGGCGTCGAGCACCACGCCCTCGCGGTCGATGACGGCCATGGGGAGCCGCGCCGCGTTGAACGCGGCCCGGTAGTCGCTCGGCGCGGGGCCGGGCGCTGTGCTCCCGGGCGGTGTGGATCCGGCCGGTGCGGCCTTGGCCGGTGTGGCTCGCTCATCGCTGGGTACCGCGTTACGTTCCGTGATCGTCGGCAGAGTCGCGCCGGGCGCGCGGCCCTGGCCGTCAGGGGATCCGCTCACCGCTCGCTCCCGCGTGGCGCTCGTCTCGTACAGGTCTGTCGTACACATCTTGTGCATGTCTCACACCGGGTGCCGGACGAGCCGTGAATGCCCGCCCGAATAGGGAGTCCCCGCTGGAAATGTGCCGATCATAGAGGCTCGTGCTCCGACAGTTCCAACAATGCGACCGCGACCAACGAAGACTTGAACAACTGTTTGGTCAAATCTGTTCGACTCTGCACGGACCAACTGACCTCACGACCGACTGTGACCGTCTGTTACGTACCCGCATCGGGGCCGATTCACTCGACCGGGCCAGCCGAACAGGGCGTACCGCGCGAATCCGCCTGAGGGTGGACGGGGTGGTCCGACTCTGTCCGGGAGGTCGACATGGGGCGTCCTCAGCTGCCCGCGGGGGTGGGGTGCCCGCCTCGGTTGCGCCGCGCCGGGGCCATGCTCACCTCGCTGAGCGCCGTGATCGCGACCACCGTGGTGTCGGGCCCCGCCATCGCCGCCGGCGCGGGCGGCCCGTGCACCCTCGAGCGCACCGGCGCCCACCACTCCGAGGGCCTGGACACCTGGAACACCAGCTACCCCCGCCCCGCGCGCACGGTCCACGCGGCCATGGTCTTTCTCGCCTTCCCCGACGCCACACCCAAGGTGACCCCCCGCCGGCTGGCCGCCGACCACATCCCCGCGACCACCGACTTCTTCCGGCGGGCGTCATACGGGCAGTTCAGGCTGCGGGTGCACCTCGCGAAGCGGTGGATCACGATGCCCGAGGCATCCACCTCCTACGCCATAAAGCGCGACTGGAACCCCGGGCGGCGGGCCGCGTATCTGCGCGACGCCATCGCCGCCGCCGACCCCTCCGTCAACTTCGCCCGCTATGACGTGGTCTATCTGGTGGCCGATCCCGATGCCCCAGGCGTGGACGCCGATGCAACAAAAGTGGTCAACTTCGAGCAGCCGCTGCGCGCGGATGGTGTCGAGCTGCGCCGGCTCGTCACCGTCTTCGAGAACCACCCGCCGGACCGGAATGTGCTGGCCCATGAGACCGGCCATGTCTTCGATCTCCCCGACCTCTACCACCGGCCGAAGAACGACGACGGCGAAGGCGACTGGGACACCTATGTCGGGGACTGGGACCTGATGGGCAGCCAGTTCGGGCTGGCCCCCGACCCCTTCGGGTGGCACAAGTGGAAGCTCGGATGGCTGCGCCCGCGCCAGGTGCAGTGTGTGCGCGCCCCCGGCGCGACCCTGCACACCCTCGAACCCCTCGGCGCGCCCATGGCGCCCGGCGGCCCGGCCGCCGACAGCCGCACCCGCCTCCTCGTGGTGCGCACCGGCCCCACCACCGCGCTGGCCATCGAGGCACGCGGCTCGTACGGCAACGACGAGGACACCTGCACCGAGGGGGTGCTGGTCTACCGCGTGCGCAATGACGCCGCCTCGGGCGAAGGCCCGATCGAGGTGCTGGACGGACACCCCGGCACCGGAGCGTGCTGGAACGAGTCGGTCTACCCCGAGCTCGCCGACGCCACTCTGGGCGTCGGGGAGACCCTGTCCACGCGGCGGGACCATGTGCGCGTGACCGTCACCGGCCGCACCACGGATGGCGGCTGGACCGTCGAGGTCGACCGCGAGACGCGGCCGACCTGAGCCGACGCGAGCCGCGAGAGCGGGAGACACACCGCCTCACCTGGTGTGCGTACTCTTCCGGTACGCGGACGCCGCATAGGCGCCGAACGCCGCGAACCATCCCGCCAGGACCACCACCGCCCCGAGCGCCGGCAGCGCACCCTCGGACACATCCCACCCCAGCTGCGCGAAGCGGTTGGTGGGTGTCCACTCGGCGATCGAGCCGAACCAGTGCGGGAAGGCGCTCAGCGGAATCCACAGCCCGCCGATGATGGACAGCCCCATGCTGGCCGCCATGTTGACCATCCCCGTGCTCTGGGCGGACAGCCGATAGCCGTTGCCGAGGCCCAGCAGCGTGAACGGCAGCGTGCCCAGCCACAACACCACCACCAGGGCGAGCGCCCGCAGGACCGGCATCCGCACCCCGTTGACCAGGAAACCGGCCGCCAGCACTGCCACGATCGACGGCAGCACCACCAGCGAGCCGGTCACCGCCCGCGCCCCCACCACCTGGAGGGGTGTCAGCGGGGTGATCCGCAGCTGGCGCAGCCAGCCGCGCCCCCGGTCCTCCGCCACCCCCGTGCCGTTCGCCAGGGCCGCGCCGAGCGCACCGTACGCCGCCATCCCGATCATCGACGCGGTGTTCGAGGCGTCCCGGTCGCCGTCCCCACCGCCGACGTTGGTGAACAGCAGATACATCACCACAGGCAGGGCGACCCCGAAGATCAGGAACGCGAGGTCCCGGGTCGACCTGCGCAGCTCCAGCGCGATGGATGTCAGCATCAGACCATCGCCTCCTCTCGGTCCTCGTGGCCGTCCCGGCCGTCCATGTCATCTGCGCTGCCCACGCCGTCCGCGCCGTCCGCCCCGGTGGTGAGCGCGACGAAGGCGTCCTCCAGCCGGGACACCCGAACCTCCAGATTCCGCACATCACCGCGCTCGGCGAGCGCCAGCACCGTCGCGTCCGAATCGGCACTGCGCAGATACGCCCGGCTGCGCCGGATCTCGACGCTCGTCACCCCCGGCAGCTGCTCCAGCCCCTCGGAGGAGCGGTCCCCCAGATCGAAGGCGACCACATTGCCGCCCACCGTCCGCTTGATCTCCTCACCCGTGCCGTCCGCCACCTTGCGGCCCTTGTCGATCACCACGATCCGGTCGGCGTTCTCATCGGCCTCCTCCAGATAGTGGGTGGAGAACAGGACCGTGTTGCCCCGCGCCGCGTAGCCGCGCATCGCCGCCCAGAACTCCCGGCGGGCGCCCACGTCAAGCGCCGCCGTCGGCTCGTCGAGCACCACCAGCTCCGGGCCGCCCGCCATGGCGAGCGCGAACCGCAGCCGCTGCGCCTGCCCACCGGAGAGCCGGTCAGCGCGCCGCTCCGCGAGGTGGGTCAGCCCCGCCAGCTCCAGCGTCTCGGCCACGGGCAGCGGCCTCGGGTAGGTGCCGGCCACAAAGGCGACCAGCTCACGGACGGTCACCCGGGTGATCAGCGCACCCTCCTGAAGCATCGCCCCGATCCGCCCCGAGCGGACCGCCGCCTCCGGAGCGCCGCCGAACAGCCGCACCCGGCCCTCGCTCGGCGGCAGCAGGCCGAGCAGTATCCCGATCGAGGTGGACTTGCCCGCGCCATTGCGGCCCAGCAGGGCGATCGACTCGCCGCGCCGGATGGTCAGGTCGATGCCCTTCACCGCGCGCACCGCGCCGTAGTGCTTCGCCACCCCGGCGAACTCCACCACGGGCGTGTCCGCCGCTGTCATCGCTGTGCTCGTGCTCGTCATGACAGAGACGCTACGGAACGCCACCGTGCCCGCGGCAGTGTCGCCAGTCCGCAGTCTCACAGGACAAATGTCATGGCCGGAGGGGTGAACTGCTCAGCTTCTCCGCTTGTCCTATGACCTGTTGTCCTATCACCTGCCCAGGCTCGAGCAGGCTTCGAGCCGCCACCCCGAGACTCCCTGCGAGCCGCCGCCCCGCTGCCTCGACACCTCGATGCCCCCTACGCCGAGGCGGCGGGGCGGTGTCGGGCCGGTGGTCCCGTGCGGCGCTGGGGAGTTGAGAATGCACCATCCAACGGACAGGGCGAACAGGGCGAACATGGCCGAGGCCCTGATGGACCGGGCCATGCTGTGCGCCGCCGACGAGGCGCTGGCGCACCCGGTCGAAGGCGGCGGCGAACAACGGATCACCTACGCCGCGCTCGACGCCCGCGCCCGCGCCGTGGCCGCCCGGCTCCGGGACCGCGACGCGCCCGGCCGCCGGGTGCTGATCGCCCTCGACCCCGGACCGCACGCGGCGGCCGCGCTGCTCGGCTGCCTCTACGCGGGGGCCGTCGCCGTGCCCGTCCCCGCCCCGACCGCCTCGCGCACCGAGGCGGAGCGCTTCGCGGCCATCGCCAAGGACGCCGCCGTGGACCTGGCGCTGACCGAGACGGCACACGCCACGGAGACCTCCCGCAGGCTCTCGCTCGTCGGCCGCACCGGCATCACCTGCCTGGCCGTGGACGGCCTCCGGCCGGACGCCGCCACACACGACCACGACACCACAGGCGCCACCGCGCCCGACACCACGCCCGTGCGCATCACCCCCGACAGCCTCGCCCTCCTCGCGTACGACACCGGCCCGGCCACCGCCCCGCGCGGCGCGCTGATCACCCACGGCAACCTCCTCGCCGCCATGCCCGCGCTGCGCCGCGCGCTGGGCACCGGCCCCCGCTCCCGGATCGGCGGCTGGCTGCCGAGCCACCACACCTCCGGCCTCATCGGCCAGCTGCTGCACCCGCTGTGGCTCGGCGCCACCGCCGTACCGCTGCCCGTACGGCCGCACCTCGCCGACCCCGTCGCCTGGCTGTGGGCCCTCGCCCGCCACCGCATCACCGAGACCGTCGCCCCCGACACCTGCTACGCCCGCTGCGCCGCCGAGGCCACCGACGAGCAGCTCGCCGGGCTCGACCTCTCCCGCCTCCGTACGGCGCTCAACGCCGCCGAGCCGGTCTCGGCCGCGACCGCCGAGGCCTTCCAGCGCCGCTGCGCCGCCGCCGGGCTGCACCCCGGCACCCTGGTCGCCGGATACGCCCCGGCGCAGGCGGCGCCGCTGCTCACCGCGGAGGGCCGGGGCCCGGTCCCCGGCCTGGACCTCCGCGTCGTCGACCCGTCGAACCGCGCCCCGCAGCCCGACGGCGTGGTCGGCGAGATCTGGGTGCGCGGCCCCGCCGTGGGGACCGGCCACTGGGGCCACCCGCGCGACACCGACACCGCGATGGGCGGGTTTCTGCGCACCGGCGACCTCGGTCTCGCGCGGGACGGGGAGATCCGGATGACGGGCCGGACCCAGGACGGCCACCCGGCCGACAGCCTCATGGTGGACGGGAGGGCCCTGCACCCGCAGGACGTCGAGCGCGAACTGCTGCGCTGCGGCAGGCCCTTGGGTTCCGCCCGGGTGTTCTGTGCGGGGCCGGGTGCCGGGGCCCTGGTGGTGGTGCAGGAGGTCCGTACGGCGGGCGGCTCGCACGCCGTGCTCTCCCGGCTGGCCAGGCGGATCCGCGAGCGCGTGGCGGAGGAGTTCGGCGCCGCCACGGGCGCGGTGCTGCTCGTGCGCCCCGGCACGGTCCGCCGCGCCGGGTCCCACAAGGTGCCCCGCGCCACGCTCCGCGAGCTGTATCTGCGGGGGGAAGTCCGGCCGCTGTACCGCGACGTGGCGCCCCGGCGGCGCGAGGCCGTGTCCGGCGCCGCCGCACTCGCCGCATCCACCGAATCCGCCGGGGGCGCAGCGTGAGCGCGGACGGCGCACCCGCGCCGCCCCTGGCGCTTACTGGGCCCGACGGCCCCTGGCACCCGGTGCGCGAGGCCTTCGCCGCGCACGGCCGGGCCGTTGTCCACAGCCGGTGGCGGGAATGGCCTCCGGCCGGTCCCCAGGGCCTGGCGCTCGAAGCCCGCGACCGGCGGCGCCTGCGCACCCTGCCCCGCCCGGCGGCCCGGGGGCGCTTCGTGGCCTCGCGCCTGCTGCTGAAACACCTGGTCGCGGCGGTGTCGGACACCACGGCCGAGGCGGTGTGCCTGGCGTACGAGTCGGGCGGGCGGCCGTACGCGGTCCGCCCCGGGGGGTATCGCGTGGAGATCAGCCTCAGCCACACCGGGGACCTGCTCGTGGCGGGCGTCAGCCGGCGCGGCCGCATCGGCGTGGACGTCGAGGCGGCCGGGCGGCCGATGCGCTACGACGACGTGGGCCCGCGGCTGTGCGCCCCCGCCGAGCGCGCGGCACTGGCCGGACTCGCCGAGCCCGAGCGTGAGCGGGCGCTGCTGCGGCTGTGGACATTGAAGGAGGCCTATACAAAAGCGCTCGGGCGCGGAATGCGACTGGCATTCGCCGAATTCGAGTTCGAGGCGATGACGTCGCGCGGTGGATGGCGCTTCATGGTCTCCGAAGTGAGCGGCGGTGAAAAGGAAAACGGCCATCTGGTGAGTGCGGTATGGCGTCAGCACGCGTGTTCGGTGGGCGGATTCGGCCGAGAATTGGTGGAGCGGCCGGGAGGATTTGGGAATAATCGTATGCGGGCAGACGGCGGGGGATGAGCAAGCAGGGGCAGGGGCGACGTGGTCAGAGTGCTGATAGCCGAAGACATGCACATGCTGCGCAAGGCACTTGTCGCCCTGCTCGAATTCGAACCGGATATCGAGGTCGTCGCCGAGTTCTCGAGCGGTGCCGAAATCCTGCCGCGTGCGAAGGAGCTGCGCCCGGATGTCGCGGTCCTCGACATCGACCTCCCCGGCATGGACGGACTGACCGCCGCCGCCGAGTTGCACACCGCGGTGCCCGAGTGCCGGACGATGATGCTCACGAGCCTGGGCAGACCCGGCAATCTGCGCCGCGCCCTGGCCGCCCATGTCTCGGGCTTTCTGCTCAAGGACAGCACCCCGGACAAGCTGTGTGACGCCATCCGGGCGGTCGCGAAGGGCGAGCGGGTCATCGACCCGCAGCTCGTCCTCGCCGCCCTGGACGACAAGCCGCAGCCGCTGACCCCGCGCGAGCTGGAAGTGCTGCTGCTGGCCTCTCAGGGGGAGGGCTCCGCGCAGATCGCGGCCCGGCTCTATCTGTCGGTGGGGACGGTGCGCAACTATCTGACGTCTGTCGTCACCAAACTGAACGCGCGGAACCGGGTCGACGCCATCCGCATCGCCCGCGAGGCCGGCTGGCTGTAGCCGTCACGCCGTCACGCCGTCAAATGCGGTCATGCGACGTCGTACCGCTCACCGCCGCACCGTGCGGCCGTACTCGTCCTCCGTGCCCCGCTCACGCCCCTCCGGTGCCGCCTCCACGGGCAGTTCGAGCTCGGCCCGCAGCTCGAACCAGCCATCGTCGCGTACGCGCGCGCTCAGCCGCCCGCCCAGATGCTCCAGCCGGACCTTGAGGTTGCCGATCCCGCTGCCGCCGTCCGACCGGTCGGAGCTGTCGGCGCGCAGAATGGTCGAGGGCTTGCCCACCCCGTCGTTGGCGAGCGTCAGCCGGACGGTCCGGTCCGTGCGCCGCGCCTCGATCGTGCAGTGCTCCGCCTTGCTGTGGCGCAGCACGTTGGTCAGCCCCTCCCGCAACACGCTCGCCAGCACGGTGTCCACCAGACCGGGCAGCTCCCCGCAGTCGACCTCCGCGGTGGTGTCGATGCCGACGGCGGCCAGCATCGACTTGGCCGTGCCGGCCTCCGCGGACAGCGACATCTTGCGGTATCCGCTGGCCACGGCCCGCACGTCCGCGAGCGCCTGGCGCGAGGTCTGAAGGATCTCGGACAGCTCCTGCTGGGCGCGGGAGTTCTCCGGGGGCACCAGGCGGTGGACCAGCTCGCACTTGAGGGTGATGGTGGACAGGCTGTAGCCGAGCAGGTCGTGCAGATCGCGGGCGAACCGCAGCCGCTCCTGGGCCACCGCCAGGCGGGCCAGCTCGGCCCGCGACCGGGACACCTCGGCGACCAGCCCGGACAGCCGGGAGAGGCCGAAGACCACCAGCCCGGTCAGGGCGGTGGAGACGGTCGTGTACGCCACCTCGCCCCACCCGAACCCCACCTGGAACAGCAGCACATCGGTGCACCCCATGATGGCGGCGAAGGCCACCCAGGACAGCGGGGGCGGCAGCACCAGCAGCGAGGAGCCCGCCAGGAATCCCGGCATGCCGAGCCAGGCGTGTTTGAAGACCGCGAAGGGGAGGAAGGTCAGCAGCGCCTGGAGCCCCAGTGTCCAGTGCCGGGCCCCGCTGAGCCGGGGCGCGAGCCCGGGGAAGGAGTGCGTCAGCTGAAGCCCCAGCAGGGCGGCCAGCACGGGGAGCAGCGTCAGCATCAACAGCGCGGCGTCCACGGCCCGTCCGGACGGGCGCGCGTCGACCACGTAGGTGACCGCGACACAGAAGTAGCCCACGAGCACGACCGCCGTGATCACCACGGCCAGGCGCGGCGCGAGATCGTCGCGGTAACGAGCCGGGTCGTTCCCGGCTGCGTCGGGCAAGGGGGTCCCCTGCACTCGTCCTCCGGATGGTCGGGCCGGATTGGGTGGCTTGCCCGAGAGTATCCGAACTTTTCCAGGGGTGGAGAGACGGCGTAGGAGGCTGACGGTGCACAAAGGGTTACTGGAGCTCATGGCCGATCACAAGGGTTTACAGAAAGAGCGGGACGGGGTTGAGGTCGTGGTACGGGGTGGGTTCTTTCAGCCGCCCCAGGGTCACCGGCGTATGGAAGAGCCGGCCGGGCGCGAAGCGCGCCCAGTGCGGGCGCAGTCCGGGCACCAGCACCTTCGCCACGGGCAGCCCGACATCCGGCCGGGTCTGGTCGAGTACGAGCAGCTCCATGCCGAGCCCGCGGACCAACTCGGCTATGTGGCGCAGGGGATCGCGGGGCAGCGGGGACGGACCGGATATGCCCGCGCGCTCCGCCACCGCCCCTGACGGGGCCAGGTAGGGCTGGTTGGCGAGGGTCGCGGTGTGGAACCAGCGCAGCGCTTCGAGGTCGGCCGTCGCGCCGTACCCGCCGCCGTCGGCGCGGGCCTCGACCACGGGCGGCAGCATCTGGTTGAGCTCGGCCAGCGCGTGGCGCAGCGCGGTGTGCCGGTCGAAGTGGGCGCCGAAGCCCAGGGTGATGTCCTCGGCGGGCTTGTCGTGGCGGCGGGACACGGCCGCCACCACCGGGATGCCGAGGTCGGAGGTCAGGTCGAGCGCCCACACCTCGCGCCGCAGTCCGTCGTGGACGCGGCGCAGTTCGGCGATCCACGGGTCGTCGTAGGCGTCGAGGTCGAGCGCCGGCTGGCGGGTGCGGTTGTACCACCACAGGGCCACCGCGTCCCGCTCCACCAGCTCCAGGAAGCCGCGCAGCGCCGCGTCGGCCAGACCGCCCCCGGCGGCGGCGCCGTTGGAGTCGGCCCGGCAGTAGCGCCGCCCCGGCGGCTGGGGCGCGCCGTAATACAGCAGGGCGGTGGGCAGCAGCCGGTGGCGCTGTGCGGTGAGCGACCACATCGGCGTCCAGTCGAGCTCCGCCCCCTCGTCGAACGGATCGCAGACCCGGTGGCGCGCGGAGGTGCCCCGGTCGTGGAACTGTCTCGGGTCGAAGAGCTGCACCGCGTCGGGGTGCACGGCGTCCCCGGGGTCCAGATCGCGGTAGCGGGCGCGGCGGCGGGGCTCGTCCCCCTGGAAGTGGCCGCTGTAGTGCTCCAGGGCCTCGCACAGCGCGCTCGCCTGGGCCTGCTCGGTGGTCATGCCCTTGCCGTGGGCGGCGGTGTGCAGCCCGGCCCGTATGACGTCGAGGCCGGGGGGCGCGCCGGGGCCGGAGCGCGCGCCGGTCGCGTCGGTGGTGGTGGCGTCGGTGGCGTCGGTGGCGTGCACGTTGGCGTACGAAGGGTGTCTGGCGTGGAAGCAGTTGAGGAAGGCGGGCCCGCGCGGGTCCCGGCGGATGTCGCTCACCAGCCCGGTCACGGGGCTGATCAGATGCCCGTACGTCTCCATGATCCGCCGCGCGGGGATCTCGGCGAACTGCTCCGGGGGCGCGGCCGCGGGCGGTGGCATGGGCGTCCGTATCAGGGTCGCGACCAGCCGTGGGTCCCCGCAGGCGGGGCACTGCGGGCGGCGGCTCACGGCGTGGTGTTCCAGGGCGGAGGTGAGGGTGTCGAGGGTGCACAGCGCCCGCTGTCCCGGGTGGCGGTGCCCGGCCAGCCAGCCGGCCGCCTCCAGCGCGGCCAACTGGAGCGCGGCCGCGCGGCTGGCGGCCAGCGACGCGGGCGGGAGCGGCACCGGGCCCTGGCGGCCGAGTCTGCGCTGGACGTGCGCCTCCGCCTGTCTCCGCCGCCACAGCCGGTCGGCCAGGCAGGACCAGCACGGGTCGTCCGGTCCGCCCAGGAACGGGCCGATCCACGCCGTCGTGCCGACGGGCTTGACCGGCAGCCAGCGGCGGCCGGCAGCCCGGTGCTCGGCGTCGAGCGCCGAGAGGCGTTGATCGAGGTAGTCGTCGCACACCACAAGAGTGAGATGCGCGTCGCCGTGTTGACGCTTGCCGATTTGACATGACCCGTCCTCGTCCAGTGCGCGGATGCCGGCCGCCCGCAGCGCCTGGACGGCCTCGTCCCGGCCCGTGCAGCCGAGGGCCACGGGCGTCACGGCGGCGGCCCGCAGGGCGGCGGCGCAGGGCCTCCTCGGGAGGGCGAGGGGGGCCATGGCGGGGGTGGCGGTCACCCCCGCCAGCCCCCAGTACGCGTCCTCCGGGCGCGGGTGGCGCCCGCGCTCACACACCAGGCCCGCCTCGCACAGCCGGGCGATGACGCGCTCGACCTGTGCGGCGGCGGTCCGCACCGCGTTGTCGACGACGCCGGTGACACCGGTGACGCCGGTGACGCCTGTGGTGCCGGCGGTACCGATGACCTCCATGGCCCCGGCGGCGTCAGCGGCTTCCGTGACGCCGGCCGCGCCGGTGCGCACGGCGGCCTCGGCGAGGATGCGCTCCAGGTCCCTGGACCCGTCGAGCAGCGGCGCGAGCGTCTCGACCGTCCGCCCGTGCAGCGCCGTGACGCCGCGCTCCGAGACGAGATAGACGGCCTCTCCCGGGACCCGCTCGACCCGCAGATGCGGGGAGAAGCCCAATGTGCCCATCAGCAGACGCTGATGGTGCAGATGCAGATTCCCGGCGCGGGCGCCGGCCAGGGGTCGGCGAAGAGGTCCTCGATGACCAGATCGTCGGCGACGGGGAGCTGGCCGCCCGGGTCGGCGCTGCTCGGGCCCGTGGCGTACCGGGCCGGGGGGCTCGCGGGGAGCATGGATGTATGGGTCATTGGGGGCTCTCCTCGGGGTAAGAGGCGGTCCTGGCTAGGAGTCTGCGGTGACGGATCCATGGCTTGCCAGTGCTTATGTCATAACCAGGGTGTGAACTTGTCATGACCTCCGCCTCACAGGACTCATGGGCAGTTCGGGAGTCCGGCACTGGCCGTATCCAGGGCCCGCACGCGAGGCTTCTATGTGCCTCAATGGCAAGGCCGCGCGGCCAACGAGGCACCTGACGGACCGTCTGACGGAGGTGTACAGGACCATGGACATCAAGGTGTTGGGGCCACTGAGCGTCGAGGCCTGCGGTCAGTCGATCGTGCCCAGCGCGGGCAAGCCGCGGCAGATCCTTGCACTGCTTTCGGTCTACGCCAACCAGATGCTCCCGGTGCCCACACTTATGGAGGAAATCTGGGGCGCGCAGATGCCGCGCAGCGCGCTGACCACCTTGCAGACGTACATCCTCCAGCTGCGGCGGAGACTGGCCGCGGCGTACGGTCCCCAGGCGCCCGAGGCGTCGAAGAACGTGCTGGCCACGCGGTACGGCGGCTATGTGCTGGAGGCCCAGCCGGGTGCGGTCGACATCCATGAGTACGACCGGCTGGTCGCCGCCGGGCGGGACGCGCTCGACGCGGGCGACGACGTCGAGGCGTCGTTCCTGTTCCGCGAGGCGCTGGCGGTCTGGCGCGGTCCCGCCCTGGTGGATGTGCGCGTCGGCCCGATCCTGGAGATCGAGCTGGCCCGGCTGGAAGAGAGCCGGCTGGGCGTCCTGGAGCGGCGGATCGAGGCCGACCTCCGCCTCGGCCGCCATGCCGAACTCCTCACCGAGCTGACCGAGCTGACGGCCCGACATCCGCTCCACGAGGGGCTTCACGCGCAGTGCATGGCCGCCCTGTACCGGTCCGGCCGCCCGTGGCAGGCGCTGGAGGTGTACCAGGGGCTGCGCGGCAGGCTCGTCGAGGACCTGGGGCTCGAACCCTCGCCGCGGCTCCAGAAGCTGCAACAGGCGGTGCTCGCCTCGGACCCCGCGCTCGACCTGGAGCCGAGCGCCCACTGGCGCCGTCCCGTGCTCGACCTGTTCGCCGCGTAGGTCCGGGCCGGGCAGGGCCCGGCCGTACCTCCGCACCTCAGCCGTTCCACCCGTAACCCCCCGAACGCCCGGCGCCGCCCTTCTGCCGGGCCGGCTACGGCTCCGCTCCCCGACACCCCCCGCGCGGGAGAGCGGAGCCGTAGTGCTGTCCGGGCCCCGTACGCGCTGTCCGCGTCGGCCGGATCCAGCCGTATTCCAGGGCCTCCTGTCACGGTCCGGCGGTGAGACACACCACGAGCCAGAGGGGGCCCGCAATGCGCATCATCGACCTGTCGACACCGGTGGACGCCTCCGGCTGGGAGCCGGACCCGCTGATCCACGAGATCATGACGCCGGCCGAGGCGGCCCGCCACATGAGCGAGGAGATGCGCGAACACTTCGGCATCGAGTTCGACCCCGCCGAACTGCCGGGCCAGGAGCTGCTCTCCCTGGACACGCTCACCCTGACCAGCCACACCGGCACCCATGTCGACGCCCCCGCGCACTACGGCTCGACCGGCGCGTACGGGGTGCCCCGCACCATCGACCAGATGCCCCTGGAGTGGTTTCTGCGCCCCGCCCACGTCCTGGACATCACGGGCGTGGAGCCGGACACCCGCACCGTCGGGGTCCCGCACCTCGAGAAGGAGCTGGCCCGCATCGGCTGCCGGCCCCAGCCGCTGGACATCGTCCTGCTGCACACCGGCGCCTCCCGGCACGTCGGCACGCCCCGCTACTTCACGGAGTTCACCGGGCTCGACGGGCCCGCCACCGACTATCTGCTCGACCTCGGCGTCCGCGTCATCGGCACCGACGCGTTCAGCCTCGACGCCCCCTTCGGCGACATGATCCGCCGCTACCACGCCACCGGCGACCCCTCGGTGCTGTGGCCCGCCCACTTCGCGGGCCGCCGTCGCGAGTACTGCCAGATCGAGCGGCTGGCGGGGCTGGAGACCCTGCCGCCCACCGGATTCCGGGTCGCGTGCTTCCCCGTGAAGATCGCGGGTGCGGGCGCGGGCTGGACCCGGGCCGTGGCGCTGCTCGACGAGTGACGGACGCCTCGCCGCTCGCCGTCGGGGCGCTCCGTCCCGAGTCGAGCGGCGGTTGAGAGGCCGGCGGCACTGTCGCACGGACGGCACGGACGGCACGGACGGCATCGAGCAGGAAGGTCGAACCGACGTGAAGCATCAGCGCGTTACCGATCGACGGGGGAGGAGGCGGGTGGCGATCACCGGCATAGGCGTGGTGGCCCCGGGCGGCGTGGGGACCAAGGAGTTCTGGTCGCTGCTGACCGAGGGCCGCACCGCCACCCGCGCCATCTCCCTCTTCGACGCCACCCGCTTCCGCTCCCGGATCGCCGCCGAGGCCGACTTCGACCCGCACCACGAGGGCCTGACGCCGCAGCAGGTGCGCCGCATGGACCGCGCCTCGCAGTTCGCGGTGGTCGCGGCCCGGGAGGCGGTGTCCGACAGCGGCATCGAGGCCGCCGGGGTGCTGGGCGGCGCCGGGTTCGACCCGTACCGGGTGGGGGTCACCGTCGGCAGCGCGGTGGGCGCCACCACCAGCCTGGACACCGAATACCGTGTGGTCAGCGACGGCGGCGCGAAGTGGCTCGTCGACTACACCTACGCGGTGCCGCACCTCTTCGACCACTTCGTGCCCAGCTCCTTCGCCGCCGAGGTCGCCTGGGCCGTGGGCGCCCAGGGCCCGGCGTCGGTGATCTCCACCGGCTGCACCTCCGGCCTCGACGCGGTCGGCCACGCCGTCGAACTCATCCGGGAGGGCAGCGCCGACGTCATGGTCGCCGGGGCCACCGACGCGCCCATCTCCCCGATCACGGTCGCCTGCTTCGACGCCATCAAGGCCACCTCGCCCCGCAACGACGACCCCGAGCACGCCTCGCGCCCCTTCGACCGCACCCGCAACGGCTTCGTCCTGGGGGAGGGCTCGGCCCTCTTCGTCCTCGAGGAGCTGTCCCTGGCGCGCCGCCGGGGCGCCCATGTCTACGCCGAGATCGCCGGCTTCGCGTCCCGCTGCAACGCGTACCACATGACCGGGCTGCGCCCCGACGGCCGGGAGATGGCCGAGGCCATCCGCGTCGCCCTCGACGAGGCCCAACTGCCATCAACAAGCATCAACTACATCAACGCGCACGGCTCCGGCACCAAGCAGAACGACCGCCATGAGACCGCCGCCTTCAAACGCGCCCTCGGCGAGCACGCCCGGGCCACGCCCATCAGCTCCATCAAGTCGATGGTCGGCCACTCGCTGGGCGCCATCGGCTCCCTGGAGATCGCCGCCAGCGCCCTGGCCATCGAACACGGTGTCGTACCGCCCACCGCCAACCTCCATGAGCCGGACCCCGAGTGCGACCTCGACTACACCCCGCTGGTCGCCCGCGAGCAGCGCGTCGACACGGTGCTGAGCGTGGGGAGCGGCTTCGGCGGCTTTCAGAGCGCCATGGTGCTGGCCCGGGCGGACTCGGACCGGGCCGAGAGGGGAGCGTGGTGAGCGCCGCTGCCGTGTTCACCGGCATCGGCGTCGCCGCGCCCAACGGCCTGTCGACCCCGGAGTGGTGGAAGGCCACCCTGAACGGCGAGAGCGGCATCCGCCCGGTCAGCCGCTTCGACGCCTCCGGCTACCCGGCCCGGCTCGCGGGCGAGGTGCCCGGCTTCGACGCCGCCGAACACATCCCCAACCGCCTGCTGCCGCAGACCGACCACATGACCCGGCTCGCCCTGGCCGCCGCCCAGGAGGCGTTCGACGACGCGGGCACCGACCCCGCCCAGCTCCCCGAGTACTCCGCCGGGGTCGTCACCGCGAGCTCCGCGGGCGGCTTCGAGTTCGGTCAGCGCGAGCTGGAGGCGCTGTGGAGCAAGGGCGGGCAGTACGTCAGCGCGTATCAGTCCTTCGCCTGGTTCTACGCCGTCAACACCGGCCAGATCTCCATCCGGCACGGGCTGCGCGGGCCCAGCGGCGTCCTCGTCACCGAGCAGGCGGGCGGCCTCGACGCGGTGGCCCAGGCCCGCCGGCGGCTGCGCGGCGGCAGCCGGCTCATCGTCACCGGCGGCGTGGACGGGGCGATCTGCCCATGGGGCTGGACGGCACAGCTCGCGGGCGGCCGGCTGAGCCTCGCCGACGACCCCACGCGCGCCTATCTGCCCTTCGACGCCGCCGCCCGCGGCTATGTGCCGGGCGAGGGCGGGGCCATCCTGATCCTGGAGGAGGCCGCCGAGGCCCGCGCCCGCGGCGCCCGCGTCTACGGCGAACTGACGGGCTACGCCGCCACCTTCGACGCCAAGCCGGGCAGCGAGCGCGTCGGCGGCGTCCCCGCCCTGCGCCGCGCCGTCGAACTCGCCCTGGCCGACGCCCGCCTCGCCCCCGAGGACATCGATGTGGTCTTCGCCGACGCCGCGGGCCTGCCCGGCCTCGACCGGGCCGAGGCGGAGGCCGTCACCGCCGTCTTCGGGCCCCGCCGGGTGCCGGTCACCGCGCCCAAGACCATGACCGGACGGCTGTACGCGGGCGGGGCCGCCCTCGACCTCGCCGCCGCCCTGCTCGCGATCCGCGACGCCCTGATCCCGCCGACCGTCAACGTCACCCGGCTCGCCGAGGGCCTCGAGCTCGACCTGGTGACCGCGGAGCCGCGCCCCCGCCCCGTACGCACCGCCCTGGTGCTGGCCCGCGGCCGCGGCGGCTTCAACGCGGCGGCTGTGGTCGCCGCGGACCGCCCCCACTGATCGCGGCGCACCGTCAGCCCGCAGCCCTGAAAAGAGAGATGGACACGATGACACAGACGACCCGGATGACGCTGTCCGAGCTGACCGCCCTGCTGCGCGAGTGCGCGGGCGAGGACGAGACCGTCGACCTCGACGGAGACGTACTCGACACCCCCTTCACCGACCTCAACTACGACTCCCTCGCCGTGCTTCAGACCGTGGGCCGCATCGAGCGCGAGTACGGCGTCACGCTGGCCGACGACACGGTCGCCGAGGCCGTCACGCCCCGGCTGCTGCTCCAGTACGTCAACGCGGGCCTGACCGAGGCGCGCACCCGGCCCGCTCAGGCCTAGGGGGAGCCGCCGTGCGCGTACTCATCGTCGTCACCCCGATCAGCAGCCATCTGCTGCCGCTCGTCCCGCTGGCCTGGGCGCTCGCCGGGGCGGGCCATGAGGTGATCTGCGCGGGGGAGCCCGGGGCCGTGGAGGTGGCCCGCGCCGCCGGGCTGCACACCGTGGACATCGAGGCCGAGCCGCTGCCCGCCGACGCCCCGCCCCCCGCTCCGGCCCGCCGTACGGGAGGGGCGCCCGCGGCGGCGTGGGAACCCGACTGGGAGGCGCTCGCGGTCCGTTGGCGGTTCCGCGTCGGCCGGGTGATCGACGGGTATCTGAGATTCGCCCGGGAGTGGCGCCCCCACCTCGTCCTGTCGGACCCGGTCGAGTTCTGCGGGACGATCACCGCCGGAGCCCTGGGCGTGCCGTCGGTGGTCCACCGCTGGGGCACCGACGTCCTGACCACGCTGGCCCGCGGCCCCGCCCGCGCCGCGCTGCGGCCCGTGTGCGAGCGGGTGGGGACCCCGGGCGGGTTGCTGCCCGACCCCGACCTGCTGCTCGACCCGTGCCCGCCGCTGCTGCGCCACCCCCGCGCGGCCCCGGCCAGGCCGGTGCGGTTCGTGCCGTACAACGGCCCGGGCAGCTACCCCGTCCGGGGGCCGATGGCCTCGCCGGAGCGGCGGACCATATGCGTGTCGTTCAGCTCCCGGACCATCGACAAGGCGGGGACGGCGACTCTGGCGGCGGTGGCCCGGGCGTTCGACGGGCTGGAGGGGGCGCGGGGCGTGTTCACCCTGTCCCGGGCGTGCGCCGAGGAACTGGGGCCGCTGCCCGGCAACGTACAGGTGATCGAGCCCACGCCGCTCTCGCAGCTCCTGACGCGCTGCGCGGCCCTGATCCACCACGGCGGCTCCGGCACCGGGCTGACGGCTCTGCGCCACGGGCTGCCCCAGCTCGTCCTGGCCCCACCGCTGCCCAGCCTCGGCGTCTACGCCGAACGGATCGAGGCCTGTGGCGCCGGCCGGTCGCTCGACCCCGGCGAGCAGCTGGACCCCGAGGCGATCCGTACGGCGCTGCGCGAGGTGCTGGACGACCGGTCCTACCGGGCGGCGGCGGGCCGGGTGCGCGACGAGATGGCCGCGATGCCGGCGCCCGCGGAGGTGGTCGCCGAGCTGGAGGAACTGGCCGGGGCGCGCGCCGCGCCGGCGCGCGCCGCGGCCCCGCGCGCGGCCTGAGGCCGTGCCCGGGCCCGAGATATGCGAACAACTGTTTCAGGGATCACCGAGACGGATGGTCGCCGGGGAAGTGGCAGTCGTGTGTGCGGCTATCGCACTACGGTCCGATGTCATGAAGCTGGTGGTCCAGGTGAAACTGCTGCCGACGCCGGAGCAGGCGTCGGCGCTCGAGGCGACCCTGTGCGCCTGCAACCGGGCCGCCGACTACGCCGCGCAGGTTGCCTTCGCCAAGGGGCTGAAGGACCGCAACGGCCTGCAGAAGGAGGTGTACGCGGATCTTAAGGCGAAGTTCGGGCTGTCGGCGCAGCCGGTGGTGCGGGCGGTGAAGAAGGTCGTCGACGCCTATACGACGCTGAGGGCCAACCTGCGGGCTGGGAACCTGGGCTCGCCGATGTCCAAGCGGTACCGTGCGGCCGTCGGCACCCCCATCGGTTTCCGTCCGGAGGCGGCTCAGCCGTTCGATGACCGCTGCCTGTCGTGGCAGTACGACGCGCGCACGGTGTCGATCTGGACGGTGGCCGGGCGGATGCGCGGCGTCCGGTTCGCCTGCTCGCCTGACCAGTTCAAGACGCTCGTGGCCCATCGCCAGGGTGAGAGTGACCTGGTGCGGCGGGGCGGGAAGTGGTTCCTGATCGCCACCTGTGACCTGCCCGACCCGAAGGTGTACGAGCCGGTCGACTGGATCGGAGTCGACCGGGGCATCGTCAATCTGGCTACCACATCCGACGGCGCCAACTACCAGGGGCGGCGCCTGTCGCGCTACCGGCGCTGGCAGGCCCGCAAACGCGCTGAGCTCCAGGCCAGGCGGACCCGCTCCGCCACCCGCCGCCTCGCCCGCCGCGCGCACAGGGAGCGTCGCCATGCCACCTGCGTGAACCACCGCATCAGCAAGGAGATCGTGTCCGTCGCGCAACGCACCGGTCGCGGCATCGCCGTCGAGGCACTCGGCGGGATCCGCGAGCGGGTACGGCTACGCCGCGATCAGCGGGGCACCCTCTCCTCCTGGCCCTTCCACCAGCTCGGTCAGCACCTCGCCTACAAGGCCCGCAGGGCCGGGGTGCCGTTCCTCGAGGTGGATGCGGCCTACACCTCGCAGCGCTGCCCGCGCTGCGGGCATACCGAGCGGGCCAACCGGTCCGACCGGGATCATTTTCGCTGTCGTCGGTGCGGGCTCGCTGGCTCGGCCGATGTCGTCGCCGGGGTCAACATGCGCGATCGCGCACGCTCGGCGTGGGTGCTTGTCACCGCACCCGCACCCTCCCACTGACGTCAGCCGGGGGCTGGGTGGATGCGACCCGTGACCGTCCTGTCGTAGGGGGCAGTCGGGAGCGCGACGAGGTGTGAACGACCGAGCGCACAAGCTCGGCCGTTCGCGGCCGAGAAGGTGACCTTCGAGTTCGCGCACGGCCCGGCCGTCCCCCCGCCGTACAGCGAGGGCGCCCTGGCCGGGCGGCGGGCGCTGATCTCGGTGACGGTCGGGGCCCGGGAGTCGGCGTTCGCCGACCGGGGCATCCACGGTCGGCTGTCGGATGTCCTCTTCCCGGTCCAGCACGGCCTGTTCTGGTTCACGGGGATGGCGCCGCTGGAACCGTTCGCGGTGTACGACTCGCTGGATGTGGCGGAGGAGCGGTTCGCGGCGGTCAAGCGGGAGTACGGGCGGCGGCTCGACCGGCTCTTCACGGACGAGCCCGTCCCGTTCCGCACTCTCACCGGCGGCGACTACGGCCGCGACATGCGGTTGCTGCCGGGCGTCGAGGCGCCGGGCGCGAGCGGGCTGGACGTCCACGCCCGCGCGTGATCAGTCCAGGTCGTCGCGGTGGATCCGGCGGTCGAGCACCAGCCATCGGCCGTCCCGCCGCACCAGCAGATCCGCGCACGTAGTGGAAGCCCGCAGCGCGGACCGGCCGCCCCGCGCGGTCTCGATGACCTGGGCGTACGAGCGGACGAAGACGGTGTGCTCGTCCTTCGGTTCGAGGGAGAGCATGCCCAGCCAGTGGCGGCGCCGGATGCCGCGCGCGGCGAAGTCGTCGGTGGCCCGGCGGGCGCCGGCGGCGATGGCCGGCCGGCCGGTGAACGGCTCGGGGTGCGCGTTGGCGGCGAAGACGCCGTCCTCGGCGAAGGTCTCCGCCCAGGCCTCGGCCTCGCCGTCGTCGAGCAGCTGCATCTGGCGGGCGTAGAACTGCTGGATCTCCGCATACAGCTCGGCGAGGCCGGTGGGCCGGGTGGGGCCGGTGGGCCCGGCGGGGCTTGCCGGTGCGGTGGTGGCGGGGCGTGCCGCGACGGTCATGACGGTCCCTCTCTCGCGTCCTGTGTGTCGCGCGGCAGCGTCGCCGCGTGCCCTCGCACGCCCCTTGACGGGCGGTCGAACAGCCCGCTCGACCGCCGTGCGATCGAGGATCGAGAGCCCCCGGTCACTCTTCGGTGCAGACAACGCAACCAAGGATTCCGGGGAGGACGACGCGCATGGCGAGCGACGAGCGGCGAGTGGCGCTGGTCACGGGAGGCACGAGCGGAATCGGGCTCGCGGTGGCGCGGGGGCTGGCGGCGGCGGGCCTCGCGGTCTTCATCTGCGCCCGGACCGCCGAGTCCCTGGAGATGACCGTCAAGGAGCTGCGGGCCGCGGGCCACGAGGCCGACGGCGCCCGCGCCGATGTGAGCAAGCGGAAGGACGTGCGCGCCCTGCTGGCGGCCGTGACCGGGCGGTACGGCCGGATCGACGTCCTGGTCAACAACGCCGGGCGCAGCGGCGGCGGCGAGACCGCCGGGCTGGCCGACGAGCTGTGGTACGACGTGATCGACACCAACCTCAACAGCGTGTTCCTGACCACGCGCGAGGTGCTGGCCGAGGGCGGGATGCGGGACCGCGGCTGGGGCCGGATCGTCAACATCGCGTCCACCGGCGGCAAGCAGGGCGTCGTGCTCGGCGCCCCGTACTCGGCCTCCAAGCACGGCGTGATCGGCTTCACCAAGGCAGTCGGCCTGGAGCTGGCCAAGACCGGCATCACCGTCAACGCGGTCTGCCCCGGGTATGTCGAGACGCCGATGGCCGAGCGCGTCCGCCAGGGCTACGCGGCGGTGTACGACACCACCGAGCAGGCCATCCTCGAACGCTTCCAGGCCAAGATCCCGCTCGGCCGCTACTCGACCCCGCAGGAGGTGGCGGGCCTGGTCGGCTATCTGGTCACCGACACCGCCGCGTCCATCACCGCCCAGGCGCTCAACGTCTGTGGCGGGCTGGGAAATTACTGAGGGGAATGCGCGCCGTGACCACCACCGACTCGTATCTGACCACGCACGGCATCACCGTGCTGGCCCCGGCCCGCGCGGTGTACGACATCGTCGCCGAGGTCGCCGACTGGCCCCAGCGCTTCGCGCCCAATGTGCATGTCGAACACCTGGAGCGGACGCCCGACGGCGAGCGGATCCGGATCTGGGCCACCGCGGGCGAGGTGGTCAAGAGCTGGACCTCGCGCCGCGAGCTGGACCCGGACGGGCTGCGCGTCACCTTCCGGCAGGAGGTCTCCGCGCCGCCGGTGGCGGACATGGGCGGCGAGTGGATCATCACCGCGCACGGGGAGAACATCTCCCGGCTGGAGCTGCGCCATGACTTCCGTGCCGTCGACGACGACCCTTCGGGCGTCCGCTGGATCACCGCGGCGGTGGACCGCAACAGCGACTCCGAGCTGGCGGCGGTCAAGGCGCTCGCGGAACTCGGTGACCGTCTGGGGGAGTTGGAGTTCTCCTTCGAGGACACGGTGTTCACGACGGGCGACCCCGCGCTGGTGTACGACTATCTGTACCGCGCCGATCTGTGGCCCGAGCGGCTGCCGCATGTGTCCCGGCTCGACCTCAAGGAGGACCCGGCCGACGCCACCGAGCCGCGCGTCCAGGTGATGACGATGGACACCCGCACGGCCGACGGGTCGGTGCACACCACCGAGTCCGTACGGGTCTGCTTCGGGCCGGACCGCATCGTCTACAAACAGACCACCGTGCCCGCGCTGATGACCGCGCACACCGGCAGCTGGACGATCACCCCGGCGGGCGACGGCGTGGCCGTCACCTCCCGGCACACCGTGATCCTCAAGCCGGAGGCCGTGGAGCGGGTGCTCGGACCGGACAAGACCGTCGCCGACGCCCGCGCCTTCGTACAGCGCGCGCTGAGCACCAACAGCACCACGACGCTCCGCCACGCGCGGGCGTTCGCGGAGGCGGCCACTCGTGAGTGAGCCGAGCCATAGGGCTGAGCGGGGTGGCGGGGCCGGGAGGGGCGGCGGGGCCGTGCGGCTGGACGGGCTGCCGGCCGAGGCGGCCCGGGCCCACCCCACCCGGCCCGCGCTGGTGTGGGACGGAAACCCCGGGCAGACCCCGGCCCGCCGGGAGACGCTGGACTTCGCGGGGCTCGACCTGCGGGTGTCGCGCGCCGCGTACGCCCTGCGGCGGCTGCTGCCCCCGGGCCGGGAGGGCGGCTCGGTGGTGGCGGTCGCCTCCGTCCTGCACCCGGACTTCGCCGTGGCCTATTACGCGGCCGCGCGCGGCGGAAACGTGGTGGCGGTGGTCAATCCGCTGCTGCGCGAGGAGGCGCTGCTGCATACCCTGTCGGTGAGCGAGGCGCGGCTGGCGCTCGTGGACGCCGGGCTGTACGCGCGGCTCGCCGCCGTGCGCGACCGGCTGCCCGCGCTGCGGGAGGTGGTGCTGATCGGCCCGGCCGAGCCCGGGGCGACCGGGGCGACCGGGCCGGACGTGCCGGACGTGCCGCGCCTGGACGATGTGCTGGAGAAGCGGACGCTGGTGGGGCCGCCCGGCACGGTGGGCCCGGACGACGTGGTGTGCGTCCAGTTCACCAGCGGTACGACGGGACTGCCCAAGGCCGTCCGGCTCACCCACCGCAACCTGGTCGTCAACGCGGCGCAGATCGCCGAGGCCCATCGGGTCGACGGCGGCTCGGTCGCCCTCAACCACCTGCCGACCTACCACCCCATGCACCTCAACTCGGCCGTGTTCGCGGGCGCCACGCAGGTGCTGTGCGCCGCGCCCGACCCCCTCGACGCGGTGGCGGCGGCCAACCGCCACTCCGCCACCCACTTCTACAGCCTCCCGGTCCGGCTCGCCCGGCTCGCCACCCACCGCGCCCTCGACGGGCTGGAGCTGACGACCGTACGGCAGATCGCGTCGGGCGGCTCGGCGCTGCCGGTGCGGGACGCGGTGCGGCTGGCCGAGCGGTTCGGGGTGCCCGTGTTCCAGGGGTACGGGCTCGCCGAGACCTCCCCGCTGACCCACAGCGACGACCCGGCCCGCCCGGAGCCCGGCTCGGTGGGCCGCCCGGTGGCGGGCACCGAGTGCCGGGTCGTGGACGTCGAGCGCCGTACGGTGTCGGCGTCCGGCGAGGTGGGCGAGGTGCAGGTGCGCGGGCCGCAGGTGATGAAGGGCTACCTCGGCGGCCCGGACGGCACCGGCCTGGAGGACGACGGCTGGTTCTCCACCGGAGACGTCGGCCGGATCGACGAGGAGGGGCGGCTGTTCCTGGTCGACCGGCTCGGCGACACGTTCAAGTGCGACAACTTCCTCGTCGCGCCGGCCGAGGTCGAGCAGGTGCTGCTCGACCACGAACTGGTCCGGGAGGCCGTGGTCTTCGGCCTGCCGGATCCCGCGCGGGGCGCGCTCGCCGCCGCGCTGGTGGTGCTCCGGCCGGGCGCGGGCGGGCCGGAGGCCACCGCGGGGGCCATCGCGGCGGCCGTGGCCGAGCGGCTCCCGTACTACCAGCGGCCGCACCACATCGAGGTGGTGGAGGCCATCCCGCGCAACGCGAACGGAAAGGTGCGGCGCCGCGCCCTGCGCGACGCCCTCGTCCACACCCAGGAAGGCCATACCCCGATGTCGTCATGCGACGAGCTGGACCACCCGACCGGTCTGTTCACCGTCATCAACACCTTCACGCTGAAGGACCCGGGCCGGGCCGATGAGTTCGAGCGGCGCTTCCTCGACCATGTGGCGTGGATGCGCGCCCAGGAGGGCTTCGACTCGCACCAGGCGGTACGGCTGGTGGAGCGCCCGGGGGTGTACGTCAACCTCGGCCGCTGGCGCTCGCCCGAGTCCTTCCAGCGGGTGCGGGGGAGCGAGGTGTTCCAGGCGCACGCCGAGCAGTTCCACGAGCTGGTGGACGTGGACGCCGACCCGTCCCTCAATGTGCTGCGGGCGGGCGGCGATGTCGCCGAGGGCGCGCCGGTGGTGGTCGTCGAGCATCTGGGCGCCGAGGGCGCGGAGGGGGCCGAGGGGGCCGGGGTCGGCCTGGACGCCTTTGCCGACTCCTACCGGGCGTACGTCCGGGAGCTGGCGGCGCGGCCGGGCTTTCTGCACGCCGACCTCAGCCGGTCGCTGACGAGGCCCGGCAGCTACACCTTCGTCACCTGGTGGTCGGACGGGGGCGCCTGGCGCGCGTCCCGCGCTGGCGCCCCGGCCGCCGGTACGGCCGAGCGCGCCGTGCACCTGGCCGCTCACGCCGCGGACCGGAAAGCGGCGAACCATGTCGCCTGAACCAGCCGAGCCAGCCGAGCCAGCCGAGCCGGGTGAGCCGGGTGAGCCGGGTGACCCGGTCACGCTGGGGCTGGAGGGAAAGGTCGCGCTGGTGACGGGCGCGACCCGCGGGGTCGGGTTCGCGGTGGCCCGCAAGCTGGCCGCCGCGGGCGCGCAGGTGATCCTCGACTACGCGCACAGCGACGCGGACGCCGAACACGCGCTCCGCGAGCTGTCCGGACTCAAGGGTGGCGCGATCGCCCGCCGGGCGGATGTGACCAGCCCCGAGCAGCTGCGCGCGCTGCTGGCCGAGGTGCGCGAGCGGTACGGCCGGCTGGACATCTTCGTGCACAGCGTCGCCTCCTGGCACCCCATGCCCGCGGTGGGAGCACGCGCCGGGGACATACGGGCCGACCTCTCGGCCGCCCTGGACCCGCTGCTGTACGGGGCCTCCGCGATCGCTCAGCTGATGGCGGGCGGCCCCGGGCGGATCGTCGCGGTGTCCAGCAGCGGGGCCCACCGGGCCGTGCCGCGCTACGTCGGCCCCGGGATCGCCAAGGCGGCGCTGGAGAGCCTGGTGCGCTATCTCGCCGTGGAGCTGGCGGGCCGGCGGATCGCGGTCAACGCGGTGGCCACCGCGAAGCTCGACAAGGGGCCGGACACCCCCGACCCGGCCGCCGCCGCGGCGCTGGCCGCGCGCACCCCCGGCGGCCGGCTCACCACCCCGCGCGACGTCGCCGATGTGGTGGCCCTGCTGTGCACGGCGGAGGCCGGCTGGATCCAGGGCCAGGTGATCACCGCGGACGGCGGCCTGGGGCTGCGCGCGTGAGCGCGGCCCCGGCGGACCGGAGGGGAGTCGAGGTGGCGGAGGAGTTCGACACCGACGTGTGCGTGGTCGGCGGCGGACCGGCCGGGCTGGTCCTGGCCCTGCTGTTGCTGCGCTCGGGCGTCCGGGTGGCCGTGGTGGAGCGCGCCCGCGGCCACCACCGGGAGTTCCGCGGCGAGATCCTCCAGCCCGGTGCGATGGCGCTGCTGGACGAACTCGGCGTGCTGGCCGGGGCCCGGGCGCGCGGCGGTCACGAGCACGACCGGTTCCGGCTGGTCGAGGGGGACCGCGTGCTGCTGGAGGCCGACTACCGGCTGCTGCCCGCCCCGTACGACCACCTGCTGAGCATCCCCCAGGCGCATGTACTGGACGAACTCCTCGACCACTGCGCCAAGTTCGACGGCTTCCAGTGGCTGGACGGGCGCCGGGTCGGCGGTCTGGTGCGCCGGGAGGGGCGCGTCGCGGGCGTCACCGCCGCAGGGCCGGAGGGCCCGTGCACCGTACGGGCCCGGGTGGTCGTCGGCGCGGACGGGCGCTATTCGCGGATCCGGCGGCTGGCGGGCATCGGGGCGGGGCGCACCGAGGCGTTCGACCACGACGTGCTGTGGTTCAAGCTCACGGAGCACAAGAACACCGGCAAGAACACCGGCAAGAACACCGAGAAGAACAGCGGCAGGAGAGGGGCCGGGCAGGAGGGCCGGCGGGAGCGGGCGCGGGAGCGGGAGCGGCCGGGCGTCGAGCCCCCGCTCCGCGATGTGCGGGTGTTCCGCGCCGGCGGCAGCCCCGTGCTCGCCTACGCCTCGTGGCCCGACCGCATCCAGATCGGCTGGACCCTGCCGCACCAGGGGTACCGCGACATCGCCGGGCAGGGCCTGGACCACGTCAGGGAACAGCTCTGCCGCGCCGTGCCGCCGTACGCCCACCTCATCCGCGAACAGATCCGCTCCCCGCGCGACCTCAGCCTGCTGGACGTGTTCTCCTCACGGGCCGAGCGCTGGACCGACGACGGGCTGGTGCTGATCGGCGACGCCGCCCACACCCACAGCCCGATCGGCGCCCAGGGCATCAACCTGGCCGTCCAGGACGCGGTGGTGCTGCACCCGGTCCTGGTCGGCGCGCTGGCCGCGGGCGACACCGGCGCGGCCCGCCTCGGGGTCTTCGAAGAGCGCCGTGGCCCCGACATCGCGGCCGTGATGCGGCTCCAGACCCTCCAGAGCAAGGCGATGCTCTCGCAGGGCCCCATCGCCACCCGGGTCCGCCCCCGGCTCGCCCGCGTGCTGCGGCACACGCCGCTCTACCGCAAGGTCCTTCACCGCATCGCCTACGGCAATCCGTCGATCCGCATCTCGCACGGCTAGAGAGTGTCCGCAGGATTTTTTCCCGCCCCGCCCCTTCCCGACCCAGGGGCTCCGCCCCTGGACCCCAGGGCCTGGGGCGGAGCCCCGGTTGAGGGAAGGGGCGGGGCGGGGGCGCCGCGTCGATGTGCGGCTCCGCCGCGTGGCAGGGCTCCCGATGTGGCCCACGTCGGACCGGAAGTCCGGTGCACGGCAGGTCCGTGGCGAGGTTCACCGGTCTTCGAGGGGTCCTCGACCGGGCGCTCACATGCTCGCGCTGTCCGCTAAGGAGGACTTACATGAAGGCTCTCGTGCTGTCCGGTGGGTCGGGCACTCGCCTGCGCCCGTTCAGCTACTCGATGCCCAAGCAGCTCATCCCCATCGCCAACAAGCCGGTCCTCGAACACGTCCTGACGGCGATCCGCGACATCGGCGTCACGGACATCGGCATCGTCGTCGGCAACCAGCTCCGGGCGATCTCTGGGGCGCTGGGCGACGGTTCGGCCCTCGGCGTGCGGATCACCTACATCCAGCAGGCCGAGCCGCTGGGGCTGGCGCACTGCGTCGCCATCGCCCGCGACTTCCTGGGCGACGACGACTTCGTGATGTACCTCGGCGACAACATGCTCCCGGAAGGGGTGGCGGCCGTCGCGGCCGAGTTCCGCGCCAAGCGGCCCGCCGCGCAGGTGGTGGTGCACAAGGTCCCCGATCCGCAGGCGTTCGGGGTCGCCGAGGTGGGGGCGGACGGCTCGGTGCTGCGGCTGGTCGAGAAGCCCGCGCGGCCGCGCACGGATCTGGCCCTGATCGGCGTGTACTTCTTCACCCCCGCCATCCACGAGGCCGTCGCCGCGATCGAGCCGAGCGCGCGCGGCGAACTGGAGATCACCGACGCCATCCAGTGGCTGGTCGCCCGGGGCGAGACGGTACGGGCCAGCGAGTACTCGGGCTACTGGAAGGACACCGGGCGCGTCGAGGACGTCCTGGACTGCAACCGCGAGGTGCTGCGCACCCTCACCCGCTCGGTGGCGGCGGACGTCGACGAGGTCAGCGAGATCACCGGTCCGGTCGTGGTCGAGCCGGGCGCCCGGGTGGTGCGCTCCCGCATCGAGGGACCGGCGATCATCGGCGCGGGCACGCTGGTGGAGGACAGCCACGTGGGGCCGCACACCTCGGTCGGCAGCCACTGCGTGCTGCGCGACACCCGGCTGGACGACTCGATCGTGCTGGACGGCGCCTCCCTCTCCCGGGTGCGCGGGCTGTACGGCTCGGTCATCGGCCGCTCCGCCGCCATCGCCACCGTCCCGCCCCCGGAAGCAGCCCCGGAAGCAGCACCGGAAGCCGCCCCCGAAGCCGCCACGGGCGTCACCACCGGCCCGCGGATGGCCTCCAGCCGCCACCGCCTCGTCGTCGGCGATCACACCCGTATCGAGGTGGCCGCGTGAGGATCCTGGTCACCGGCGGCGCCGGCTTCATCGGCTCGACCTACGTCCGCACCCTGCTCGCCGACGGCTACCCCGGCTGCGCGGGCGCCCGGGTCACCGTCCTGGACAAGCTGACCTACGCCGGACACCGGGACAGCCTCCCGGCCGCCGATCCGCGCCTGACCTTCGTACGCGGCGACATCTGCGACCCCGCGCTGCTGAGCGACCTCCTGCCGGGGCACGACGCGGTGGTGCACTTCGCCGCCGAGTCGCATGTCGACCGCTCCCTGGAGGCCGCCGCCGACTTCGTGACCACCAACGCCTGCGGCACCCAGATCCTGCTCGACGCCTGTCTGCGCGCCCGCGTCCCCCGCGTGGTGCACGTGTCCACTGACGAGGTCTACGGCTCGATCGAGCACGGCTCGTGGACCGAGGAGTGGCCGCTCGCGCCCAACACCCCGTACGCGGCGTCCAAGGCGGCCTCCGACCTGATCGCCCGCGCCTGCTGGCGCACCCACGGCCTCGATGTGTCCATCACCAGGTGTTCCAACAACTACGGCCCCTACCAGCACCCCGAGAAGCTCATACCGCTGTTCGTCACCAACCTCCTGGACGGCAAGGAGGTCCCGCTCTACGGCGACGGCTCGAACATGCGCGAGTGGCTGCACGTGGAGGACCACTGCCGCGCGATCCACCTGGTGCTCAACCGAGGCCGGGCGGGCGAGATCTACAACGTGGGCGGGGGCAACGAGTACACCAACGCCGCCCTGACCCGGCGGCTGCTGGAGCTGTGCGGCGCCGACGAGCGCATGGTGCGCCACGTCGCGGACCGCAAGGGCCACGACCTGCGCTATTCCCTCGACGAGACGAAGATCCGGGAGGAGCTGGGCTACGCGCCGCGGGTGCCCTTCGACACCGGCCTGGCCGCCACCGTCGCCTGGTACCGCGACAACCCGGGCTGGTGGAAGGGGGAGACGCGCGGATGAGTCTCACGCAGCGGCACCAGCCGGGGGACGACCCGGGGCCGCGGGCCCACAAGGACCACGGGGGCCACAAGGACCACACGGACACGCAGGTGCTGGTGGTCGGCGCCGGGCCCGTGGGGCTCACCATGGCGCATGAACTGGCCCGCCACGGGGTGCGGGTGCGCCTGGTGGACGGCGCCCCGGGCCCGGCCACCACCAGCCGCGCCCTGGCCACCCACGCGCGCACCCTGGAGACCTACGACCAGATGGGCGTGGCCGCCGAGCTGCTGCCTCGCGGACAGCGGGTGGAACACTTCACCCTGCACCAGAACGGCCGCCGCCTCATCCGCCTCGACACCGACTACAGCCGGCTGCCCACCCGTTTCCCCTTCACCCTCATGGTCGACCAGGTGATCACCGAGGAGGTGCTGCGCACGGCCGCGTCCCGGCACGGGGTCGACGTGGAGTGGGGCATGCGGCTGACCGGGTTCGAGGACCTGGGCACCGCGGTGCGCGCCCGGCTGAGCCGCGCGGACGGCGGCGTGGCGGAGATCCGGGCCGGGTGGCTGGTCGGCTGCGACGGCGGGCACAGCACGGTGCGCAAGAAACTCGGGCTGCCGCTGCTCGGCGACTCCAGCGAGACCTGGCTGATCGCCGACGCGGTCGTGGAGTGCGATCTGCCGCGCGACAGCATCCACTGGATGCGCACCCCCGCCGGGACCGTGATGATGGTGCCCTTCCCGGAGCCCGGCAAGTGGCGGCTGCTGGACACCACGGACGTCGACTACGACAGCGGCGAGGGGCAGGACGCGGCGGTGGCGCGGCGGTTCGCCGCCAAGATCCGCGCGGGCACCGGCCGCCCGGCGCGGGTGGGGACACCCACCTGGGTGTCGGTGTTCTCCATCCAGCAGCGCATGGTGCCGCGCATGCGGGCGGGGCGGGTGTTCGTCGCGGGCGACGCGGCCCATGTGCACAGCCCCGCCTCCGGACAGGGCATGAACACCGGGGTCCAGGACGCCGCCAACCTCGCCTGGAAGCTCGCCGCCGTCATCCGCGGCGAGGCGAACACCCGGCTGCTCGACTCCTACGGCGTGGAGCGGGTGCCGGTCGGCGAGCGGCTGCTGCACTCCACGCGGTTCGCCACCGCGCTGGTGCAGCTCCGCAGCCGTACCGCCGCCTCGCTGCTGCGCGCGGCGTTCGGCGTCGTCCGCGCGCTGCCGCCGCTCAGGGCCCGTATCCAGCGCCGGATCATGGGCGGGATGACCGCGCTCGATCTGACGTACCGGGCCGGGTCCGCGGTCCTGGGGGAGACGGCCGGCACCCGGGTGGCCAAGGTCGGGCCGCGGCGGGCGGCGCGCAGCCCCGGGTGGCGGGAGCTGACCGCCGAACTGGCCCGGCCCGGCTGGACGCTGCTCGCCTTCGCCACCCCCGACCAGTACCCGTCGCTGTGCGCGCTCGCCGAGGCGTACGGCGGCTATCTGAGCGTCCGTACGGCCGTGCCCGGGTCCGTGCCCGGGACGGCCGTGGAAGGCGCGCCGGGGCCGCTGGCCGACCCGGGCGGCCGGCTGCGGGCCGACCTGGGCGCCGAGCCCGGCGGCTGGCTGCTGATCCGGCCGGACGGCTACTCGGCGGCCCGCGGCACCGCCGCCGACCGCCCGCGCGACGCGCTCGCCGCGCTGGGGCTGCGGCCGGTGCTGTACGTGGTCGGCCGCCCCGCCGCACCGCGGCCCGAGGTGCTGGGAGGCGAGTCCTGATGCGAGCCCTGATGCGCGTCCTGCGCGCGGTCTCCCACCGGCCGGCCCCCGGCACCGCCCCCTACGACACCGACTCTCACCTCAGGACGTGGCATGGAGATTGTGGGAAACGGGTTCCTCGCCCGGAGTCTTGAGCCGATCGCCCATCAGCACCCGGACACCGTGGTCCTCGCGGCCGGTGTGTCCTGGGCGAGCGGCACCTCGGACGCGGACTTCGCACGGGAGGCGGCCCTGCTGGCGGAGGTGGCGCGGGGGTGCCGGGCCACCGGACAGCGGCTGCTGTTCTTCTCCACCGCCTCCACCGGGATGTACGGCGCGGTGGACGGCCCCGGCCGGGAGGACGCCCCGGTCGTGCCCTGCACGCCGTACGGGGCGCACAAGCTGGGCCTGGAGCGGCAGTTGCACGCCTCCGGGGCCGAGTGGCTGGTGCTGCGCCTCGGCCATCTGGTCGGCCCCGGGCAGCCGCCGCACCAGCTGCTGCCCGCGCTGGTGCGGCAGATGCGGGAGGGCCGGGTGCGGATCCACCGGGGGGCGGCGCGGGATCTGATCGACGTGGTGGACGTGGTGCGCGTCATCGACCTGCTGCTGACCCAGGATCTGCGGGGCGAGACGGTCAACGTGGCCTCGGGGGAGGCGGTTCCGGTGGAGCGGATCGTCGACCACCTGGAGGGACGGCTGGGCCTGGTGGCGCACCGGGAGTACCGGGAGGCAGGCGCCCAGCACGTCATCTCCACCGAGAAGCTGCGGGCCCTGGTCCCGCAGACGGCCCGGATGGGCTTCGGCCCCGGCTACTACCGACGGGTCCTCGACGCCTTCGCCAAGACCTGCGCCACCGGCCCGGCCGTACCCGAAGCGCCCGGCTGCCGCTGATAGCGGGCGTGCGGTCGAGGGGCCGCCGCCCGACCGGGTGTCGAGGGCGCTTCGAGCCGATGACGGCAGGGTCCGGTCTGTACGGAACGGACGACGACGGCACAGGCGGCGGCACAGGCGGTGGCCAGCGGTGAGCGGTTATGGACAGGAAGGGCGTGGCGATGAGCGACCACAGGGCGCTGGTTCTCGATGAGGTCCGCAAGTACCACCAGGAGCGGGAGCAGGAGCGCGAGCCCCGCCGGGCGTTCGTCCCCGGAGTGACCGAGATCTGGCCGTCGGGCGCGGTGCTGGACGAGGACGACCGGGTGTCCCTGGTGGAGGCCGCCCTGGAGATGCGGATCGCCGCCGGGCGCAGCTCCCGGAAGTTCGAGTCGGAGTTCGCCCGCAAGCTGGGGCTGCGCAAGGCGCATCTGACGAACTCCGGCTCCTCGGCGAATCTGCTGGCCGTCGCGGCGCTGACGTCACCGCAGCTGGAGGACCGGCGGCTGCGCCCGGGGGACGAGGTGATCACCGTCGCGGCGGGGTTCCCCACCACCGTCAATCCGATCCTCCAGAACGGGCTGGTGCCGGTCTTCGTCGATGTCGACCTCGGTACGTACAACACCACCGCCGAGCGGGTCGCCGCCGCCATCGGCCCGCGCACCCGGGCCATCGTCGTCGCCCACGCGCTGGGCAATCCGTTTCCCGCGACCGAGCTGGCGGAACTCGCCGAGCGGCACGAGCTGTTCCTGATCGAGGACAACTGCGACGCGGTGGGCTCCCGCTACGACGGCCGGCTCACCGGCACCTTCGGCGATCTGACCACCGTCAGCTTCTACCCCGCGCACCACATCACGATGGGCGAGGGCGGCTGTGTGCTGACCTCGAACCTGGCGCTGGCGCGGATCGTGGAGTCACTGCGGGACTGGGGGCGGGACTGCTGGTGCGAGCCGGGCGAGTCCAACAAGTGCCTCAAGCGCTTCGACTACCAGATGGGGACGCTGCCCGCGGGCTACGACCACAAGTACATCTTCTCCCACGTCGGTTACAACCTGAAGACCACCGATCTCCAGGCGGCGCTCGGGCTGACCCAGCTGGCCAAGCTCGACGCCTTCGGCGCGGCGCGCCGCCGCAACTGGCGGCGGCTGCGCGAGGGCCTGGACGGGGTGCCGCATCTGCTGCTGCCCGAGGCCACCCCGCGCAGCGACCCCAGCTGGTTCGGGTTCGTCATCACCGTCGAGCCCGGGGCCCCGTTCGGCCGCGCCGAGCTGGTGGACTTCCTGGAGGGGCGGCGGATCGGCACCCGTCTGCTGTTCGCGGGCAACCTCACCCGCCACCCGGCGTACCGGGGGCTGACCCACCGGGTGTCCGGGGACCTCACCAACAGCGATGTGATCACCGAGCGGACCTTCTGGGTCGGGGTCTATCCCGGGCTGACCGAGGAGATGCTGGACTACGTCGTCTCGTCCATCCGCGAGTTCGTGGCGGCCCGCGGGGCCCGCGGCGCGCGGGGGACCGGCCGGGCGCGGGCACGGGCCGCGACCGGCCGGGGAGCCGAGGCGTGATGGACCTCGGCCTGGAGGGACGCACGGTCCTGGTCACCGGCGCCACCGGCGGCATCGGGCGGGCCACCGCCCGGGCCTTCGCCGAGCAGGGCGCGCGGGTGGCGGTGGCCTACCGCCACCAGCGCGAGGCGGCCGAGGCGTTCGCCGCGGAGCTCGCCGGGGAGGCCGGGGAGAAGCGGGCGTTCGCCGTGCCGTACGCGCTGGACGACCCCGCCTCGCCGCGGTGGGTGGTGGCGGCCGTGGAGCGGCGCTGGGGCGCACTGGACGTGCTGGTGGCGGGCGCCTGGCAGTGGGGGCGCCGCCGGGGGCCGCGCGAACGGTTCGAGGACGTACGGGAAGACGAGTGGCTGCCCGTCGTCTCGGACAACCTGGCCCCCGCGATCCGCACGGTCCAGTGCGCCGTGGCCGGGATGCGCGAGCGCGGCTGGGGCCGGATCGCCCTGGTGTCCTCGCACAACGCGCTGGACGGCGCGCGCGGCCAGGAGTTCTACGGCGCGGCGAAGGCCGGGCTGCACGGCCTGGCCCGGAGCCTGATGTGGGATCTGGGCGGCGACGGGGTGCTGGTCAACGTGGTGTGCCCGGGCCTGACCACGACCGACCGGGTGCTGGCCGGGCTGCCGGGCGCGGTCCGCGAGCGGGAGCTCGCCGCCACGCCCACCGGGCGGCTGAGCACCCCCGAGGACACCGCCCGCGCCCTGCTGTTCCTGTGCTCGGCGGCCAACGGCAACATCACCGGCGAGGTCCTGACGGTGTCCGGCGGGCGGTGAGCCTCTCGCTCTCTCGAACTTCCGGAGGAAGCCGTGCGTGTTCTGTTCACCACCTGGTCCTCGGGCGGGCACCTCGCCCCGATGGTGCCGCTCGCGCGGGCGTTCGTGGCGGCCGGACACCAGGTGCGGGTCGCGGTGCCGTCCGGCTGCGCCTCGGCCGTCGCCCACGCCGGTCTGATGTCCGTCCCGGTCGGCACCCTGCCCAGGGCGTCCGGGGCCGCCGCGGCGGCGCCCCGCCCCCACGGACACTGGCCCGCCGACTGGCCGTCGCGGCCCGAGTCGCTCGGCCCGGAGCAGCGTGGCATGCTCCGCGCGCTCGGCGACAAACAGGTGCGGATCGCCGAGGCGATGGCACAGGGCCTGGTGGCCTTCGCCCGCTGCTGGCAGCCCGGCCTGGTGGTGCACGACGCGAGCACCTACGCGGGCACGGTGGCCGCGGCCGCGCTGGGGGTGCCCGCGGTCGGCCAGATGTGGGGGAGCGCGGCCCTGCTCCGGCTCGACCGGCAGGATCTGCACGGCCCGCCGCTGCCCGGCTACGCCCGCCTGATGCGGCGTTACGGCGTGGAACCGGCGCGCGAGCCCGACCTGTGGCTGGACCCCTGCCCGCCCAGCCTGGCGCTGCCCTCGGCGGCGCGGCGGATGGCGGTGCGCTTCATCCCGTACGAACACGCGGGCACGCCCCAGCGGGGCGGTGGGCCTGGGTGGGGCGTTGCCGCCGCACCGCCCCGGGTCTGTGCCGCCTGGGACGACGCCGACGGCCCGCCCGAGGCCGTGCGCGACGCCCTGCGGCAGGCGGGGGCGCGGCGCGCCCCCGGGCCGCCGCACCGGCTGCCGGCGGGCTGCCGGGCCGTGCTCCACCAGGGCGGCGGCGCGGCCGTCGTGGCCGCCGCCGCGTCGGGGGTCCCGCAGCTGGTCGTCGCGCCGCGCCCGGAGCAGCAGCTCAACGGGGCACGGCTGGCGCTGGTGGGCGCCGGGCTCCTGCTGCCGCCCGACGCGCCCGCCGTCCGCGTCTCCGCCGCGCTGTCGGGCCTGCTGGAGCAGCCCTCGTACGCCTCCGCCGCGCGCGAACTGCGGGCCGAGGTCAGGTCGATGGCGGGGCCGGAAGAGGCGGTGACCTGGCTGACAAGCCCGGCACAAGCGCCCCGTGCACCATAGGCAGTCGCGACCCGAGCCCGCATCGGCAACCCCTGTTCACGTCCCACACCTGACGCACCTCGAGGAGCCGCCCCGTGCCGACCACCAGCCTGCCGACCCGCCCCGTCCTGCGGCCCCGGGAGGACCACGGGCTGTCCGCCCGCCTGGCCCGGTCGGCCGCCGCGGGCCAGGGGGTTCGCTTGCGTACCGAGGACTTCGCCGACTGGCTCGCCGCCCGCGGCAGGGCGCACGACTTCGGCGTGGACCGCATTCCGTTCGCCGAGCTGGACGGCTGGTCGTTCCACCCCGGGACCGGCGATCTGGTGCACCGCAGCGGGCGCTTCTTCACCGTGGAGGGGCTGTCCGCGGGCACCGACGAGGGCCCGTACCGCGACTGGCACCAGCCGATCATCGTCCAGCCCGAGGTGGGCATTCTGGGCATCCTGGCCAAGGAGTTCGACGGGGTCCTGCACTTCCTCATGCAGGCCAAGATGGAGCCCGGCAACCCCAATCTGCTCCAGCTGTCGCCCACCGTGCAGGCCACCCGCAGCAACTACACCAAAGTGCACAAGGGCCTGGACGTGAAGTACCTGGACTACTTCGTCCAGCCCGGG
Organism: Streptomyces sp. NPDC097640; assembly: GCF_040302705.1. Taxonomy (NCBI): domain Bacteria; kingdom Bacillati; phylum Actinomycetota; class Actinomycetes; order Kitasatosporales; family Streptomycetaceae; genus Streptomyces; species Streptomyces sp. NPDC097640. Next base: position 61,188 of record NZ_JBEOSB010000037.1, read on the forward strand.
CGCGGCCGGGTCATCGCCGACGCCCTCCAGTCCGAGCACGGCTCGTGGTTCTACCGCAAGAGCAACCGCAACATGATCGTCGAGGCGCTGGACGACGTCCCGCCGGACGACGACTTCTGCTGGCTGACCCTGGGCCAGATCAACCAGCTGCTGCACCGGGACCTGGTCGTCAACATGGACGCGCGCACCGTGCTGTCCTGCATGCCGGAGTACGGGCGCGACACCGGGACCGAGCACGGCCCGAGCGCCGGGGACCGGGCGCTGCACAGCGACGCCGAACTTCGGTCCTGGTTCACCGGCGAGCGCTCCCGGCGCGAGCTGCGCGCCGAGCGGGTCCCGCTCGCCTCGGTGCCCGGCTGGGTGCGCGGGGAGATGTCCGTCGACCATGAAGAGGGCCGGTACTTCAAGGTCGTGGCGGTGTCGGTGCGGGCCGCCAGCCGCGAGGTGAGCAAGTGGACCCAGCCGCTGTTCGAGCCGGTGGGCGCCGGGGTCACGGCGTTCGTGGCGCGGCGGATCGGCGGCGTGCTGCACGTACTCGCCCACGCGCGCGTCGAGGGCGGCTTCCTCGACACGGTCGAGCTCGGCCCCACCGTCCAGTGCACCCCGGGGAACTGGGACCAGCTGCCCGCCGCGGACCGGCCGCCCTTCCTCGACCTGGTGCTCGACCCCCGCGGTGGCCGGGTGCGGTACGACGCGGTGCACTCGGAGGAGGGCGGGCGGTTCCTGAACGCGGAGAGCCACACTCTGGTCGTGGAGGCCGAGGACGCCCCGCTGGACCCGCCCCCCGGATACCGCTGGGTCACCCCGGCCCAGCTGCGCGGCCTGGTCCGGCACGGCCACTACGTCAACGTCCAGGCGCGTACGCTGCTGGCCTGTCTGGGAGCGATGGGAGAGGGAGGCCGATGAGCGACGCCGTGCTGCGGGTGGGGGTGCTGGGCTGCGCCGGCATCGCCCGCCGCCGGATGCTGCCGGCCATGACGGCCGCGCCCGGCATCGAGGTCGTGGCGGTCGCCAGCCGGGACGCGGCCAAGGCCGCGGAGACGGCGCGGACATACGGCTGCCGCCCGGTGACCGGCTACCCGGAGCTGCTGGCGCTGGACGAGGTGGACGCGGTGTACGTACCGCTGCCCGCCGCCCTGCACGAGCGCTGGGTGGCGGCCGCGCTGCGCGCGGGCAAGCACGTGCTGGCGGAGAAGCCGCTCACCACCGACCGGGCGCGCACCGCCGAGCTGCTGACCCTGGCCCACGGGCTCGGCCTGGTGCTGATGGAGAACGTGATGTTCGTCCACCACGGCCAGCACGAGGTCGTGCGCACGGCGCTCGCCGAGGGCGCGATCGGCGAACTGCGCGCGATGCACGCCGCGTTCGCCATCCCCCGGCTCCAGGACGCCGACATCCGCTACGACGCCGACCTCGGCGGCGGCGCACTGTGGGACGTCGGCGTGTATCCGGTGCGCGCGGCGCTGCACTTCCTGGGCCCGGAGCTGCGGGTCGCGGGCGCGGTGCTCACCGAGGGCGACGGCCGGCGGGTCGACACCTCCGGGGCCGCCGTGCTGCACACGCCCGAGGGCGTCACCGCCCAGCTGACCTTCGGCCTCGACCACCCGTATGTGGCCACCTACGAACTGTGGGGCACGGAGGGCCGGTTGACCGTGGAGCGCGCCTTCACCCCGCCCGCCGACTTCCGGCCCCAGGTCCGGCTGCGGCGCGCCGACGGCGCGCAGGAGCTGCCGCTGGCCTGCGACGACCAGGTGGCGAACACCCTCGCCGCCTTCGTACGCGCCGTCCGGGACGCCCAGGGCGGCGAGGAGGCACGGGACGGCCGGGCCGACGTGCTGCGCCAGGCGGAACTGCTGGAGGAGATCCGGGAGGCGGCGGGGTTGGCGGCCTCAGACCTGGGCGTCCGCCGCGAGGACGGTGAACGCTGACCAGGCTTCGCGAGACACCACGAGCGAGCCTATCTGTGTGTCCTTGGAGTCCCGGACGTGGACCACGTCGGGGCGGATGGCGACCTCGACGCAGTTGCCGCCCCCACCGCCGCTGTAGCTGCTCTTGAACCAGTCCAGTTCAGTGGTGCTCATAGCGCTCCTCGCATCTGCTCGATCAGGCTCGTGGTGGCCTGACGACCCAGAGCCTGTGAGCGCATCTTGCCATAGCGCTGAAGCATGGCACTGACGGATTTCGGGTCGGTGATCAGCATGCTGGCGTCGTGTGCTTCTACGTAGCCGACCCAACGGTTGTCCGCGGTTTCGGCAAGGTACATCGGCCCCTCGAAACCGGAATGGTCCTCCTGCCGCAGAGGCATGACCTGGATCTCCACGTTGCGGTGGCACCCCTGCTCCAGCAGGTGGTCGTACAGTGCCTCGGTGACGTCAACGCCGCCGAACCGGCGCTCCAGTAGGGCCTGTTCGATGATGAAGGAGAACGTTGTGTTCGGGCGCTCCGTAAGGAGTTGCTGCCTCGCCAGGCGAGCAGCCACCTGGTTCTCGAACTGCTCCTCTGTGAGTGGAGGAAGGCGACGTTCGAAGATCTCTCGGATGTACGGCTCGGGCTGCAACAGCCCCGGTACGACGCTCGATTCGTACGCATACAGCGACACCGCCTCCTCCTCGATGCCCGCCCACTGCTGGAACCACGACGCCAGCCCCGCCTTGCGCGTCAGGCTGCGTGCCGCAGCCGCCAGGACGCGGGCGGCCGTCGCGCCCAGCACCTCCTCCGAGCGATCGATGAGGTCCCTCGGCGGGAACCGCCTCCCCTGCTCGATCTTGGCGATGTAGGGCGCCGAGTACTGCACCTGTGGTGCGAACTCTTCCTGCGTCAGCCTCGCCTCCTCCCGCAACGCCTTCAAAACCGCGCCAAAGGTCTTGAGACTGTCCGACATCTCAGGTTCGCTGGTGTTGCCGCCGTTGTCCGCCGCCATCGCCGCGTCGCCTCCTGTGTACCCCCGCGCCGTTCCGATCAACTCCTCATACTCACAGAAAGTCACTGACCCAGTCCACGGAGTGAACTAATACAGACCGCTCTGGGTGGGTGTCATGCCTGTGTAGCGACGCCCCATTGCCACAACGCTTCCGCCATGACAGCTCCACAGGCCCAAGTGCCTGTCACCGTACGTACGTTCGCACAGCGTTTCTCCGCCACCCGCCGTGGCGCCCGGCTGGCCCGGCTCCTGGCCGCGCATCAGCTCGTTGCCTGGGGGATCCCCCGGGGCAGTAGCGGCTTCGAGGCTGCTGCCCTGGTCGTCGCAGAGCTGGCCGCCAACGCCGTGGTGCACGGCCTCGTCCCGGGGCGGGACTTCGCGCTGCTGCTCCGGTACGACGACGAGACCGGCGTCGTGCGGATCGAGGTGTCGGACACGCACGACAGGCAGCCCGCGCGGCTCGTGCCCGAGCGGGACGACGAGCACGGCAGGGGCCTGCTCCTGGTCGATGCGTTCGCCGACCGCTGGGGTGTGCGGGAACGCCAGGGGCCCGGGAAGACGGTGTGGGCCGAGGTAACCGCACCACGCCAGCGGGATGAGCCGACGACGCACGGCACCGGGGCGCTCGTGGAACGGTCAGGCTGAGCGGGGTTGCTCGCGCCGGGCTGACCTCGGTACGGCGACCAGCGATCTTCCCGGAACGTGTATCGCGGACGTATCGAATATCGCATACGCCACCGCAACAGTCTCCCGTCTTCAGTGGAGTCATGGACCACAGTGCATCAACGGTCCGTTCGTCCATCGGGAAAGGACTGTGATCATGGGCTCGGATTCCGTACGCGGCGTCAACCGGCGGCAGCTGCTCGGGTGGGGCGGGGTGGCGGCCGCCGGGGTGGTGGCAGGCGCGTCGCTGGTGGACGCCCAGCCCAGCCACGCCGACCAGGCCTCAACCGACCCGATCCCGCCAGACACCCGGCCTGGCGGAGCCTACGACCGGTATGTGGCGAAGTTGGCCGCCGAGGGCAAGTTCTCCGGCGTGGTGCTGTTGTCGCACCGGGGCCAGACGGTGCTGTCCCGCAGCTACGGCATGGCCGACAAGGAGAAGGGGATCGCCAACCACGAGGGCGTCGCGTTCAGCCTCAGTTCGGCGGGCAAGCCGTTCGGCGCGGTGGCCATCTTGCAGTTGGCGCAGCAGGGCAAGGTGAAGCTGTCGGACACGGTGGGCACCCATCTGAAGGGCTTCGCCAAGGAGATCGCCGAGCAGGTGACCATCCACCACGTGTTGTCCGGCACCTCCGGGCTCGACAGCCCGGATGACGACGTGAAACGTGTCTTCCAAAGCCGGGATGAGGTGCACGAGTACTACGAGCAGCGGGCCCGGCAGGCGAAACTGGTGGGCGCCCCGGGTTCTCCTGACGCCGCCCATGAGGAGGCGGAGGTCACCATTTCCGCGCTGATCGTGGAGGCCGTGACCGGCAAGACGTACTGGGACTACGTGCAGGAGAACATCTTCGGGCGCTGCAACATGACCGGCTCGGGGTTCTACACCAGGCCGCAGTGGCTCACCGACGGGCACATCGCGCACCCCTACATGGAACTGGCCGACGGCAGCGTGGTGGACGCCGTCCGCAACCTGGACAAGAGCAGCCCGGACCCGAACGTACTCGGCAAAAATCCGGGCCGCGCCTTCATCGATGCCCCCGGGGACGGTGGCTTCGCCACCGCGCCGGATCTGGTCCGGTTCGCGCGCGCCTTGGGCGACGGAACGGTGCTGGACCGGCCCTGGGCCGACGTGCTCACTGCCGCCAAGGTCCCCCATGGACCGGCGTCGTTCGGGGCGTACGGGATTCCGGTCTCCATCGTCAACGGCCAGTGGAACTACCAGCGCGCCGGCGGCAACCCCGGTGTCAGCGCCAACTGGGACATCTACCCGTACTCCGGCTGGGTCGGCGTCATCCTCAGCAACCGCGACGGCGTGCCGCTCCAGGAGATGATCGGGCAGGAGATGCAGGCCATCACCGGGGCCCCGGTCGGCGGGGGATCGGGTGGCTGAGCTACCGGGGGGTGCGAGCGCGTACGGTTCCTATCGAGGCGATGAACGTACAGTCCCCGAAAACGCGACTGGGGTTTCTCGGATAACCGAGAAACCCCAGGTCAGTGACTCTAGGAGCCAAGGTGCGCCGCCAGGGACTCGAACCCCGGACCCGCTGATTAAGAGTCAGCTGCTCTAACCAACTGAGCTAGCGGCGCCTGCTGACGTAGGAGACCTTAGCACCCGGATCCGGCGGAGAGAAAATCGATATCCCTCACCCCGGAAAAACGGCGGGTGTGCTGGTCACAGTGGTGCGGCCGAGCAACTGGGAGGCCGCGCGGGCCGCCCGAACGCACGCCCACAGCAGCGCCTCGGGGCCGGGTAGCCAGGGCCGCCGGACGTCGGGGGCGACCAGCCACCGGCCGGTGGCGGCGGCGGGCGTCTCCTCGGGGTAGGGCGGCGGGACGGTCACCGCGTCACCCCAGCCGTAGCAGAGCAGCGGCGGGGCGGACGCCGCCCACTCCTCCCAGCCGAGCAGCGCGGAGAGGCGCCGGGCCGCGCCCGGGGCGGCGAACAGCTGGACGCGGCCACGCCCGGTCGCGACCGGGCCGGTGCCCGGCCCGTCGGTCCATAACCGGCTCACCACCCGGCGGCCGAAGAGGGCGTCCATGCTGACCACGTCGAAGACGGTGCCGCACGGCAGCGTGACGGGCATGGTGGGGCGCTGCGCCCACAGCGCGTGCACGCTGCGGGGGCAGGCGCTGGCGGAGGCGAGCCAGTCCGCTCCGGCGGGGGTGACATAGGCGGCGGCGTGATGTGAGTCCCGAGGCCATGTGGTCATGTTTCTACACTTACCGGTGGAGGTGATTACTTAGGGGAATGAGGTAAAACCGGTACGTGACGATGAGGGGTGCGGTATCTTCCGCCCGCATATGCCAGCGGCCCCTTTATGGCCCCATGGCGGCCACGCGATGGCGGCCCTGCGTACGGCGAAAGATCGTCGCGGTCGGTCCGTCGCGAACACTGTCGCGATCAGTCCGTCGCGTCGCCGCCCCGCATCAGCTCGCGGCCGAATTCGACCATCTTCTTGGCGTAGTCCTCGGTCCACTCCGCGCGCTCGGCGATCACGGCCGGGGTGAGCCGGTCGAACCGCCGGGGATCGGCGAGCTGGGCCGCCGCCATCGCCTGGAACTCCATCGCGCGGTCGGCCGCCGCGCGGAAGGCGAGCACCAGCTCGGTGGAGCGGGACAGCAGCTCACGAGGGTCCTCTATCGACTCCAGATCGAAGAAGTGCGCCTCGTCCGTGGCGGCCGCGATGGGTTCGAACAGCAGGGGTGCGGGTTTCAGCCGCCGGGGCGCGGTGCCGTGCGGGCCTTGAGCCGAATGCGGCTCGGGCATGTGATCTCTCCTCGTGAGTCCTCGGACCCGTTGGGGCCTTATCGGCCGTGCTGTCTCGTTCTCTCCCCCCATTGTCTCGCGTTGGGCAAGAGCGCCTCAGGACATACCCGATGGCCGCCAGCTCACACGGTGTTCGGCCAGATGAGCCAGGACCGCGTGGTTGGCCTCCCAACCGTCAGGAAACTTCACCGTCACGCCCAGCTGCACCGGCTCCGTCGACGGGTGCTCGTCCAGCAGCTCGGCCACGCCCGCCCGGCACACCACGACGCACGCGTGCCGGTGGCGCGAGGCCAGCACGCACAGCCGGCCGGTCTCCAGATGGAACTCCGTGGCGTCCGGCCGCCCCGACAGCGGGTGCAGCACCACCGTCACATCGAACTCACGCCCCTGGAGGCGGTTGGCCGTGTCGACGGTGACCCCCGTCACCCCCAGGTCGGCCAGCGCCGCCCGGACCGCCGCCGCCTGGTCCCGGTGCGCGGTGCCCACCGCGATCCGGTCCGCCGTCAGCGGCACCGGGTCCGGTGAGCGCTCGCTGACCGCGGCCCCGCCCCGGTCCAGCAGCCGCCGCACCACCAGGGCCACGGCGCCCACCGCCTCCGGGTCGGTGCGCGGCGTCCGCCGGGCGGGCAGCTCCAGCAGCCCCCACCCGGACTCGGCGGCCTCGTCCAGCACCCGGTCCGGGCCCGAGCCGTCGGAGGGGACGCCGAAGCTCAGCCGCCGGTCGCCGTGGTCGGTGCCGCTGCGGAAGGGCGTGTACGGGTAGAACGCGTCCGAGACCAGCGGCGCGGCGGAGGCGGGCAGCCGCCAGGAGACCGGCAGCCGGTGCTGCGGCAGGTGGGGGTTGTGCGCGAGCAGCGTGGTCACCGCGCTCGCCGACGGGTCGTACGACAGGCCCGCCCACTGCTCAGAGCCCACCACGCTGAACGGGTCCAGCTGCCCGGGGTCGCCCACGAACAGCGCCCGCTCGAAGAGGCCCGCGACGGCCAGCAGCGCGTCCGACCGCATCTGGTACGCCTCGTCGACGATCGCGTGCCGCCAGGGCTCCACGTTCTTGACGTGCGCCCACTTCGCGGCCGTGGAGACCACGATGTCGAGCCCGGCGAGGTCCGCGACCTTGGCCGACATACGGACGGCCGGGTGCCCGTCGAGCACCGGGTCGTACGGGTGCGGCTCGCTGCTGTGCAGCCGCCCCACGGGCAGCTGAGGGTCCTCCCGGGCCAGCCGGTCCACCAGGTCGTCCACCTGGGCGTTGGTCTGCGCGACCACCATCAGCGGCCGCCCGGCCGCCGCGAGCTCACGGGCCGCGCGCACCACCAGCGTCGACTTGCCCGCGCCGGGCGGGGAGTCCACGACCACGCCCCGGTGGGGGCCGTGCAGCGTGTCGCGCAGGATCGCGTCCGTCGCGCGGGCGGCGGCCGCCCCCGGGTCGAAGGCCGGGGCGGCGCCCCCTGCGGCCGGGTTCGGGGCGGTCACAGGAGGTCCTCCTCGGTCACCGGGTCGGGGGCCTGCGCGGCGGCCGCGTCGGGCGGGCCGCCGTGGGTCCAGGGCGTGGCCTCCGGGTCGGGCAGCTCCGGGCCGCCGCGCGGCGCGTGCTCGAACAGGGTCCAGCACACCAGGTCGCCCGGCTCCGGAACCGACCCGGGCTCGGGGGTCTTGCCCCGCCCCATGCCGCCGGTCAGCCGCACCACCAGCCCGCCTTCAGCACCCTCATCAGGGTCGTCGGGCGGCTCCGCGTGGCCCGCGAACTCCCCGGTCTGCGTCCTGCCGTCGGCCGTCGCCCGGTACAGCTTCACGCCCACACCCAGGTAGGGCCGGTCCCCGGTGCGGACCGTGACCAGCGGGCGCGGGCGCGGGACCCTAGCCTCCGACCAGGCCATGACCACCTCGGTGACCTCACCGGCGAACGCCTCCCCGGCCAGCCGCCGCCCCGCCATCACCAGCGGGTCGTCCAGCGCCTCCTGCGCCTCCAGCTGCGCCTGCGCGGTCTCGCGGGCGGCCAGCTTCTGCGCGGCGGTCACCGCGTCGTCCCGCTTGGGCTGCGGCGGCTCCCCGGCGCGCACCCGGTCCCGGTGGCCGGTGTACGACCAGCGGTCCCGCTTCCAGCGGTCGGCCACCCGCGCCCCCTCCGGGAGGTCGCGCAGCAGGTCGAGGCCGTGCCACACCGCGTCCCAGGTGGGCCGCAGCTGTGCGGCGATCAGCTCCCGGATCTCGGCCTCGGCGCGGTGCAGCTCGGCTTGGTGCCGTTCCGCGCGGGCGCCGTCCACGGCGCCGGCGGCCGCCATGCGCGCCGCGTCGTAGCGGGCCATCGCGGGGGCCAGCAGCTTGTTGTCGAAGGCCGGGTCGGTGGCGGGGCCCGCGGGCGGGCACAACAGCTGTCCGGCCGCGTCCCGCTCCGACTCGGCGCGCAGCGCCGCCGCGTCCCCCCGCGCCCCGTCCGGCGGGTCGATCCAGGCCAGCAGCGCGCCCAGGTGCTGGTCCTCCAGATTGGACTGCCCGGTCGCCCAGTGGCGGGTCAGCAGGTCCGTCATCGACTGGAGCAGCGACGAGCCGGGCACCCGGGACCGCTCCCCGTAGTGCGTCAGCCACCGCCCGAGCAGCGGCACCCGCGCGGGCGCCGGGAAGGGCGTCTCCGGGTCCTGCTCGGCCGTCCGCCGGAACCGCATCGACCGGCCGAGCAGCCGTACGAACTCCACGCCCGGGCCGCTGGGCACCAGCAGCTGCGGGGCGTCCGCACACAGCTCGACCTGGACCGGCACCTTCTGCCCGGTCTCCGGGTCGGTCTCCTTGCGCTCCTCCAGATCGACGTCGTCCGCGTACGAGTCCAGATGCGGCAGCACCACCTCCGCCAGCTCGGCGAGGAACGCGAACCGCAGGTCGCGGTCGCGCGGCTGCGCCACGGCCAGCAGCCGCGGGGCGTCCCGCTCGGTCCCCACCAGCGCGCCCAGCGGGGCACCGGCCTCGCCCGCGGTGGTCAGCGGCACGAAGACCAGCGGCCGGTCGGACAGATGGCGGTGGCGGACCGTCGCGACGGGCCGCGCCCGCCCGTCCCGGACGGCCTCCATCCGGGCCAGGGTCGTGATCAGCGACACGCCGCCTCCCGGGCGGGCGGCGGCACGGCGCCGAGCGCCTCGGCGCGCAGGGCGGCCGCGCGGCGCAGCGCGTCGACCGCGGGGTCGCCGGTGGGCGGGGCGGGGCGGTCGGCGCCGGCGGCCTCGCCGAGGGCGGCCGCGAGCACCGCCTCGATGGTCGTCAGCCCGCCCAGCTCGCCCCGGACGCCACGGCCCAGCGACTCCACGCCGCCCGCCGCCCGGCACCGCGCCCGGCAGTGGACGGCCAGCTCGCACGCGGACAGGCACTCCGGGGCGTAGGCCGCGTCCACCGCCTCCACGGCGGCGGCCAGCTCCTCGGTCGGCCGGGTCACGGTGCGGCCGTCGTCCGCGAGCCGCAGATCGAAGGTGAGGCCCTCGGGGAGCGCTGCGGCGATCTCGTCGATCCGGGTGAGCCTGGTCAGCTGCCGCCGGGTGACGGCCAGCTGCTTGCGCACGTCCACCAGCTCCGCGGTGGGGAGGTTGGAGAAGTCCTTGGGGCACACCAGCAGCACCTCGTGCCGCACCCGGGCGCGCGCCCGGGCCGGTGCCGGGGCCTGCGGGGCCTCCGCGGCCTCGTCGGAGACGTCGGTGATCCGCGCGGCCACCCGCTCCAGGGCCAGCGCGTACACCGCGGCCTGCCGCGCCGCCGCGCCCACCTTGGCCGGGTCAGCCGAGCCGTCCACCATGGGGAAGGACTTGATCTCGACGACCGTCCAGGAGCCGTCGGGGTGCACCACGACCGCGTCCGGCTCCAGGAAGGCGGGGGAGCCGGCGATGTCCAGGCTCACCATCGGGTGGTCGAGCAGCGCCCAGCGCCCCGCGGCCGTGGCCTCCCGCAGGGCCAGCGCGGTGCGCGCGGTGCGCCCCTGCGGGCCGACCGCGGCCAGGTCGGGGACGTCGGTGGTGCCCGGCTCGGGCGCGGGCGAGCCGTCGCGCAGCCGCTCGTGGAGGAGGCGCAGCAGCGCCTCGCCGCCGTCCGTCTTGGCCCGGGCCTCGAAGGTGTTGCCCCGCTGGTGCGCGAACTGGGACTGCCCGAAGGAGCCGGGAGACCCCAGCGCCTGGGCGAGCGCGAGCTTGTCCACCCCCGCGCCGTCCAGCAGCGCGCGGCGGCGGCAGCCGGGGTTGGCGGCCAGCGCGGCCAGCGCGCGGGCGTCCAGGGGGTGCGGGGAGGCGGCCGGGCCGCGCAGCTCAGCGAGCCGCTGCCGCAGCGCTGTCCCCGGCAGTGGCGGTCTTGCCGCCGGTGCCGCTGCGGACGCCCGCCCCGGCCCCCCTGCCGCCGCCGTCGCCGCTCGCGCTTCCGTCCGCGTCCCTGCCCTGCTGTCGAGGGATCCGTTCCCGTTCACGCGCCGAAGTCTCGCACTTGTCACTGACATTCGAGGCGACATTGAGGTTTGAGGCGCCATTTGCGGCGGTAGCGACGCCGGTTGTTCCGGTGGCCGCGGCGGCCTTCTCGGGCAGGCGGTTCGCGCCGAGACGGGCCCGGATCAGGCCCGCGACGCGCAGCCCGGGCTTGGCCAGCAGCAGCCCGACGCCCATGACGGCCGCACCGGCGACCGCGTCGAGGAAGTAGTGGTTCGCGGTGCCCATCACCACGATGGCGATGGTCAGCGGATAGCCGATGGCCACGGCCTTGGCCCACACCGAACGCCCGTGCCGCCACAGCACCACCCCGCACCACAGCGCCCACCCCACATGGAGGCTGGGCATGGCCGCGTACTGGTTGGTGAGCCCGCCGAGCCCGCGCGGCGCGCTCGCCTCGCCGCCCCACCAGCCGTAGGAGCTGTACTGCGCCATGGTGTCGACGAAGCCGTGGCCCGCCTCCAGCAGCCGGGGCGGACAGGTCGGCATCAGCGTGAAGCCGACCAGCCCGATGAGCGTGGAGACCAGCAGCCAGGTGCGCATCAGCCGGTAGTCGGCGGCGCGGTGGCGCTTCCACAGCCAGACCAGGATCGCGGGGGTGACCACGTAGTGCAGCGAGGCGTACGCGAAGTCGGCGGGTATGCCTATCAGCTTGTGGGCGGTGAATATGTCGTTGAGCGGTGTCTCGAAGTCGATGTTCAACCGCTGCTCGAGGTGGAGTATCCCCAGGCCGTGGTCGACGGCGGTGGTCACGTCGCCCCGGGCCAGCAGCCGGCCGGCCGAGTACGCCGCGTACACCACGGCTATCAGGGGCAGTTCGGTCCACCAACGTGGCCGACTGCCCTGCCATGTTCCGGCACGGGGCGCGGTCTGGGGCATCCGGACGCTCTCCAAAAAATCAGGCGGCCACGAAATGGCGCGCGGTCAACCGTACGGTGTAGGCAAGGCGGCTTGCGCACCGCCCCCGGGATGCGTCCGGAAAGCGTGGGTCGCCGCAGATGGAGTCCCCCCGACCGTCAGGTGCGCGATCAGGAAGACGCCGAGATCGCCCCGGGGGTTGCATCCAGAACGCGTGAGCGATGATGGGGCTGTACGGCGCTACCCGTCCGGTGAGGCGCTCCCGATCCGGTGAAAGGCAATTCCCTCATGGCACCACGCATCCTCCTGGCCCGGCACGGACAGACGGAGTGGTCGCTGTCCGGGAAGCACACCGGCCGCACCGACATCCCGCTCCTGGAGGAGGGGCGGCGCGGCGCCAAGCTGCTCGGCGAGCGGCTGCACCACGGGTCGTGGGCGGGCCTGCCGGGCGTCGAGGTGCGCACCAGCCCGCTGGTGCGGGCCAAGGAGACCTGCGAGCTGGCGGGCTTCGGCGACCGGGCGCGGGACTGGGACGCGCTGCTGGAGTGGGACTACGGCGCGTACGAGGGCATGACCCCCGCCGAGATCCAGGCGATCCGGCCGGGCTGGCTGATATGGCGCGACGGCGTCCCGGAGGGCGAGACGCGGGCCGAGATCGCGGCGCGGGCGGACGCGGTGGTGGAGTGGGCGCGCTCGGCCGACCGGGACGTGCTGGTGTTCGCGCACGGTCACATCCTGCGCACGCTCGGCGCGCGCTGGCTGGGCCTCGACGTGTCCTTCGCGGCCCGGATCCGCCTGGAGCCGACCTCCCTGTCCGTCCTGGGCTGGGCGTACGGCGAACCGGCCATCGAGCGCTGGAACGACACGGGCCACCTGGGCTGACGATCACCAGAGGGGCTCAGACAGCTCCCGGGGCCGCCTCCCCTTTTCCCGGTTGGCTGGTCTCCGGGGCGCCTCAGCCCCTGTCGACGGTCGACCACGCGGCGGTGGTCGCATATTGATTGCAGCCTCGGCCCTCCGCCTCGTAGCGGGCGAGGAAGTCCGCCACCACCGCGTTGCGGGCGTGCGGGCGCAGCACCCGGGCGGTCTCGTCCAGCATCAGCCGGATGCGGGCGGATCTGACCTGGTCCATCAGCGCGAGGGCGCGGCCCGCCGCGACGGCCGCCGCGTCCGGCGCGCCGTCCGCGAGCAGATCGCTGGCCAGCTCCGTGGTGAACAGCGCGATATTGCGGGTGAAGTGCGGGTTCTGGAGGGCGACCGCGCGGCGGGCGTGCTCGACGGCCCGCCCCCACTCGCCGAGCGCCGACCAGCACTGCGCCTCCAGGCCCTCCAGCTCGGCCTCCCCGTAGAAGGACATCCACTCGGGGTCGGCGTCGGACGGGCCGCGGCAGAACAGCGCCTGGGCGCGCAGCAGGGCGCGCTCGCAGCCGGCCCGGTCGGTGAAGGCCCAGCCGCCCGCCTCGCGCAGCGCGATCAGCGACAGCAGCCGCGGCGAGGCGAGCCGGCCCGCGGCCCGCTGCGCCGCCTGGGCGGCCCGTACCGCCTCGCGGGGGCGGCCCGCGTCGCGGGCGAGGAAGGCGGTGTTGCAGAAGGCGTGCGCCTCCAGGGCCGGGTCGCCGGTGACGCGCGCGGTGGCCAGGGCCTCCGCGTAGTGCGCGCGGGCGTCGGCCAGCCGGCCCGAGTCGTGGGCCAGCCAGCCGACCGAGATGGCCAGCTCCCCGGCGCCCGCGTACAGCCGGTCGGCGATCGAGCGGCGCCGTACGCCCGCGTCGAGCAGGGCGTAGGCGGCGTTCAGCGGGCGGGCGGTGTGCGGGTAGATGCTGTCCGCGCCGTGCCGGTCGTCCAGCACCCGGATCCGGCGGACGGCCTCCTCGACGGACGCCGCCTCCGTCTCGCCGACCCGGCCGCCGGGGGCGCCGACCGGCTCGTGGATCACAAAGGCGCGGCGCAGCGGGTCGCCGCCGTCGGCGGGCGCCGTCCGCGGGCCGGTACCGGTGCCGGTGCCGGGGCAGGCGCCCGGTGCGGGGCGGGATCCCGATGCGGGGCGGGGGCGGGGGCGCGGCACCGGGCCCGGGGCGGGGCCCGGCGCGGCGGTGGGCCGGGCGCGGTGCCCGCGTACCGCCTCGCGGGGCGAGAAGCCCATGTCCGTCAGGGTGCGGCCGGGAAACATATGCAGGAAGACGCGCTCATACGCGTAGTTGGGGCAGCGGATCGCCCCGGACTCGACGCGGCCGATGTAGCGGGGGTCGCAGGAGACCTGTTCGCCGATCTCCCGCGCGGCTCTTCGTACGGCCGCGGCGAACTCGGACGGGGAAAGCTGCCCGCGCAGCCGTCGGAAGGCGGTGTTCGGCCGCGGTGACGGAGGCGGTGACGGCGAAGACGCTGGAAGCGGCGTCATAACGGCGCCTCCTTAACGGGGCTCCGTGTGGGCGAAGAGGAGAACCGTACCGGTTGGGGCACCATCGGCACCCGGACTTTATGAATAAACGGGGCATATCGCCCATGAATTGCCATGAACTGCCATCCTTTATGGCGGCATTCGGCCGTAGCCGTTGACACTGTCATGCGTTGAGCTCTTTGCAACCCGTTGGAGAGGGAGGCCGGAGTGGACATCAGTGGCTCGCGGACGGCTGCTCAGCATCTCCCGTGTCAGGACTGCGACCTCGTGACCGTGCCCGCCCGCCAGGGGCTGGAGGCGGTGGACCTCCTGCGCCGCGCACGCGACGGAGTCGGCCCCGTGCTGCACGACAACGCCTGTGAATCGCTCGGCTTCGTGGTGCCCGCCGGCACCGCGGCCGGCTGGGACATGCCGGGCAGCGAGTGCGCGGAGACGCCTGGGTGCGGGGTCCGTCTGAGTACGGGCGGCGCCGCCGAGGACGGCGTGGGGGAGGACGATGGCGTCGCGGACGGACCCGGCACGGTGTCACCACCGCTGACCGGCACCGGCTGGCTGGTGCCGCCGGCCGACGCGTACACCGGCACCACCGACCCCGCCGAGCTGCGGGCCGCGCTCGGCGAGGCCGCCCGCATGATCGAGGCCGTCGACCGCTGCCAGTGACCGCCCGCCGCCGGTGGCGCGTGGCGCTCACCGCATACTGGGCCCCATGGCGAAGGGCGTACGGAAGCGAGCGGTGGCGGTACGGGAGCGCGGCCCGGCGCGGGCGCGCGCCCTGGAGCCGGTCGCCGCGCCGGTGGACGGCGGGCTCGCCGAACTGGTGCCCGACCGGGACCGCCCGCGCGCGTGGACCCTGCTGGTGGACGGCAAGCCGCAGTCGCATGTGGACCTCGACGACCCGTCGTACCTGGACTTCGAGTACCAGCGCAGGCTCGGCCACATCGCCGACCTCGCCGCCCCGCCCGGCCGCCCGGTGCACGCCGTCCACCTCGGCGGCGGCGCCTTCACACTCGCCCGCTACATCGCGGCGACCCGGCCCCGCTCCACCCAGCAGGTGGTCGAGATCGACGCCCCGCTCGTCCAGTTCGTACGGCGCGAGGTGCCGCTGAACCCCGCCGACCGGATCCGGGTGCGCGGCGCGGACGCGCGGGCCGGGCTGGCCAAGGTGCCCGACGGCTGGGCCGATCTGATCATCGCCGACGTCTTCGGCGGGGCCCGCACCCCGGCCCATCTCACCAGCGTGGAGTTCCTGGCCGAGGTGCGCCGGGCGCTGCGCCCCGAGGGGCTGTACGCCGCCAACATCGCGGACGGCCCGCCGCTCGCCCATCTGCGTGCCCAGGTCGCCACCGCGCGAGCGGCGTTCGCCCAGGTGTCGCTGACCGCCGACCCCGCCGTGCTGCGCGGCCGCCGCTTCGGCAACGCCGTCCTGCTGGCCGCCGACCGTGAGCTGCCCGTCGCCGAGCTGACCCGCCGCGCCGCCGGGGACCCCCACCCGGCGCGGACGGAGCACGGCCGCGCCCTCGCCGACTTCACCGGCGGCGCCGCCCCGGTCACCGACGCGACCGCCGCGCCCTCCCCGGCGCCGCCGCCGAAGGTCTTCGACTGACGCCTCGGCAGCGCGCCCGCGACAGCGGTGATGTCGACCGACGGGGTGTCAGGCCAGGCCCAGCGACCTGACCAGGTCGAGCATTTCCGCGCGGTGCAGAGCGGCCGGGTTGCCCGCGACGGGGTGGATGTGGCCGTCGATCTCCAGGGCCACCAGACCGTGCATCCGGCCCCAGACGCGCAGTGCGAGCGCTGCCGCGGCGGGTGGCACGTCCGGGAGGTCTGCCTGGATCTTCGCGACGTAGTCCGGGTGGAGGTCGGACCAGGAGGTGTCCTCGGGCTGGTGGTGCCGCGCGTGGGGCCATGCGGCGGCCACCAGGCTGGTGAGCTCGCGGCACACTCGGCGTGCCGCCTGTTCCACCGGCCCGTTCTCAGGGGGCTGGTAGCCGGGGACGGGGTGGCCGTAGAAGAGCCGGAAGCTCTCCGGGTGGGCCAGCGCCCATTCCCGCAGGGCCTGGCCCCACGCCAGCAGCCGGCCGCCGGGGTCGGTGTCGGGCACGGCGTTGCTGGCGGTCGCCACCGCGTCCGCGAGTGAGGCGGCGATTTCGCTGATCAGCGCGGTGATCAGGTCGTCGCGGGTGGGGAAGTAGCTGTAGATCGCGCGAGCGGTCATTCCCATCTCGCGGGCGATGCCGCGCAGCGAGATCGCTCCGGGTCCGCCTTCCGCCATCTGCCGCAGCGCGATGGTCTTGATCTCCCGGCTCGTCGCCAGCCGCAGCCGCTCCCGGCGGCTCATCACCGCCGCGGCGCGTTCGCCCTCGTCGCTGCTCACCTTGAGCAGGTTACAGGGGTGCAATAGTCTCCGCCGTGACATAAGTACACGCCGTGTCCAAAGGGATGGGGAATCCCATGCCCGCTTACGTCATCGTCAACGTCGATGTGTTGGACGAGGAGGCCGGACTGGCCTACGCGCCCGTGGCCCAGAGATCCATCCTTGAACACGGCGGCCGTTACCTGGTCGCGGGCCCCACGCCCCAGGCCGTCGAAGGCGTCTGGGACTCCTCCCGGTTCGTGGTCCTCGAGTTTCCCGACATGGACCGGATCCGGGAGTGGTACGACTCCCCCGAGTACCGGCGGGCGCGGGAGATACGCGAGGGCGGGGTGCGGGTGGCGATGCTGTTCGCCGAGGGCGCGCCGCCCGAGGGCTTCTCGCTCCCGGCCTAGGGGGTGTCCGGCGCCGGCGGAATATTTCCCACCCCGCCCCTTCCCGCAGTGTCGACATGCGGCTCCGCCGCGTGGCATGGGCTTCGCCCCTGGACCCCGGGGCTGGGCGGAGCTCCCCCCGCGGCGGAGCCCCGCGCGGCGGAGCCGCATATCGACAGGGGCTCGGCAGGGGCCGGGAAGGGGCGGGGTGGGGGAGGGCCCGCCGCAGGCGCCGCGCCGGGCCGGCCGGTCAGTGGGTCCGCTCGGGCTCCTCGTGTTCCTCGTGGTGGTGCTCCCGGTACTCCTCCACCGTGGGCTTGGGCATCTGCCCCCGCGCGCCGAAGTAGCTGCGGGACAGCCTGGCGCGCAGCTTCTCCCGGCGGGTCACCTTCCGGGGGATCCCGGCCGCGTCGACCTCGGCGGGCGGCTCGATGGGGACCATCTGGTCGTGGGCCACCAGGGTGTACCGCTCGGCCTGGGTCAGCGGCTCGTGGATCTCGACGTACTCGCCGTGCGAGAGGCGCTTGATGATGCCGGTCTCGCGGCCGTGCAGCACCTTCTGCCGGTCGCGCCGCTGGAGGCCGATGCACCACCGCTTGGTCACGATGAACACCACCGTCGGCACCACGAAGAAGGCGATCCGGGCGGCCCAGGTCACCGCGTTGAGCGACACGTCGAAGTGGGTGGCGACGAGGTCGTTGCCCCCCTCGGCCAGCAGGACGATGTACAGGCCGATCCAGGCGGCGCCGAAGGCGGTGCGGGTCGGGGCGTTGCGGGGGCGCTCGTTGAGATGGTGCTCACGTCTGTCGCCGGTGACCCACGCCTCGATGAACGGATAGAGCCAGATGGCCAGCAGCACCATCGGAAAGATCACCAGGGGGATGAAGACCCCGAGGACCAGGGTGTGGCCCCACAGATTGATCTCCCAGCCCGGCATGATGCGGATCAGCCCCTCGGAGAAGCCCATGTACCAGTCGGGCTGGGCGTCGGTGGACACCTGGTCGGGGCGGTAGGGGCCGTAGAGCCAGACCGGGTTGACGCTCGCGATCGCGGACATGATGGCCGTGACGCCGAAGACGAGGAAGAAGAAACCGCCCGACTTGGCGACATAGATGGGCCACAGGGGCGGCCCGACGATGTTCGTGTCCCGTCTTCCCGGCCCGATGTTGTGGGTGTGCTTGTGGTAGACGAGCAGGATCATATGGAGCGCGAGCAGTCCGAGCATGATGCCGGGGATCAGCAGCACGTGGACGGTGAACAGCCGCGGAATGATGATGTTGCCGGGGAACTGCCCGCCGAAAATGAAGAACACCAGATAGGTGCCGATGATCGGCACCGACAGGACCGCGCCCTCCAGAAAGCGCATGCCCGTGCCCGAGAGCAGGTCGTCGGGCAGCGAGTAGCCGAGGAATCCGTCGAACATGCCGAGGATCAGCAGGCCGGCGCCCGACAGCCAGTTGAGTTCGCGCGGCTTGCGGAAGACGCCGTTGAAGAACGTGCGCATCATATGGACGAGCATGCTCGCCACGAAGAGGATGGCCGCCCAGTGGTGGATCTGCCGCATGAGCAGTCCGCCGCGCACATCGAAGCTGATGTTCAGGGTCGACGCGTACGCCTCCGACATCCGGATGCCGTTCAGCGGCCGGTAGGTGCCGCGATAGACGACCTCGTTCATGCTCGGCGTGAAGAACATGGTGAGGTAGACGCCGGTCAGAATGATGATGATGAAGGTGTAGAGGGCGATTTCGCCGATCAGATAGGACCAGTGGTCCGGAAAAACCTTCCTCAGATTGGCCTTGGCCATCTTGAAGAGGCCGACCCGCCCGTCGAACCAGTCGGCGAGAGCCTCCCCCTTGCCGACCCGTTCCGGTCGCCCTCCGGGTCGGCTGGGGCCGTTTTCGCGTGCGGTAGGTCGGCGCCCCGGTTCTGCTGTCATGCCTCACCCTCGTCACCGAGTCTGGATATGCCAGATTTACCAGGACATTCCAGTGGCCGACCACGCACGGCGGGCTCGCGTAGGCCGTTCGGAGGAAAGGCACGCCCGTATGTCGGTGACGGCTTGCGGTGAGAGGCCGGGGGAGGGCCGGGGAAGGAACGGGGGTGAGGCGGGCTCGACCCGGCCGCCTGATCGCGACCGGGTCTCCGTGGTCCTACGCGTCCGGCACTTCGCCCGTACGGGCCACCTGGCCGTACCAGTGGGCGCTGGACTTGGGGATGCGGGCCAGCGTCGAGTAGTCGACGTAGACCGCGCCGAACCGCTTGCTGTAGCCGTAAGCCCACTCGAAATTGTCCATCAGCGACCACAGGAAGTAGCCGCGCAGATCGGCGCCGTCCGCGATGGCGCGGTGGGCGGCGGCGAAGTGGGCGCGCAGATACTCGATCCGCTCCGGGTCGTGGACCGCGCCGTCCGCGTCCGGCTTGTCGTCGTAGGCGGCGCCGTTCTCGGTGATGTACAGCGGCACGCCCGGCGCCTCGCGGGTGTAGCGCATCAGCAGCTCGTGCAGGCCGGTCGGGTCGACCGTCCAGCCCATCTCGGTGCGCTCGCCCGGCGTCTGGTGGAAGGCCACCCGTTCGGAGCCGGGCCAGGGGGAGTGGTCGCTGGCGCCGTGACCGTCGTTACGGGGGCCGCGGTCGCCCTCACTGCCGGCCGACACCAGCGCGGGCGTGTAGTAGTTGATGCCCAGCGCGTCGAGCGGGTGCTTGATGGCGGCGAGGTCGCCGTCGCGCACGAAGGACCAGTCGGTGATGGCCGCGGTGTCCGCGATCAGGTCGCTCGGATACGCGCCGCGCAGCAGCGGGCCGGAGAAGACCCGGTTGGCGAGCGCGTCGATGCGCCGCTGGGCGTCCAGGTCCTGCGGCTGCTGGGTGAGCGGCCTGACCACCGACGGGTTGAGGCTGATGCCGATCTGGGCGCGGGCGGGCAGCGCCGCGCGCAGCGCCTGGGCGCCGAGGCCGTGGGCGAGGTTCAGGTGGTGGGCGGCGCGCAGCGGGGCGAGCCGCTCGGTGCGGCCCGGGGCGTGCACTCCGGAGCCATAGCCGAGGAACGCGCTGCACCACGGCTCGTTGAGGGTGATCCAGAACTCGACGCGGTCGCCGAGCGCCTCGGCCACGATCCCGGCGTACTCGGCGAACCGCTCGGCGGTCTCGCGCTCCGGCCAGCCGCCGGCGTTCTCCAGCTCCTGGGGCAGGTCCCAGTGGTAGAGGGTCAGCGCCGGCTGGATCCCGGCCCCGAGCAGTTCGTCGACCAGCGAGCGGTAGAAGTCGAGCCCGCGCTGCACGGCGGGCCCGCGGCCGGTGGGCTGGACGCGGGACCAGGAGACCGAGAAGCGGTACGCGCCCATGCCCAGCTCGGACATCAGGCCGACGTCGTCGCGGAAGCGGTGGTACTGGTCGATGGCGATGTCGCCGTTGTCGCCGCCGAGCGTCTTGCCTGGCGTATGGCTGAAGGTGTCCCAGATGGACGGGGTGCGGCCGTCCTCCTGTGCGGCGCCTTCGACCTGGTAGGCGGCGGCGGCCGTGCCCCACAGGAATCCGGGCGGGAAGGTCAGACTCATGGAAGCGCTCCCATTCGATGTTGTGGTGCGGGGCGGAAGGGAGGGGGGTGGCGAACGGTGGGTCACGGCGCGCCGGCCGGGCTGCGGCCGGCGCGCCGGGGTCGGTGTGCTGTGGCCGGTCAGCCCTTGACCGCGCCCTGCATGATGCCTCCGACGATCTGCTTGCCGAAGAGGACGAAGGCGATCAACAGGGGAAGGGTACCGAGCAGTGCTCCCGCCATGATCAGCGACTGGTCGACGGTGTAGCCGCGACCGAGCCCCGTCAGGGCCACCTGCACGGTCGGGTTGCCGGCCTGGGTGAGGGCGATGATGGGCCAGAAGAAGTCGTTCCACGCCTGGACGAAGGTGAGCATGCCCAGCACGGCCATCGCCGGACGCGCCACCGGGAAGACGATGTGCCAGATGACCCGCAGACTGCTGGCGCCGTCCACGCGCGCGGCCTCGATCAGCTCGCTCGGCAGCGCCTGGGTCAGATACTGCCGCATGAAGAACACCCCGAAGGCGCTGACCAGCGTGGGCAGGATGACCGCCTGCAACTGGTCGGTCCACTCCAGCTTGGCGATGGCCATGTACAGCGGGACCACGCTCAGCTGGGGCGGCACCATCATCGTCCCGATGGTCAGCATCAGCAGCAGGTTCTTGAACCGGAAGCGCAGCTTGGCGAACGCGAAGCCGGCGATGGTCGAGAACAGCACGGTGCCGGCCGCGATGGTCCCGGCCACCATGGTGGTGTTGAGCAGCGCGGAGCCCATGTTGACGTCGTTCCACGCCGTGTCCAGGTTCTTGAAGAGATTGCCGCCGAACCAGAAGGGCGGTGGCGTCTCGGCGAGCCGGGTGCTGGTGCGGGAGGCGGCGATCGCCGTCCACACCAGCGGGAAGAGCGAGCCGATGGTGAACAGGATCAGCACGGCATAGGTGATCTTGCCGCCGTGCAGCTGCCGGCCGGCGCCCTTGGCCCCCTTGTTCCCTCTTCTCGCCTTTCTGTCCGGGCTCCCCCCGCCCTCGGTGGCCTCGGCGGCCCTACCGGAAGAGATAACAGCGCTCATGGTTCTCCCTCGGGCAACTCACTGGCTCTTGCGCAGCCGACGGGCCACGATCGCGTTGACGGCGGCGATCAGCAGCAGGATCACGAACATCGTCCAGGCGATCGCGGAGGCCCGGCCGAGGTGGAGGTTCACCCAGCCCTGCTCGTACAGGTACAGGCCGAGCGTCTGGTACTGGTGGTCGGGGCCTCCGGAGGCTCCGGCGCCGCCGTTGAACAGCAGCGGCTCACCGAAGAGCTGGGTGGCCCCGATCGTCGAGACGACGACCGTGAAGAGGATCGTGGGCCGCAGCGAGGGGATGGTGACGTTGAGGAACTGCTGCCAGCGGGAGGCGCCGTCCAGCGCCGCCGACTCGTACAGATCGTTGGGCACGGCCTGCATGGCGGCCAGATAGATCAGCGCGTTGTAGCCGGTCCACCGCCAGATGACGATGGTGGACACCGCGAGCTGCGAGGTCCAGGTGCCGTTCTGCCAGTCGATGTTGTCGATCCCGAACATCCCGAGCGCCCAGTTGATCATGCCGTAGTCGCGCCCGAAGAGCAGCACGAACACCAGCGTCGCGGCGGCCACCGAGGTGGCGTACGGGGTGAGGATCGCCACCCGGAAGAACATCGAGCCGCGCAGCTTGTAGTTCAGCAGATGCGCGAGACCGAGGGCCATCAGGAGCTGCGGAACGGTCGAGATCACCCCGATGGTGAAGGTGTTCTGGAGCGCGTTCCAGAAGAAGTCGTCCTCCCACAGGCGGGAGTAGTTGTGCCACCCCGCCCACTCCATATGGGTGGGGTCGGTGAGCTCCACCCGGTGCAGCGAGGCCCATCCCGTGTAGAGCAGCGGGAAGAGCCCGAAGGCCGCGAAGAAGAGGAAGAACGGGGCGACGAAGGCGTACGGGGAGTACTTGAGGTCCCAGCGGTAGCGGCGGCTGCGCCGGGCGCGACGCCGCTCCTCGCCCGGGTCGGGGGCCTTGGCGGCCGTGGCGCGCGGGGCCGCGCCCCCCTGCCCTGTGGGGGGCGCGGCCGTACCAGCAGTGAAACCGGAAGGGGGTGTCATCCCGGGCTCACTGGTCCAGTGCGTTGTCGATCGTCTTGGTGGCGGCCTTCCAGGCGTCCTTGGGGGACTTGCCCTGCTGGTCCACCTGGAGCAGCCCGATGTCGGCGATGTTCGAGCCGATGATCTGGTCCTTCGGGCCCAGCACCTGGGTCGGGATGCCCTTGGCGGCCTCAGCGAAGATCTTGCCGATGGGCGCGTTGCCGAAGTACGGGTGCTTGGCGTCGCCCACCTGGGGCAGGCTGTACGCGGCCTGGGAGCTCGGCCAGCTGGCCTGCTTCTCGAAGACCTTGGCCTGCTGCTCGGGCGCGGTCAGCCAGGCGGCGAGCTTGATCGCCTCTTCCTGGTGCTTGGACGCCTTCGGCACGCCGATGAAGGAGCCGCCCCAGTTGCCGGGCCTGGGGGCGGCGGCCACGTCCCACTGGTCCTTGGCCTTGTCCCCGGCCTTCTCCTTGATGTGGCCGAGCATCCACGGCGGGCAGGAGACGGTGGCGAACTTGGCGTTCGAGAACGCCTGGTCCCAGGACTTCTGGAACTGCTGGAGCTTGGCGGTCAGCTTGTCCTGCGACGCGGTGGTCGCGAGGTCCCACGCCTCCTTGACGGCAGGGCTGTCCTTGTAGATGACCTTGCCGCTCTCGTCGTAGTAGCGCTTGGCGTTGCTGGAGATCACCGCGTTGTAGACACCGCCGGCGGAGTCCACGAAGGTGGTGTCGCCCGGCGCCTTCTTCATGTACTTCTTGCCGGTCTCGATGTACTTGTTCCAGTCGCCCGCCCACAGCTTGGCGACCTCGGTGCGGTCGGTGGGCAGCCCCGCCTCCTTGAACAGGTCCTTGCGGTAGCAGATGGCCATCGGGCCGATGTCGGTGCCCAGGCCGATCGTCTTGCCGTCCTCGGTGGTGCCCTGGGCCCACTTCCAGGAGAGCCAGTTGTCCTTCTTGACCCCGGGTGCCTTGGAGAGGTCGACGAACTTGTCGGCCTGGGTGGTCTTGATCTCCGTGATATTGGCGATCTCGACGGCCTGGATGTCGGCCAGGCCGCTGCCGGCGCCGAGGTGGGTCAGCAGCTGCGGATAGTAGTTCTCGTTCCGCTCGATCGACGTTTCCTCGATGTTGATATCGGGGTGGAGCTTCATGTAGTCGTCATAAAGCCCGGCCTGCTTGTAGCCGAAGACGCCGAAAGTGCCGACCGTGATGGTCGTGCCCCCCTTGTTGCCACCCTTGCCGCCGCCGGACGAGCCGGTCTCGTCATCGCTGTCGTTGGCGCAGCCCGCGAGGAGTCCGGCGCTGATGGCCGCCACGGCCGCGAGGGTTACCGCCCGGTGTCGGTACGTACCAGAACTTCTGAACATTCACGTCCTCCTTGACGCCCTGACGTACCGCTCCCGGCCAAAAGGTGGCGTTGCGTGGGGGTTTGTGGTGCATCGGCTCGGGCGGGGAACGTGCGGGTTATGTATGGCTCAGGTACTGTGGGAGCGCTCCCAGGTTGATGTGTTGAAGGGTTGCGGCTCCCCGACGGGGTGTCAAGGGAGCGTGCGGAAACTTTTCGGTCCCACTCCTGCTGTTGAATGGCCCAACAGCTCCCCACGCGGGGTGGTTCTGCTCGGTGTACCGGACGGCTGGAGGCGCGAAATGGCAGGAACCCGACGGCGCGGGGTGGGCCGGGGAAGGCCCACGCTCGAAGAGGTCGCGGCCCGCGCGGGGGTCGGCCGCGGCACCGTGTCCCGGGTGATCAACGGCTCCCCGAGGGTCAGCGACCGGACCCGCACCGCGGTCGAGCAGGCGGTCGCCGAGCTGGGGTACGTACCCAACCGGGTGGCCCGCGCGCTGGCGGCCAACCGCGCCGACGCGGTCGCACTGGTGATCCCCGAGCCCGAGACCCGGCTGTTCGCCGAGCCCTACTTCTCGGACATCATCCGCGGGGTGGGCGCCGAGCTCG
This sequence comes from Streptomyces sp. NPDC097640, assembly GCF_040302705.1. Taxonomy (NCBI): domain Bacteria; kingdom Bacillati; phylum Actinomycetota; class Actinomycetes; order Kitasatosporales; family Streptomycetaceae; genus Streptomyces; species Streptomyces sp. NPDC097640. The sequence goes on from NZ_JBEOSB010000037.1 coordinate 85,563, forward strand.
CCGAGGCCGATCTCCAGCTGCTGCTGACCCTCCTGCGCACCCCCAAGGAGCGCCAGCGCTTCGCCGAGTACCTCTCGGCGCACCGGGTGGACGGGGTGCTGCTGGTGTCGGTGCACGCGGACGACCCGCTGCCCGACCTGCTGGAGCGCATAGAGATGCCCGCGGTGCTCAGCGGCCGCCGCTCCGCGCACGAGTCGGTGCCGTATGTCGACTGCGACAACACGGGCGGCGCCCGGTCCGCGGTCGAGCACCTCCTCGGGCGCGGCCGCTCCTCGGTCGCCACGATCACCGGCCCGCTGGACATGTACGTGGCGCAGTGCCGCCTCGACGGCTACCGCGAGGCGGTCCAGGCGGCCGGCCAGGAGGTGGACCCGGGGCTGATCGCGGCCGCCGACTTCACCGAGGAGGGCGGCCGCCGGGCGATGCGCGATCTGCTGGACCGCCGCCCCGGCCTGGACGCCGTCTTCGCGGCCTCCGACGTGATGGCCGCGGGCGCCCGCCAGGTGCTGCGCGAGAAGGGCCGCCGGGTGCCCGAGGACGTGGCGCTGGTCGGCTTCGAGGACTCGGCCGTCGCCCGCCACATGGAACCGCCGCTCACCAGCGTCCGGCAGACCACCGAGGAGATGGGGCGGGCCATGGTCCGGGTGCTGCTGGAGGAGATCGAGTCCCAGGGTGACCGCACGTCCAAGCGGCCGCAGCTGGTGCTGCCGACCGAGCTGGTGCGGCGGGGGTCGTCCTGAGGACACGTATGCCCGGACACGGGCTGGGCGCCGCTAGTTCTTCTGAAGGGTGCGGGTGACACCCGCGATGACGGCGGTCGTCAGCACCCAGCCGAAGGCGATCAGCAGGTAGGCCAGCCACTGGAGGTTGTCGTCCGTCCAGTACCAGGCCGTGCGCTGCCCCAGACCACCGATGGGGATCAAGAGGTCGAGCGTGTAGACGAGTGGCTGGAACGGGGCGCCTTCGCCTTCTTTGACCGGGACGGGGGAGTGGGCGCCGAAGAACAGCGTGCCCAGCGAGGTCAGCGTGAGGATCCAGACGCCGGCCAGCCAGGGGCGGTAGCCGTAACCGACGGTCACGTCCAGCAGGTGCCCCCACACGCGCTTGACCGGGGGCAGCGTGCGACGCCGATGGCGCTGTCTGGCCAGGAGCACGCGGCGGGCGTCGTCGTCGTGGCCGCCCTTCCGGTACCAGCTCGCCAACTGCTCATAGGGCTGCGGGTGGTAGCCCGGGCCGCGCCGTAGCCACGCCACACGGTGGGCCACGGAGTCCCGCTGCCCCGCTGATTCGTCCATCGTGACGGAGCCGTAGACGAAGCCGTCCAGCTCCACCGCGTCCGGCCAGCTGTGCTCGCCGTCGTGGAGGTAGGACACCTGCGCGCCCCGCAGGTCCACGGCGGCGGACGGTGGCCGGGCGAGGGTGAGGTCGACGTCGACGGCCTGCATCCGCAGCGCGACCAATGACGGGCCGTGGCCGTCGGGCGGCCCGTTCAGGACGGCTCCCGCGAAGGTCAGGTCGCCCGAGATCCGGGCACCCCGCAGCCGTACGGTCCCGTTCGCGGTGAACCCGTCGGAGAAGGCGAGTGTCGAGGCCACGGCGTTGTCCAGGGCGAGCGCCACCCCGCTCGGGCCGGGGCGTTCCAGCAGTGCACCCCGCATGTGCAGACCGCCGGGCAGCTGCGCCCCCATGAGGCGGACTTCACCGTGTGCGACGAAACCCTCCCCGCCGTAGACGCCGCCCTCCGCGACCAGCCCGCCGGCGGACACCGCCCATTCCCCGGGTGCGGTGATCTCGGCTCCGTTGAGGTTCACGGCACCGCTCACGTGGGCGTTGATGAGCGACAAGGCGGTGACCCTGCGATGCAAGGGCGAGGCGGAGCCGCTTTCCAGGCGAGAGCGCCGCAGGTCGAGGCGTCCCTCGATACGGATCATGCCGGCTTCCACGCCCGGCACTCGGCTGCCCACGATCGCGATCGACTGGGCCGACGCTCCGGAGAGGTCCACACCCTCCTCGAACCAGCAGTCCTCCAGCCAGAGGGCGTGAGCGAGCTGCGCGCCGGCCAGGTCGAGGCGCCCGGATATCCGCGCCCCGGCGAGCCTCAGGCACGCCACGGCGCCCGGTCGCGCGGTGTTCGCACCCAGGAGGAGCGCCGCGATCACGGCGGCCCGGACCGTCCGCCCGGGGCCCCACTGCCCACCCTCGGCGACACGGTCGTCCTCGGGCACACCCGTACGCAGGTCCACGCGGCGTCCCTCGGGGAACGCGTCCCACAGCTCACGCTCCGGTGATGTCAACTCGTCGTAGGAGAGCACCCATGCAGCGTAGTGATCTGCTTTCCCGCTCCGACCGGTGATGGCAAGCGTCATGCCTGGACGGTGGGGCGAACGTTGATCTCGCCGATCTCGACGTCGCCGGGTTGCTCGATGGCGAAGGCCACCGCGCGGGCAACCGCCGCCGGAGGGATGCCCATCGCGTCCATGTTCTTGCGCGTCGGCTCACGGATGCGCGGGTCTGCCATGGAGTCGGCGAGATCGGTGCGGACGTATCCCGGCGAGATGGCTGTCGTGCGCACCACGTGGACGGTGCGCACCGCGTTCTTGGTCGCGGCGTAGACGGCCATCGAAGGGGACACGGACAGGCCGGCCACGGAGACGACGCAGGTGGCGGCACGGCCCCCTCCTCCCGGATGTCCTGCGCTATGGCGTCGATGCGCTCGCCGCGGCGCGCTGCGAGGACGACCGTGGCGCCGCGCTGGGCGAGCAGCCGGGCCGCGGCCTCGCCGATGCCGCCACTTGCTCCGGTGATAGCGACGATCTTGCCCCGAAGACGACGACGCCGACGGGGCCGGCGGAGCGCGCGGGCGCGTCCACCGGCCCCGTCGGGTGCGGGTGCCTGGTGCGGTCTATCGGCTGCTGTCCGTGCGGATCACAGCGCGGGGTACGCGTTCTTCAGGAGCTCCTGGAACTGGGCCGAGAACCAGTGGCCCGACAGGGGCGAGTTCGCCAGCGCGCCGGACATGCTGTTGCCGTTGCGCGGGTTGCCCGTGTACGTCGGGTCGCACATGCGGTCGAAGCCCTTGCCCTCGTCGTTCGGGATGGAGGAGCTGGAGCCGTCGGACTCGCCCGGGGGCTTCATCCACACGTACGCGTCGATCCCGGCCGCGGGTGCCGCCTTGGGCCGCTCGCCGAGCCCGGCACCGGACTGGTTGCACCAGTTGCCGATGTGGATCCGGCGGTCGTAGCGCCCGCCGTTGACGTAGGTGTCCACGGTGGTCTGCGCGCCGGGGCCGGTCGGGCGGGCGGTGCCGCCCCAGCCGTTGCGGGAGGTGTCGATCAGCGCGCCGATGTTGCTCGGCAAGCCGACATTGACGAGCTCCTGGCGGAAGGCCTGGGCGAAGGACAGCTCGTCGACGTAGCGGTTCCAGTCCACCCACTTCGACTCGCGCACGGACTTGCCGGCGATGTTGTCGTTGATGGTGTAGTTGTTTTCCTTCAGGGCGCTGTAGTTGGCCGTGTTGACGATGATCCCGGCCACCTTGTCGACCGTGCTGCCCTCGGCGGTCGCGGCCTGCTTGATGACCTGGGCGGTGGCGTTGAAGTTGTCGTCCCAGCCGATCCAGCCGTGGTGGCCGGCGTCCACGTAGTTGTAGACGTTGCCGATGGCGCCCAGCTTGTTCAGGGCGTAGCCGACGCCCTTCACATAGTTGCCGTTGTTCTTCATGGTGTCGCACTGCGGGGTCGCGGTGGGACGGCCGTTGGTGTTGGTGACCAGGTTGGGCAGCGAGTCGATCTCGATCGTGGTGACGATCCGCAGACTGGAGTTGGCGTACTTGGACTCCGAGAGGATCGACGCGATCGGGTCGATGAACTGCGTCTTGTACTTGTCGATGTCGTTCGGGCCGAGCTCGCCGTTGGACGCCAGCGCGGCGCAGTCGCGGCCGGGGAGGTCGTAGACGACCAACTGGACGACCATGGGGCTGCCGCCCGACTGGGTCAGCGCGTTGTCCAACTGGGCGCGCAGACCCCGGGCGCCACTGGTGCCGTTGATGGCGGCGATGCGGTCCAGCCAGATGCCGGTCGGCTGGTTGGAGATCTTGCTGCCGCCGGACTCGGCGGCGGCCTTCGCGGACCAGTCGGGGTTCACGTACACCTTGGCGCCCGAGTACGGGTTGTCCACCTTGGCGGCGGCCGCGTTGCTGCCCTCCGCCTGGGCGGCCGCGGTGCCGCTCAGGGCCGAGACGGTCAGGGCGGTGGCGGCGAACAGCGCGGAGCCGGCCAGCGCGACGGTGCGCTTGCGACGGGGGGGTGAGGTTGTGCGGCTCATGACAATCCCTTCAAGTGGTCACGGAGTCCCACGCCGAAGCCGGTCGGCGTGCCGTTGAAATCGCTGATCAGGGAAGGGCCGGAGGAGCAGTCCCAGGTGTTCCAGGTCCAGCCCAGATACGAGGCGCCCTTGGCGTCGAGCCAGGCCATGACCCGGTCGATATAGCCGTGCGAGCAGGTGTTCTCACCGATCTCACCCGCCACGAAGGGCACCTGGCCGATGACCGGGGCCAGTTGCTCGTTCCAGCAGCTCTCGTTGTTGCAGGTGTTGAAGTTGTAGGTGTGCCAGGCGGCGGCGAGGTTGCCCGCCGGGTCGCTCGGCTTGTGTGCGAGCCATTGGCGCATGTCGTTCGAGTAGGCGACTCCAGGGATCAGGACGAGGTTCTTGGCTCCGGCGCCCCGCACCGCGTCCAGCAGGTCCTGCATCCCGGCGACCTCGAAGTCGATGCCGGGGCACTTCCCGCCGTCGCGCCAGCAGTTCCACGCCGCCGCGAGGTCACTGGTGGCGCGGTCCGGGAACGGCTCGTTGAACAGGTCGAACACCACGGCCTGGTCGTCCTTGAAGGTCTGGGCGACCGAGCTCCAGAAGGCCGGGGTGTACTGCGCGTCCGGCATCGGCTTCTGGCAGGTGGCGTACTCGGTGTCCGGGCAGTGGTTGTCGCCCCCCGTGTACTTGCCGTGGGTCCAGTGCAGCTCGACGATCGGGGTGATGCCATGGGCCTCCAGCCGGGATACGAGGCCCTTGACCGCCGAGATGTAGTTGGCGCCCCGGTAGGCGGCGTTGATGTGCGAAAGGCCCAGCCAGCACTCCTCGTTGAGCGGAATGCGGACGGCGTTCACCTTCCAGTCCGCGATGGCCTTGACGGACGCGTCGTCGACCGGCCCGTCGAAGATGCCGCGCCCTTGGACGCACATGAACTCACCGCCGGAGCGGTTGACGCCCAGCAGTCTTCGGGTGGTGCCGTTCTCGTCGACCAGCTTGTTGCCCGAGGCGTGCAGCTTTGGTGGTGCGGTGGCCGCGGCGGCCGCACCCGACGCCTGCGCGACGGGGAGCAGAGCGGCCGCGAGGGTCAGTGCCGCGGTGGCCGCCAAGGCATAAAGGCGCGGTGGTGCTCGCATGGAGCGACTCCTCGAAGTCCAGGCGCCTCCCGGGGGGACCCGAAGGTGGCGCTGACTGCTGGAACCGCTCCCACTGGTTGAAGTGACCGTAACGCCTGTGTCGCACATGTCAACAGAGGCGTTCACAGATTTATCGGTCGAACACGTTCGACAGGCGCATCTTGTTCAAAGACTTGACACCCCCTCAGGGCCCACGCATCTTGGGAGCGCTCCCACTGGTTCGCACCGCCCCCCACCCGCACGGACCCGCGAGGAGGACCTCCCAGATGCGTGTACAGCGAGGCTCGCCGTTGTCAGGGGCACGACCAACCCTGGCTCGATTAGGGCTGAGAAGGCCGAAGACGGGACTCCCGGGGACGAGGCGGCCGAGGACGAGACGGCTGGTGACCGCCCTGGCCGCCGCCCTCTCGCTGCCGATGGCCATGACCGCGGCCGGCGGGGCGGCCCCCGCCCACGCCGCCGCCGTCCAGTGCGGTGTCGACTACAAGACCAACGACTGGGGTTCGGGCTTCACCGCGGAGCTCACCATCTCCAACCCCGGCGCGGACGCCATCGACGGCTGGACCCTGTCGTACGGCTACACGGGCGACCAGAAGCTGTCCAACGGCTGGAACGGCACCTGGTCCCAGTCCGGCAAGACCGTGACCGTCAAGAACGCCGCCCACAACGCGAAGATCGCGGCGGGCGGCAATGTCACGACCGGCGCCCAGTTCACCTACAGCGGCACCAACACCGCGCCCACCACCTTCGCCGTCAACGGCATCAGCTGCACGGGCGCCCACCAGCCGCCCATCGCCGTGCTGAGCAGCCCGGCCCCCGGCGCCACGTTCAGCGCCGGCGGCACCGTCCCGATGGCCGCCACCGCCGCGGCCGCCGACGGCGCGACCGTCACCAAGGTGGAGTTCTACAGCGACACCAAGCTCCTCGGCACCGACACCGCCTCCCCGTTCACGTTCGACTACACCGATGTGCCCGCGGGCGACTACTCGCTCTACGCCAAGGCGTACGACAGCCAGGGCGCGTCCGCCGAGTCCACCCCCGTCGGCATCCGGGTGGCCGCCGGGCCCGCGCTCGTCGCCAGCCCCGGCCAGCTCGGGGTGCAGCAGGGCAAGACCGGCACGTTCGGCGTGAAGCTGTCCACCAAGCCGTCCGCGAACGTCACGGTGTCCGTGGCCCGCACCGCGGGCAACACCGGGCTGACCGTGTCCTCGGGCACCACCCTCACCTTCACGCCCACCAACTGGGACACCGCCCAGCAGGTGACCGTCACCGCCGCGAACAGCGGCACCGGCTCGGCGACCTTCACCGCCACCGCCACCGGCCACACCAAGGCCGAGGTCACCATCACCCAGCTGGCCGCCTCCAAGGCGTACGACGCCCGCTTCCTGGATCTCTACAACAAGATCACCGCACCGGCGGCGGGCTACTTCTCGCCCGAGGGCATCCCGTACCACTCGGTGGAGACCCTGATCGTCGAGGCCCCCGACCACGGCCATGAGACGACCTCCGAGGCGTACAGCTATCTGATCTGGCTCCAGGCGATGTACGGCAAGGTCACCGGCGACTGGTCGAAGTTCAACAACGCGTGGGACACCATGGAGAAGTACATGATCCCCACCCACGCCGACCAGCCGACCAACAGCTTCTACAACGCCTCCAAGCCGGCCACCTACGCGCCCGAGTGGGACCAGCCCTCCCAGTACCCCTCGCAGCTCAACGGCAATGTGTCGGTCGGCAACGACCCCATCGCCGCCGAGCTGAAGAGCGCGTACGGCACCGATGACATCTACGGCATGCACTGGATCGAGGACGTCGACAACGTCTACGGCTACGGCAACTCCCCCGGCAAGTGCGAGGCGGGGCCGAGCGACACCGGGCCGAGCTATGTCAACACCTTCCAGCGCGGCCCGCAGGAGTCGGTCTGGGAGACCGTGACCCAGCCCACCTGCGACAGCTTCAAGTACGGCGGCAAGAACGGCTATCTGGACCTGTTCACCGGCGACGCCTCGTACGCCAAGCAGTGGAAGTTCACCAACGCCCCGGACGCCGACGCCCGCGTGGTCCAGGCCGCCTACTGGGCCGCCGAGTGGGCCAAGGCGCAGGGCAAGGGCAGCCAGGTGTCGGCCAATGTGGCCAAGGCCGCCAAGATGGGCGACTACCTGCGCTACGCGATGTACGACAAGTACTTCAAGAAGGTCGGCAACTGCGTCGGTGAGACCGCGTGCGCGGCGGGCAGTGGCAAGAACAGCTCCCACTACCTGCTGTCCTGGTACTACGCCTGGGGCGGCGCCACCGACACCTCCGCCGGCTGGGCCTGGCGGATCGGCTCCAGCCACGCCCACGGCGGCTACCAGAACCCCATGGCGGCCTGGGCGCTGGCCAACTACGCCGACCTCAAGCCCAAGTCGGCCACCGGCGCTGCGGACTGGTCCACCAGCCTCAAGCGCCAGCTGGAGTTCTACCGCTGGCTCCAGTCCAGCGAGGGCGCCATCGCGGGCGGTGCCACCAACAGCTGGCAGGGCCGCTACGCCACGCCGCCGTCGGGCACCTCGACGTTCTACGGCATGTACTACGACGAGAAGCCGGTCTACCACGACCCGCCGTCCAACCAGTGGTTCGGCTTCCAGGCCTGGTCCATGGAGCGCGTCGCGGAGTACTACAACCGCACCGGTGACGCCTCCGCGAAGACCATCCTGGACAAGTGGGTGAAGTGGGCGCTGTCCAAGACCACGGTCAACGCCAACGGCACCTACCAGATCCCGTCCACCCTCCAGTGGTCCGGCCAGCCGGACACCTGGAACGCCTCCAGCCCCGGCGCCAACGCGAGCCTGCACGTCACCGTCGCCGACTACACCAACGATGTCGGCGTGACGGCCGCGTACGCCAAGACCCTGTCCTACTACGCCGCCAAGTCCGGCGACACCCAGGCCAGGGACACCGCGAAGGCGCTGCTTGACGGCATGTGGAACAACTACCAGGACGCGCTGGGCATCGCGGTCCCGGAGACCCGCGCCGACTACAACCGCTTCGACGACCCGGTCTATGTGCCCAGCGGCTGGACCGGCACCATGCCGAACGGTGACAAGGTCGACGCCGGCTCCACCTTCATGTCGATCCGGTCCTTCTACAAGAACGACCCGGCCTGGTCCAAGGTCGAGGCGTATCTGAAGGGCGGGGCGGTCCCGAGCTTCACGTACCACCGGTTCTGGGCCCAGGCCGACATCGCGCTCGCGATGGGGTCGTACGCCGACCTCTTCGAATAGCGACTAGCGGACCGGCACGCCGAGCGGACCGGCACGCCGAGCGGACCGGCACGCCGAGCGGGGCTCCACGGGGAGCCCCGCTCTCGCCGTGACACGCGGCGTTCAGACGGGCACCGGGATCTCGCGCTCGGCCAGGGCCGCCTCCAGCCGCCGGATGTGGCGGTGCTGGAGCCGCGCGGTGCGCTGGAGCCGCAGGACGACCCGCAGGAACTGGTCCATGTCGGCCGCCCGGGTGAGGATGTCGTCGGGCATCCGCTCGTCGGCCGGGCACTCCCGCTCGTCCTCGGCGAGCACGGCCTGCGCCCAGGCCCGGGTGACCGGCTTGAACATCCCGGGGTGGCCCGCCACGATCCTGGCCCGGACCGCCAGGTCGTTCTCGGCCGCCTCCACATGCAGCCCGTCGTCCTTGTTGCGCGCCCCGAACAGCGCTTCGTGGATGTGATGGGCCGTGAAGCCGTGTTCGGCGCACGCGATCCAGAAGTCCCAGTCCTCCCCGGCGCGCATGTCCTCGGCATAGCCGCCCACGGTCTGCCACACCTCGCGGCGGTAGAGCGAGCAGTAGAACATGATCAGCCGCCGGAGCAGCAGGTCCCGGTCGTAGGCCGGGAGCGCCAGCACCTGCGCGGGCAGGCCGTCGTCGGTGAAGACGGACACATCGGTGGAGACGATGGCGATGTCCGGGCGCCGCTCCAGCACCGCCACCGTGTGCTCCAGCATGGTGGGGGCGAGCACGTCGTCGGCGTCCAGCGGCAGGACATAGCGGCCGGTGGTGGCCGCGATGCCCGCGTTGCGGGCGGCCGAGACCCCGGCGTTGGCCTGCTCCAGCAGCCGGATGCGCCGCCCGGGGTGGTCGGCGATCAGCGACCGGGCCACCGCCGCGGTGTCGTCGCGGCTGCCGTCGTCGACCACGACCAGCTCCCAGTCCGCGTAGGTCTGCGCCAGCACGCTCGCCACGGCCTGCGGCAGATAGCGGGCGTAGTCGTGGCAGGGGATGACCACCGAGACCACGGGAGGCCCGCCGCGTTCTCCGGGCGGCGCGGCCGCGGCCCCCGGGAGGGTGCCGGCCTCCCGGGGGCCGCGTTCCGGGCCGGTCGGTGCCGAGGTCATCGGGGCCCGGCGCCGAACGCGCCGCGGTGGTCCATCTTGGACTTCGACGGCTTGGCGGAGACCGCGATGTTGGCGCACTCCGAGCCCATCTCGCCGCCGCCGACAGGGGCGAGGACGGTCACGTTGGCCGCGGCGCCGACGCTGGTGTCGCAGTCGTTCTGCTGCACCACGCCGTGCGGGTCGCCGAAGATCTCCGCGAAGTTGAGGCAGCTGGACTGGGCCGACGGCCCCGAGATGCTCACCCCGCTCGAGGAGTCGCAGTCGTTGACCTGTTGGGTGGGGTTGTCCCAGGCGAGCGCGCCGGACCCGCCGAAGACCACCGCGCCGGCCGCCGCCGTCACCAGGGCTGCCGTCTTGCCGATATTCATGTGATTCTCCTGATCTCCCTCTCCGCAGAGGCCTGCGGACAGCCCGCTAACGACGCCCGGCGTCATGGGCTTCGTGTCCGGCGGCGGCTTCACCTGTCCGGCCCAGCGCGCCATCGCCCAGGTGGCGGGGGTGCACCACCTCCACCCCCGGCAGCGCCCAGCACTCGACGCCCATGTCCCGGGCCAGCGCGGCCAGCCCCTCGGTCTCGATGAGCCGCCGGTGGGGAACGGCCGGGAACACCAGGCCGTCGCGGTGCAGATCCGCGTGGACCAGCAGGGCCGTACCGCCGACCGCGTCGACGCGGACCGTCTGGTGCGCGCGCAGCTCGTCGAGATAGCTCCGGCCGAACCCCTTGGGCGGCTGAAGGACCCCGTCCCGGACCCATCGGTCCCAGTCCAGGTCGGCCGCGTTCGGGTGCAGTACGAAGGTGTTGAGGTCGAAGCTGGGGCCGGCGGGCTCGGTGACGCAGTGCGGGACGACGATCTCCCCGCGCACGGCGAGCAGCCGCTGGACGAGGTCGGGCGGGTAGTCGGCCACATCCACGTCGAGCCACAGCACCCACTCCTCGTCGCCCAGCGCGCGCGACAGGAGGTGGTTGCGGGCCATGGCCAGCACCGACCGCCGCCGCCGCTGGACGGTCCGCGCCCAGCGCGGCCCGGCCGTCCGGAGGCCGAAGTGGGGCCGTACGAGGGTGACCCGCCGGAACTCCGCCTCCAGCGCGGGCAGGACGCCCTGGAGGGCCTGCCAGGTCCCGTCGCGGCTGTCGCCCTCCAGCAGGCCGAGGGAGACCGCGTCGCGGGGGTAGGCGAGGGCGCGCAGCCGGTCGAGGTAGCGGGGCAGGAAGGCGGTGGCGTCCTTGACGGGGGTGAGGACGAGGAGCGGGGGACGCCCGTCCGCGTCCGGGCGTACGCCCACGGGGGCGGGCCGCCGGGTGTGCGGGACCCGGGCCGACGGGCCGGCAGTGTTGTCGGCGGGGGCCTCCGCCGGGGCCTCCGCGCGGGCCTCCGCTTCCAGGACGTCCGCCGGTGCGACGGGCAGCCGCGCCGCCATCGCGTGGACCTGGTCCGCGTAGGCGTCGCCGGACGGCCACACCTGGGTCGCGGCGTCGAAGAGGCTCGCGAAGTGCGGCTCGTCGAAGGTGTTGGCCCCGTGGAACACATAGGTGTACAGCTCGGGCGCGTCCAGGGACACCGTCCGCCCGCCGCGTACCACGGCCTCCGCGACTGGTGAGTCCTCGCCGCGCCGCTGTTCCGGATAGCGGGGGAGCGCGTCCTTCGCGCAGAGCATGGAGCCCTCCCACACCCGCACCCCGGAGATGGCCAGCTTGCGGCGCGCGGGCCACCACAGCCGCTCCCGGGCCAGGAAACACGCCGTGGCGTCCAGTGCGAGGACCGCCGCGAGCTGCACCTCGAGCCGCTCCGGGTCGTACAGGTCGTCGTCGTCCCACTGGCACACATACGGCCCGGCGGCCAGGTCCACCGCGATGTTGCGCAGCTCGCCCAGCGTCCGCCGCTCGGGGGGCAGCCGGTGCAGACGGATCCTCGGGTCGGCGAGTTCGCGTACGCGGTCCTCGAGGGCGCCGTCCGCGCCGTCGTCCACCACGACCAGCTCCGCGCGGGTGTAGGTCTGGGCGAGGAAGCACCGGATCGCCCGCTCGGCCAGCGGCAGCCGGCCCTTGGTCACCATCAGACAGGACACCGTCGGCGCGGGTGACCCCGAGGCCCACCGCCTGCGCTGTGCGTCGAGGTCGACCACGCCCTGGGCGCAGGGCTGTAGCTCCTGGCTCGTCCAGAACCTGACCTGACGCCCCGTCGAGGCCCCCGGAGGGCCGGGGGTCTCCCGGATCCAGCTGCCCGCCCAGTGGTGCACCGCATGCGCCGGGTCCCGGTCGGTCTCGCGCTGCCCGAACAGCTCCGCGGCGGCCGGGCTCAGCCTGGGATACAGGGTGTCGGCCGCCAGGATGGCGGGGGAGCAGCCCTCGGGGGCGCTGTCGACGGCTCGCGTGAGGAAGAACGGGCCCGTCGCGTCCAGCGTGCCGGGCCGGGTGTGGGCGCCCACCAGCTGCCGGTGCACATGCGGCCAGAACGGATGGCCGGGCCGCGATGCCATGAACGCGTTGCAGACGATGCGCCGCATACCGCCGCGGCGGCTCAACGGCAGGTGGACATGGGCCTCCGGCTCCAGGCCGAGCACCAGCTCCTGCCCGGAGAGGAGCTCGGTCATCGGGCGCAGGCACTCGAAGTCCATGTCGACGTACAGCCCGCCGAAGTGGTCGAGGAGGAAGTAGCGGATCGCGTCGGCCCGTTTGATCGGCTCGCGATAGCCGTCGTAGACGGGGAGAAACCACGCGTAGTGTTCTTCGAGGAACGCGCGGTTGTCCGCGTCCGTCCACAGCCGGTACTCCCAGTCGGGGTGGTGCCGCCGCCAGGACTCGGACCACTCCCGCCACTCGGGCGGTACGTCGGTGTTCTTCCAGGTCTGGTGGATAAGATGTGGAATTCCTGGCTTCTTGGACATTCGCGCAGTATGTCCCGGCGGTGTGCCGGCCAGGCGGAGGGCGGCGGCGGAAATTCACCCGCCCGGTCCGGCGCGCGCGCCGGACCGGGCGGCAAAGCCCCTGCTGGTGGCCGTCGGCCGCGGTCAGTCGAGCGAGGACAACGGCACCGAGAACAGCACCCGTTCGGGGACCACCCGGTCCTGCCACCCGCTGGATGTCGGGTCCTGCCAGTTTCCCTTGGAGTCGGCGGCCCACTCGGTGACCGACCACACGGTCCTGGTGCTCCACCACAGCGACATGGACTCGGAGTGCTTGGCCCAGCAGGCGCCGGCCAGGTCGGTGCCAGAACAGCTCGTCGCGGACGCCTTGGCGGTGTCCTGGCGCCACAGGATGCCGTGCTGGCCGGGGCCGCCCCGGGCGCTGGGCACGTACCAGCGCTTGCCGCCCGCGTCGTCCTGGTAGGACAGCACGCCCTGCACACCCACGGCCTTGGTCTCGTACGCGTCGGCGGCCTTGGCCTTCCCGGTGCCGTCCACGGCCAGCGGCATGGCGCCGCCCGGCGCGGCGAGGTCGTACCGGAACAGCCGCGCGGGCTGGGTGCCGCCCGAGGAGAACCACTCGTTCGCCACCAGGCGGTCGGGGGTGGCGGAGCGGTCCAGCGAGATGGACCCGAAGCAGGGGACGCCGTCGTCGTTGGCCGAGGAGCACTTCCCGCTCAGGCCGTACGAGCCGATGGCGGGCATCAGGTACTGGTAGCCGTGGGCCGAGTAGCCGCCGCTCACCTTGCCGATGGCGGTGGAGTTCACCGTCGCCTGGAGGATGTGCTTCATCGAGAACACGTACAGGGCGTTCTGGCTGGCGTCGCCGTTGGACGCGGTGACGATGAGCTTGTCGCCGTACCAGACCATGCCGCCCAGGTGCGAGCCCAGCTTGGCGAAGTTGGCGCCGCCCTCGGTGGGCACGGTCAGCAGCACCCAGCGGTACTTGAAGGCGCCGGGCGTGTTCGCGTCGATGAAGGCGACCCGGGCCAGGCCCCGGTCGGCCGCCGGTTCCGCGCCCGGGTACTCGTCGTAGAGGTGGTCGTTGTGCGTCCAGCCGGAGAGGATGACCTTGTTCTCCCCCCAGGCGCCGTCGTCGTCCGCGTCCCCGGAGGAGGTGACCGACTGCGGCAGCCAGCTCTGCGTCAGCGCGTCACCGGTGGTGAAGCAGTACGCCGCGGTGGCCTTCGGCTTCACCGGCAGCGCGGCCTGCTCCGAGGCGCGGCAGGCCGGGCTGGAGGTGGGGGTGGGCATGGTGTGGTTGGCGCTCCCCAGCACGGTGTCCACGCCCACGTTGGGCAGCAGCCGGTCGAGTTCGGCGATCGTGGAGTCGGCCACCGTGCGCTCGGTGAGCGCGAGCTTCGATAACTCCGCCGAGGTGGTTAACGGTTTCAGCGCGCCGGGGTTGTCGGCCACGGCGGCCTGGGACGTGGCGTTGGTGAACAGCAGCGCGCCGGCCCCGAGCACCGCGGCCACCGCCGTGCTGATCCATGGCGCCCGGCGGCGCAGCGCGCCGTGCCGGGCCTTGTCCGTTCTCCGCATGGGAGCCTCCCGTTGTCATGTCCCGGGCACCATACGGGGGTTGGGGAGCGGGCCGAGGGCTTTCGGGGACAACGAGGGACAGCGGCCGTGCCTCACGCGCGCACGCGCGACGCGCCCGGATACACCTCGGCCACGTTGTCCTCGGGCTTCGGCCGGTGCTTCGCACAGGGGCCCGCCGCGAAGGCACGCAGCAGGTTCTCGGTGGTGCGCCGGACGAACGCGCCGGTCCGCGCGTCCATGCCGTGGTTGCGCCCGGCCTCGCGGGTCCCCGCCATCAGGCCCTCGACCCACCGCATCGTCCCGGTGGCGAACACCCCCGCCTTGCTCGGGACGGTGTAGTAGGCGGAGTCCGCGTGGCTGTGCCGGCCGTTGCACACCAGGGGGGAGTGGGCCACGATCTCCAGCGGCTCCGGGGTGGGCTCGCCGGGGGTCACCCGGTCGTACTCCACCCCGACCAGATGCGCGAAGGAGTCGCCGTGCCGCACCCCCGTGCCGGCGTACACCCAGTGGCCGGGGTTGTGCACGACATACGGGGCGTCGGTCGGGTAGCCCTCGTAGAAGACGCCGGTCAGGGACGACTCGGGGTCGGGGGCCGGCTGCTGCCGGAAGTCGGTGGTGACCAGGTCGCGGCGGTTCGCGAGATACGGGTCGTCGTGGTACGCGCTCTTGTAGCAGACCACCGTGCGGTCCGCGCCGCCCGGGCCGCGCTCCAGCCTGATCCGGCGGTAGCAGGTGTTGGCGCCGAGAAAGGCCACATTGGTCCCGGCGTCGCGGGCGCCGGTGACATAACGGCGCTGCTGCGGCGTCCAGTACTCGTCGTGGCCGAGCGAGAGCACCGCCGCGGCGCCCCGCAGCACCTTCGGATCGCGGTGTACGTCCACCCCCGTGGTGTAGGCCAGCGGTATGCCGAGCCGCTCCGCGAGCACGACCAGCGCCCGCTCGTAGACCAGGAACTTCACCGCGCCGTTGCCGTCGTACGGCCGGTCGAAGCCGACGGCCAGCGAGCGCGTCCCGTACGCCCCGTCCTGGCCCTGGTAGAGGCTGAAGCCGCCCCAGGTGTTGTACGCCTGCCAGGTGGCCACCGCGTGCATCAGCAGCGTCCGGCCCGCGGCCGCCTCGGAGCGGACGATCAGCGGGACGTAGCGCTGGTGGCCGCCTTCCGCGTCCAGCCGCAGCAGATACGCGCCCTCCGGCCAGTCTTCGGTGCCGACCCGGACCGTGCGCTGCCAGTCCGCCTGGACCGTACGGGTCTTGTCGATCAGGAAGGGAGGCTTCTGCCGGCGGCCGGGCACCCGGCCCGAGCGCCAGATCAGCCGCGCCTGCGCCCCGCCGTACCAGCCGATCCGGTACGCCGAGACGCGGAAGCCGGGCGAGGTGGTCGACACATACAGCCCGAACTCCTCCCCGGGCACCACGCTCACCTTGTCGGCATAGCCCTCCACGGCCTCCTGAGGGCCGACCGAGCGGATCCGCCAGTCGGCGTTGCCCCGCTTGGACCGCTCCGCGTCCACGGCCCGCATCGTCTCGGAGGGGCGGGCGGCCCGCTCGTGTCCCCCATGGCTCGCCGAGTCGCACCCGGCCACCGCCACCCCGGCGGCGGCCCCGACCGCCCCGAGGAAGCTCCGGCGCCCGAGGGCGGGCTGGTCGCCGTCCTGCGGCCGCACGTCCTCATGCTGCTGAACGTCGCAGTGTTCCGCCTGGTCGTCCATCGCACCCGTCCCAGCACCCGTCCCGGCCGCCGTGCTCCTGCGGCCATCCTGGGCCGGGCCCGGGGGCCGGGCGACCGGAGGGCGCCCGAACCGGCGATCGCCCGTCTGAGACGGCCGGGGTGCGAAGGGGCGGCGGCGGTCGCAGCGTGGACATATGACCGAGAGCGAGAGCCCGCGCGTCCACCTGCCGCCGATCGTGGTGCTCGGGGTGCAGCCGGACACCCCTCCGTTCCGCCTGGTCGAGGTCGCCGGGGAGGTGATCGGCAAGGCGCACTCGGTCCTTGACGTGATCGAGATCGCTCGCAGGATCGGCATGGAGGACGCCGACCTCGACGACCCGGACGTCGTCCGCTGGGTGGGCGGCGACAAGTTCACCTGGACGCCGTGGTGGCCGCCCCGGCGGGCGGGGCGCGGACACCACAGGGAGCACCACAGGGGACACCACTGGGGGAGGGCCGGAGGGCACACCGACCCCGACCACGACACCGGCCCGCCCGCCTCCTGACGGCGACCGCTTGACCTTCGAGCCGGGTCGAAGGTCTACCGTCGCGGGTATGCGCACCGTACGGATCTCCCAGCCGCGCCTCCACGAGCGCGGGGGCCGGTGCCCGTCCGTCGTCCCTCTTCACCGGAAAGCCCCCTCGCCGTGCTCGTCGCCCGCTCCATCGCCCTGTTCGTCGTCGCCGCCCTGTTCGAGATCGGAGGCGCCTGGCTGATCTGGCAGGGCGTACGAGAGCACCGCGGCTGGCTCTGGATCGGGGCGGGCGTCCTGGCCCTGGGCGCCTACGGCTTCGCCGCGACCTTCCAGCCCGACGCCGACTTCGGGCGCATCCTGGCCGCCTACGGAGGCATCTTCGTCGCCGGGTCGATCGCCTGGGGCATGGTCGCCGACGGCTACCGGCCCGACCGCTTCGACATCATCGGCGCGCTGGTCTGCCTCGCCGGGATGGCGGTCATCATGTACGCCCCGCGCGGCCACTGACCCGCCTCACCGGCCGGTCCGGCCCGTCGCACGAGGGCGGTGGCGGTCACCGGGGGATATCGACCAGGACCCGCCCGCGCCCGCCCGCGTCGACGCGGGCGTGGGCCCCGGCGATGTCGGCGAGCGGGTAGCGGTCGCCGACATCGACGGTGAGCGCGCCGACGGCGGCCGCGGCCGTCAGATCGCGGGCGGCCTGCCGCTTGGCCTCGGCGGGGAAGTCGTCGCTGCCCATCAGCCGCAGGGTGACGTTGTTGAACAGCAGCGTCCAGAAGGGGATCTCGGTGCGGTCGGCGCCCGTGGCGTACGCGGCGATGACCGCGCCGCCCGCGGCGACGGCGTTGTCCAGGTCGGCGTTGTCGGACAGGGAGACCTCGACGATCCGGTCCACGCCGCCGGGGGCGTACGAGCGGATCTCGGCGGCGGGGTCGGCGCCGTCCAGGGCGACGGCGTGGGAGACGACGGCCGGATCGACGCGGTCCAGATCGGCGCCGCGGCGGACGGTGCCGATGACGGTGGCCCCCGCCCAGCGGGCGAGCTGGGCGGCCGGCGAGCCGACCCCGCCGAGGACGCCGTTGACCAGCACGACTTTGCCGTCGACCGAGCCGTCCGCGAACACGGTGCGGTGCGCGGTGATGCCGGGGATGCCGAGGCTCGCCCCGAGGTCGTCGCCCAGGTGGCCGGGGAGCGGGACGGCGTGATCGGCGGGCACGACGGTGTACTGGGCGGCGGTGCCGAAGGGTCGGTACGACTGGGCGCCGTACACCCACACGCGCTGCCCCGCACGGCGGGCGTCGACGCCCTCGCCGACCGCGTCGACGACCCCGGCGGCGTCGCTGTGCGGGATCACCCGCGGAAAGGGCATCGCCGAGCCGGTCCAGCCGCGCCGCTTCTTGGTGTCGCCGGGGTTGACCCCCGAGACGGTGACCCGGACCCGGACCTCGCCGGGGCCGGGGACGGGGTCGGGCGCCTCACCGACGCGCAGCACCTCGGCGGCCGGACCTTGTTCGTCGTACCAGGACGCAAGCATGGGGATCTCCGTCGCGTGTCGGCTCGCGGGCGCTTCGAGCCTACGAGGGGGCGCGGCCGCCGCGCGTGTCGGGTCGCGGCGCGCGGTGCGCACAGGTGCCCGAAGCGTCGGACTTATGATCCAACGCGTGGACATCCCCGACAGACTCATCTCCCTCCAGCAGAACGCGGACGCCGAGCGGGCCAAGCTCTCCGGGCTCATCGGCGACGAGTGGGAGGCACAGTGGAAGCACTGGTACGAGGCCGCCGTCGAGAGCCAGGCGGCGCTGACCGCGCATGCCAAGGAGACGGACACGCCGCGCGGGAAGCTCGAGGCCGCGGTGAAGAAGGCCGTACGACATCCGGACCCGGGTGACTGACCATCCGCACCCGCATGGCGAAGGGCCGGACCTGCGCGCGCAGGTCAGGCCCCCCCACCGTTGCCCGGTGTCCGGCGGCCACGTGGCGGAGCCGCATATCGGCAGGGGCCGGGAAGGGGCGGGGTGGGGGAGCTGTATCGATGTGCGGCTCCGCCGCGTGGCCGCCGCAGGCGTCAAGATCCGTCGGACAGGGCCTAGGCGTCGCGTACGCGCAGCAGCAGGCCGCCGGCCAGGAGCGCCGCGGCGGCCCACCCGGTGGTCACGCCGAGACCGGCCCAGGGGCCGATGGGCAGGCTGCGGAGGTCGGTGGTGGCCTGGATGGCGAGCCCGGCGCTCATCGGCCCGATCTGCTGGAGCAGCCGCTGCCAGCGCGGATCGCCGATCATCTGGGAGAGGACGGGGACCAGGTAGAGCAGGCCGAGGACGATCCCGATACTGGTCGCGGAGTCCCGCACCGCGGTGGCGACGCCGAGGCTGAGCAGGGCGATCAGGGCCAGATAGAGGACCGACCCGAGGGCCGCGCGCAGCGTGGGCCCGTCGGCCAGGGACAGGGCCGGGTGGCCGCGGGCAGTCGTGAAGGCATGGCCGGGCAGGAGGAGCCGCCCGGCCACCAGCGACCCGAGCACCGCGATGGTCCCGGCCGCGGCCACGACCCCGGCGAGGGTGACGGCTTTGGCCGCGAGGACGGTGGCCCGGCGCGGCATCGCCGCCAGGGTGGTGCGGATCATGCCCGTGCCGTACTCGCCCGCGATGACCAGGACGGCCAGGATGACGACCAGCGCCTGGCCCAGCTGAACGCCGATGAGGCTGAGCTTGGTCATGTCGCCGCCGCAGCCGGTCGACGTGCATCTCACCACCGAGGTCGCCCCGGCGCTCAGGGCCACGGTCGCCGCGACGGTACCGAGCAGCAGCCAGAGAGGGCCGGCGACGGTCCGTAGCTTCGTCCATTCCGCGTGCAGCGCCGGTCTCATGCGTCCCTCCTGCGGAGAAGGAGGGCGGCCGCGGCCAGGCTTGCCACCGCGTAGCCGGCCAGGACGGCGAACCCGGCCCACGGCGCCAGCGGGTAATAGCCGTAGTACGGCGTGTAGTTGCTCGTGACCTGGTGATACGGCACCAGCGTCTGCTGGACGGCGAAGGCCGCGCCCGGGGTCACCCGGGCCAGCCAGTTCGACACGCTCGCGGGCATGAACGGGATGGCGATCAGGAGGTGGGGCAGCACGATGGCCACGAAGACGGTGGTGACCGCGCCGGCACTGTGCCGGAAAACGGTGCCGACGCAGAGGGCCAGGACCGAGGCGGTCGCGAGCAGCGCCGCGATCCCGAGCTCCACCCGCAGTTCGGCCGAAGACGCCACCGGGAAGATGTACACGCCGTTGGCCCGGGCGAGGCGCTCGCCGAGCGGAACCGCGACGGCCGCTCCCGCGAACCCGGCGGCGAAGGTGACGCCCCCCAGCACCAGCGCCTTGGCCACCAGCACCCGGCTCCGTCCCGGGCCGGCGGCCAGGGTGACGTGGATCAGGTTCTTCCGGTATTCCGTGGTGATGAACAGCGCCCCCACGACGATCACCACGATCAGCGCGGCGAACGTGCCGGTGAGGATTTCTCCGAGGGTGCCGCCGGTCGGCAGAGTGTCGCGAACGGCGGGCGCTATGTCGCCGGCGCCGGTCACGGTGAAGCTGCCGTCGGATCCCGCTCCCGTGAACGAACCCGACGTGTTCCGCGGGTAGCCGGAGAAGCTGGGGGATTCGGCTCCCACCTGGTCGCCTGTCCAGTCGCCACCGGCCCCGGCCCCGGCCCCGGCCCAGCGCCCCCGGATACGGAGATCCCCGAAGACGGCCGTGGACACACTGCCGCGCGTGCCCATGCCGTCCACGGAAGGCGGGGACGCGACGAACAGCCCGCCCTGCGCGGTCGGTCCGAGCCCGCGCACACGCACGGTGCCCACCTTGGTCCAGCGCGTGCCGTCGGCGGAGGCATAGCCGGTGATCACCTCGCCCGAGCGGTCCAGCCGCAGCCGGCGGACGGACGCGGCGGAGACCGGGCCGGGGAGGCCGGCCGTGTCGTTGACGTAGTTGTCCTGCATCCGTACGCCGTGGCTGCCGGTCACCATGATCGCCGCGTAGGGCGATCCCTGGCGGGTGCTCTCCTTGATGATGATCCCGGCCTTCGCCCACGGCACGGTGCCGGGCCGCAGGTCACCGGGGCGCTCGGGGATGGTGCTCCTGAGCGCGGAGACGGAGACGGTGATGCTGCCGTTTCCCGTCAGCGGCTGGTGCACGAAGTAGAAGCTGTCGGTCACCGGCTCACCGCCGGGTCCGATCGGCACGGGCGGTGAGCCCTTCTGATCGCTGCTGACCCCGACGAGCAGGGCGAACAGCACCGGCATCAGCGCCGCCACCACCATGCCGATCACCCAGCCGCGGACAGTCCGGAACTTGGTCCACTCCGCGTGCACCACGTGAGCGAGGGTGGCGGTCACCGCGAGACCTCCGTGGGCGTCGCGGCGTGGAACTCGACCGCCTCGCGGGTGAGTTCCAGGTAGACGTCCTCAAGGGTGGCGCGGTGTGCCGACACCTCGGAGAACGGCACCGCGCTGTCGTTGAGCAGCGTCACGATCCGTTCCGCGGGCAGGCCGGAGACGGCGACGGTGTCGCGGCCGGTGGCCGCCACGGTCGCGCCGGCACGCTCGAGCACCCTCATCGCGTGTGCCCCGGCCGTGGTCCGCAGGGCCACCCGGTTTCCGGAGGCGGCGGCGATCAGCTCGGCCACGCCGGCGTCGGCGATGGCCTTGCCGCGCCCGACCACGACGAGACGGTCGGCCGTGTCCTGCATCTCGCTCATCAGGTGGCTGGAGACCAGCACGGCGCGGCCCTGAGCGGCCAGCGACCGCAGGAAGCCGCGCATCCAGATGATGCCGTCCGGGTCCATGCCGTTGAACGGCTCGTCGAGCATGATGATCGGCGGGTCGCCCAGCAGGGCCGCGGCGATCCCGAGCCGCTGCCGCATGCCGAGCGAGTAGCCGCCGGCCTTGCGCCGGGCCGCCGGGGCCAGGCCGACCTGCTCGATCACCTGGTCCACCCGCCGCGCGGCCAGGCCCTGCGAATGCGCCAGCCACAGCAGGTGGTTGCGCCCGCTGCGGCCGGGGTGCGGTGCCGCCGCGTCCAGCAGCGAGCCGACATGGTTCAGCGGGTGCCGAAGACCGCGGTAGGGCTTCCCCCCGATGAGCGCGGTGCCCTCGTCGACCGCGTCCAGGCCGAGGATGACCCGCATGGTGGTGGACTTCCCGGCCCCGTTCGGCCCGACGAAGCCGGTCACCAGCCCCGGGCGGACGGTGAAGGACATGCCGTCGAGGGCCGGGGTCGCCCCGTACCGCTTGCGCAGTCCGGCGACGACGATCCCTGGGGCGCTCACCGCGGCGAGCTCACGGTTCGAAATGGACTCATGCCGACGGTTGTACGCGGCACCCGGTCCCGGCCCGGTCGCAGTGGCCGCGACCCGGCTGCGACCTGGGATCTGGCATCGTCGGGGCATGGCACCTCGACCCGGCGGCCGGTCCGGCCGCCCTGTCCGCCCTGTCTGCCCCGCCCGCGCGATGACCTGCGGTGAGCGGGGGTGAGGGTCCTCGTCGTCGAGGACTTCGAGGTCCTCGCCCGCTCCCTCGGAACCGGACTGCGCCGCGAGGGTATGGCCGTCGACGTCGTCCTGGACGGAACCGCCGCCCTCGACCGCCTGGCCGCCACCCGCTACGAGGTGGTGATCCTCGACCGCGACCTGCCCGGCGTCCACGGGGACGAGATCTGCCGACAACTCGCCCACGGCCGCTGCGAGACCCGCGTCCTGATGCTCACCGCCTCCGACACGATCGAGGACCGTGTCGACGGGCTCAGCCTCGGCGCCGACGACTACCTGCCCAAGCCGTTCGCGTTCGCCGAACTGGTCGCCCGCGTCCGCGCACTGGCCCGCCGCGCCACCCCGCCGCTGCCGCCCACCCTGGCCTGCGGGGACATCACCCTCGACCCGGCCCGCCGCACCGCGTTCCGGGCCGGCCGGCGCCTTGAGTTGAGCCCCAAGGAGTTCGCCCTCCTCGAATGCCTGCTCGCCGCACCCGGCCTGGTCATCTCCGCCGAGGAGTTGCTCGAACGCGCCTGGGACGAGGCCGCCGACCCCTTCAGCAGCGCCGTCAAGCACACCATGCACCGGCTGCGGGCCAAGCTCGGCGAGCCGCCCGTGATCGAGACCATCCGCGAAGGCGGATACCGGATCGGATCGTCATGACCTCCCCCCAGCAGCCCGCCAGAAGGTCCTTGCAGACGCGGCTCGCGCTCGCCTACGCGGCGGGCCTCTACGCCGCCGGGGTTTTCGTGCTCGTGTGCGTCGCCGTCCCGCTCGCCGGCGCCCAGTCGACCAAGCCCAAGGGCCGGCCGTCATCGGGCGCGATCACCGGAACCGGGAACGGGATCAGCCTGCCCCAACTCCTCACGGGGTCCGCCGTGGCGCTGGTCGTTCTGATACCCGTCGCCCTGGCTCTCGGCTGGTTCGTCGCCGGCCGGTTCCTGCACCCGCTGCGGTCCATCACCGCCACCGCCAAAATCATCTCCGCCGGCGACCTCCACCGGCGCCTCGACCTCGGCGAGCCCACGGACGAGCTGACCGAGCTCGGCCACACCCTCGACGACCTGTTCGCCCGCCTTCAGGCCTCCTTCGACGCCCAACGCCACTTCGTCGCCAACGCCTCCCATGAGCTGCGAACCCCCCTCGCCGGCCTGCGCACCCTCCTCGAAGTCGCCCTCGCCGACCCCGACGCCGACGCCGACACGCTGCGCTCGGCCTGCCAGGAAGCCCTCGCCCTCGGCGGACACCAGGAACGGCTCGTCAAGGCACTGCTCGTCCTCGCCACCAGCGAGCGCGGAATCTCCCGCCGGGACACCCTCGACCTCGCCCGCATCGTCGAAGGAGTGCTCGCCTCCCGCCGCGACCAGGCCACCGGGAGAGGCATCGACCTCGCCGAACACCTGACGCCCGCGGTGACGGCCGGGGACCCGAGACTGATCGAGAGCCTCGTGGCCAACCTCGTCGACAACGCCATCCGCCACAACCACCCGGACGGGTACGTAGAGATCACCACCGAGACCTCCGGCACGCGGGCGACCCTGACGATCACCAACAGCGGGCCGGCCATCCCCGACGACCAGGTCCAGCGCCTCTTCCAACCCTTCCAGAAGCTGGCGCCCGATCGTCACGGCCGCGGCGACGGCTACGGTCTCGGCCTCGCCATCGTCAACGCCGTCACCCAGGCTCACCACGCCACCCTGACCGCCGGCGCACGCCCCGAAGGCGGCCTGTCCATCGCGGTACGGTTCGAGCGCACGGCTCTTTGGACATGACAAGGGGCTGACCTGTTTACCCAGGCCAGCCCCTTGACTATTCAGGGTGAGTAACGGGACTCGAACCAGATCCTTGAACATACTGTGACCTGCGGTGATCCTCGAATTCGGGACAAACGGGCGAGATTCGATGTCGGTCGATGACGCTGAATGACGGCTGTGGGGAGCAATGTGAGGGAGGGCCGGTTGGGCGACCCGTGTGAGCGGGCGGGGTGCGCTGAGAGCTGCTGATACCTGCGTTTCTACCGACGGGTAGGTATTGCTGAAAATCTGCGGCAGACAAATGATCAGCGGCGCCCGAGCGTGGTCGGGTGCCGACCGATTCCCTCCCCGACTGGGTGCTCCAGCAGCGCCGCCGGGTAGGAGATCGCGTCCGGGTCCTCCGCGAGGAGGGGAAGCTCTCGCAAGAGCAGCTGGCAGAGCTCACGGGGCTCAGCCGCCACACGATCTACCGGATTGAGCTGGCGCAATACGGGACTTCCATCGACCATCTCGCTCTGATCGCCCGCGCACTTGGGGTCGAGATTGTTGCCCTATTCAGTTAGTTGTCGTCAACAGCGACTACCAAGCGGTAGCCGTTACGTCGTACAGGAGTTCAGCGGCTCGCGTACGTGTAATGAGTGCCACGGGGGCCACGCGCGGACGGGGCGCCGGTAAGAGTGATCACAGGGATAGCCGCAGCGTCCAGCCAGCTCGGTCGCGGCTATCGTCATGGCGCACCAGGCTCGGGGCGAAGTCCTCGGGAGCGGGCCGACCAGCCTTTTCCCAGTCCGTGAGCCAGCCGCGCAGGACGGCCAGGGAAGGGGAACCGGCCCGGTCGGCGATGATCCTGCCGTCCTGCTGAATGACGGCGGCTCCGCTCTCGGTGGAGTGGCCGATCGCCCACAGGTCCGGGCGAAGCCCTGCCATCGTGAGTTGCTGGCCACCGAAGGTGCCAGCGAAGGTCCGCCAGCTCGGCCAGTTGACCTCGGCGCCGGCGTACAGCTCGGTATGCACCCCGTTCAGGAGGTGCTCCAGGACGGCGCGTGCCCCCGTGTGCAGCTGGTCATCTTCCGCCCGCCATACGATGGAGATCCACGAGGGCGCCGGGATGCGGTTCTCCCAGTCCACCCACCTTCCCGGCAGGTCGAGGTCGCC
>NZ_JBEOSB010000038.1:0-41078 GCF_040302705.1 Streptomyces sp. NPDC097640
CTCCTCGGCACGGTCCATAACCTCAACAAACTCATCAGCCACAGACCCCGAGGGCGCTCTTGACCTTCGGGGGCCGGGAGTCGTGCGACAGCCTCTGTACGGCCTCCCCGCTTTCACGTTTCCCGCACCCGGCGAGACGATGAAGCTGCCCGAACCCGACGCGGTGGCCTGGCGGATCGCCGCCGAGGGGTACGGAGCCGAGGAGACCTGGGAAAGCGCCTTTGGCCGTTTCTGTGGCGAGGTCGACACCACTCGGGTCCGTGCCCTGATCGTGGGCCTCTGGGAGGACCCGGAAGACACCGATCCCTCCGGCGTCATCGAAGCGCTGTTGAGCGCGCGTGACCGGCTGCCGGCCCTGCGGTCGGTGTTTCTCGGGGACATCGTGGTCGAGGAGTGCGAGATCTCCCGGATCAGCCAGACCGACGTCACGCCGCTGCTGGCCGGCTTTCCCGAACTGGAGGAGTTCGGCGTGCGCGCGGGAGAGGGCATCAGTGTGGGGGAAACTTTGAGGCTGGAGTTCCCCGCCCTGCGCCACGACGCGCTGCGCAGGCTGACCGTGCAAAGCGGTGGTCTGCCGGTGAACGTCGTCCGTGGTGTGGGGGCGAGCGAACTGCCCGCGCTGGTCCACCTCGAACTGTGGCTGGGCACCTCGGAGTACGGAGCCGACTGTGAGGCCGCCGACCTGGAGCCGATCCTGTCCGGTGCGCGGTTGCCCCGGCTGCGGCGTTTGGCCCTGCGTAACAGCGAGATCCAGGATGAGATCGCCGCCGCCGTGGCGTCCGCTCCGGTGGTCGCCCGGCTCGAGGTGCTCGACCTGTCCATGGGCACCCTGAGCGACGACGGCGCCGACGCCCTTCTGGGTGGCCAGCCGCTGACCCATCTCAAGAAGCTGGACCTGCACCACAACTACCTGAGCGAGCCGGTCCGGCAGCGCATACACACGATGCTCGAGCCTATGGGTGTCGAGGTGGATCTCGACCAGGACGACGCCGAGTGGGACGAGGGCGACGACGGCACCGTGCGGCACTACGTCTGTGTGGGGGAGTGAACGCTGAGTTCCTGTACGGCGTGGCGAAGCCAGTGGAGCGGCCGCTACAGGTGGCGCTGCCAGGTCTGGCCGACGAGGTGGTGGCCGAAGCTGTCGTGAGGTTCTTCGGCGACGAGTTCGAAGCCGTGCTTCTGATAGATGCGCCGGGCGGCGCCGAGCACATCGTTGGTCCACAGGGTGATCGCCTCGTATCCGGCCGCCCGCGCGAACCGCAGGCACTCTTCGACCAGGCGGGCTCCCAGGCCCAGGCCGCGCGCCGCCGGATCGACGAGCAGCAGCCGCAGCTTCGCGGTCCGGTCGTCCGCGCATACGCAGAAGACGCAGCCGGCCCGCACGCCGTCGACCTCGGCGATCCATGCCGCCTGCGGCCCGGGTTCCCTCGCGTCGGCGTAGTCGGCGACGATCCGGGCGACGAGCGCCTCGAAGCTGGTGTCCCAGCCGAACTCCCGGTCGTAGAACTCGCCGTGTGCCATCACCACCCAGCCCAGGTCACCGGGGTGGTCCAGCGTCCGAATGGCCACCTCACGCTCCGCCATGATGTCCACCCATGCCCCATCACTCTGCACTGAAACGACTGTTTCAGTAGACTAGCCCGGTGACCCGATCCGAACCAAGCCCGTCCCCGCGTCGGCAGGAACTGCTGGAGGCGGCCTACGCCTACGCGCTGCGCAGCGGTCTCGGCGAGCTGTCCCTGCGCCCCCTCGCCGAGGAGATCCACTCCAGCCCACGCGTGCTGCTCTATCTGTTCGGCAGCAAGGACGGCCTGATCCGCGCCCTGCTCGCCAGGGCCAGGGCCGATGAGCTGGCACACATCCAGCGGATCGCGGACTCGCGGAATGACAGCGGTGAGCTGTGGTCGGTCGCGCGTGAGCTGTGGCGGTGGCTGTCCGACGAGGCTCACCGTGGCCTGCTGACGCTGTGGGTGGAGAGCTACGCGCGCTCCCTCACCGACCCGGACGGGCCGTGGGCCGGTTTCGCCCGCGACACGGTCGACGACTGGCTGGAGCTGCTCGCCGCCGGCCAGCCCGCCGCACTGCGCGATACCGAGGAGGCGCTCGCGCAGCGCACCCTCGTGCTCGCCGTCCTGCGCGGGGCGCTGCTGGACCTGCTCGCCACCGGCGATGCCGCGCGCACCACCGCCGCGGTACACCTCCACCTCGAGCCGGCCCGGACGGGGTGACGCGGGCCGCCGCCGAACGGCGTCGGCGACGGCTCCGCCCCCGGATCAGGCGTGCGCGCCCGGACCGCCGCCTATCCCCGGCACGCTGCACTTCGGGACCTTCGACACCAGCCGGAACGACACCGCCTTGGTCGCGTTGTCCTTGCCGAACTCCGCCACGATGAGCAGCGTCGCACCGGCGACCCGTCGGCCGTCCGACGCGACGGTGTCGTCCGGGATCATGTCCGGGTGGATGATGGCCTTCGCGGGGTCGGACGGGAACGTCATCGCGTAGCCCGCGGTGGCCCAGGGGGCATGGGGCGGCGCGCCCGTGGGGCAGTTCTTGTCTCCCTCCAGGACAGCCGCCCGCACGCCCATCTTCTTCAGCTGCTTCTGGAGGCCGGGCAGGCCCTCGGGGCGGTTCAGGAGAAGGGTCAGGGAGCCGTCGTCCTCCCGGGTCACGGCGTACGCGGGCGAGCTGCCCGAGCCGGTCAGCGTCGGCACGACCACGGCCGCGGCGGCCGCCGTCGCCACCGCCGCGATCGCGAACGGGAGCCGAAGACGGTGGGCCGGGGCCCGGGTGGCGGGAGCGGGAGCGGGAGCGGGGGCCGGGACCGGGACCGGGTGCGTGGCCATGGCCGACAGCTCCGATGCCAGGCGCTGCTTGAACTGGGTGGGCGTGTTCATGAGACGGCCTCCAGGGTGGGTTCCGCGTGCGTGACGACGGGTGGGCGTTCGGCGCGCAGCGCGCGCTTCGCGCGGTGCAGGCGGACCCGCACCGTCGCCTGGTTGAGCCCGAGGACCTGGGCGGCCTCGCGCGGGGTGAGGCCGTCGACGGCCACCAGATCGAGCACCTCGCGCAGCGGCCGGCTCAGCGCGCTGTGCCGCTCCACCAGCTCGCGCGCCGCGCGTTCCGCGTCGATCCGCTCCTCCAGCGCGGCGATGTCCTCCTCGTCCAACATCCGGCGCCCGTTCAGCCGGGCCACCGCGTGCTGTTCGCGGGCGCTGCCCCGGTAGTGGGAGGACAGGACGTTGCGGGCGATGCCGTGCAACCAGGCGGCGGGCGTCCCGCGCCCGGGGTCGTACTGGCCGGCCGCCTCCAGCGCGGCGACGAAGATGTCGGCGGTGAGGTCCGCGGCCAACTGCGGGCAGGTGGTGCGCCGGGTCACGAAGCCGAGGACGGCGTCGAAGTTCTCCTCGTAGAACGCCGCGAATCCCGCGGCGTCCGGCCGCGGAGGCGCGGCCCGGCTCGCCCGTCGTTGGGGCACTGCGGCCCGTTCGGGTATCAAGGGCACCCGTTCCTCCAAGGTGGTCGGTGGTCCCTTCACCCACTACTTGGACGGGCGGCAGCCATTCGTTTCATCCGTCACGCGCGTCGGCGATCGCGGCGGTGTCCCCATGGAAGGGGCGGACCTCGGGGGGGCGGCGACGACCGCGTCGCCGCCCCCCGGGTCCCGCGCGCCCCTTCTGCCGCGATCTGGCCGAAAACGTGTGGTGCGTGCCGTCGCCGCAGGTCACGGCCGCGGGATGGAGCGCGATCCGCGCCCTCCTCGCGAGATTGAGCCGAAAGTGGACTTTTAGCTGAAGCTAAAGGTGGGATCCTGACACTGTGAAGAGAAGAAGGATGCCATGACGCCGACACAGCGCGGTTTGGAGTGATGCATCTTGCCGTGGAAGAGCAAGGGTGTGAGGGCGGACGCCGCGGACGCGACCGGCGCGCGGCTGGCCAGGCAGGCCACCGTCGAGGTGGCCGGGGTGCTGGGCAAGCGGGACATGAGCCGGGCCGATCTGGCCAGGCTGATGGACGTGAGTCCGGGCCGGGTGAGTCAGATCCTGTCCGGTGACGAGAATCTGACGTTGCGCAGCCTTGCCGCCGTGGCGGAGGCGCTTGAGCTCGACATCAAGATCAGCTTCGTTGAGCCCAAGGCCGTCCATCAGGACGCGGTCGCCATGGAGCAGGGCAGTTCCGACGTGTTCGTCTATACCCATTGAATATGGGGGGCGGGCACGTCACGGATGCGGCGCAGGGGCTTCGGCGAGCGGTTCGACGGCCATGGCCGTCCGCCGGATTCGCATGAGGTCCCTGTCGCTGCTGCGCTTCCCGTGCTTGTAGCCGAACTCGAGCATCTGCACGCAGGCCTCCCTGGCCTTGGCCAGCGCCTGCCGGCAGTCCTCCGCCTCCTCCCGCGTCCGGCGGTGCAGGTCTTTCGGGAAGTCCTGTAACTCTCGCCGCCGTCGGCTCGCCTCCGCGTCGGCCTCGACCTTCACGGCCTCGTCCAGGAGCGCTTGCACGTCTTCGTGCAGCCCGTCGATGGCTGTCTTGTCCTTGGTCTGCATGGCGCAGCCGCGCAGATGCGCGCGGGCGTCGAAGGCGAACATGCGCAGCTGTGCGATGTCCTCGAAGTCCCTGACCAGCCGGTGGCAGCGGCTGTACATGTCGTGGACGAGCCGCCGTTCGAGGTGGCCGAGCAGCACGGCGATGCCCAGCGTGATCAGGGCGACGAACGGCGGGGTGGACTGCTGGTTCTGCTGCTGGCGGACCCGCGGTGCCAGCGCGCCCCCGGCGGCGGCCGCTGCAACGGCGGGGGGCACGTCCGCGGCGTGCGGCAGCAGGAGCGTGATGGTGATCAGCGCGGCGGCGCAGGTGCACGCCGTGATCGTGCCGCACAGCGCGGCCGACCGGGCGGTCCCCAGCAAGCGGCCCTTCTCGGCGAACCGGTGCACCAGTGAAATCCAGGTGACCAGCGCGCAGAGCCCCATGGGTAACACGAAGTGTTGGAACCACCCCTGTTCATAGAGCTCGTACACCGCTCCCCCTGGTTACACCGTCCCGGATACCGGGCGTCCGGCCGTGGGGAGAGCGGGAAACCGGATTCCCTGTCCGCCTCAGTGCGGAAGTGTCGGCCAGTGGCCGTGCCATCCCCTCGCGGAGCGCCTCGTCGCGCCATCACGATAGTCCCACCCGAACGCGTAGCGCACAGGTCACTTTCTGTACAACTTTGGATCGTGGTTTGCGTCACGCGCAGGGGGGTTCCCCGGGTTCCCCGTGCAGACGGGTGTGCGCGGGCCGGGAAACCCGTTTCAAACGCTCCGTGCGCCTTCACCCCACACACCGCGCCCGCGCTTCCCCATCATGCGTGCGTGGGAATCGGTGGGCTCGTGTGATTTGTCGGTGACCGGCTGGGCAGCTCTGCTTGCGCGTCTTTCCATCTCTCGCCGACCGCGGAGGAAGTGATTCATTGATCCCAGGGGACGGGTGAGGTCATACGGCCGTGCGGCGGTACTGGGGTGCCGTCGCACGGCTTTGTGCGTCGTCGCGCGGTTTCGCTTGTGGCCACGCGACCTTGACACCGTCGATTTAGCTGACGGATAGTCAGAAAGCTTTCGACCCGCCCGGCCGTACGGGCGACGCCGTCGAGCGAAGGGGAGACCGCTGCCCATGCACCTCGCCCCCACCCCCCGCCAGCGGCGGCTGCGCGAGGAACTCCGCGGCTACTTCCGCGAGCTGATCACCCCCGAGACGCGCGCCGCGTTGCCGGACGACCCGGCCCGGCAGCGGCTGCTGCTGCGCCGCATCGGCGCCGACGGCCTGCTGGGGCTCGGTTGGCCGATCGAGTACGGAGGCCAAGGGCGTGGCCCCGACGAGCAGTTCGTGTTCTTCGACGAGGCGTACCGGGCGGGCGCGCCGGTCTCCATGGTCACGCTCAACACCGTCGGCCCGACGTTGATGAAGTACGGCACCGAGGAGCAGAAGCGGTTCTTCCTGCCGCGCATCCTCAGCGGCGAGTTCGTGTTCGCCATCGGCTACTCGGAGCCGGAGGCCGGCACGGACCTCGCCTCCCTGCGCACCAGAGCCGTGCGCGACGGCGGCGACTGGCTGATCGACGGCGCCAAAACCTTCACCAGCAACGCCCACAACGCCGACTGGATCTGGCTGGCCTGCCGCACCGACCCGGCGGCCCGCAAACACGAGGGCATCTCCATCATCCTGGTGCCGACCGACGCCCCCGGCTTCTCGTGGACGCCGATCGAGACGGTGGCCGGACTGACCACCACAGCGACGTACTACGACTCGGTCCGCGTCCCGGCCGACCATCTCGTCGGCCAGGAGAACGGCGGCTGGGGGCTGATCACCAACCAGCTGAACCACGAGCGGGTCGCGCTCGCCGCCATCGGCATGCAGGCCGAGGACTTCTACGAGGCGGCGCTCGCCCACGCCCGCACGCCGGACCCGCACACCGGCGAGCGCCCCGCCGACCGGCCCTGGGTGCGGTCCCGGCTCGCGGAGGCACACGCCCGGCTGGCGGCCACCCGGCTGCTCAACTGGCGGCTGGTGGGGGACGTGGGGGCGGGGACGCTGAGCCCGGGCGATGCGAGTGGGGTCAAGTTCGCGGGAACCGAAAGCGCCGTCGAGGTGTACAGGATGTGTCAGGAGATTGTGGGGGAAGCGGGGCTGATCCGGGCGGGATCGCCGGGCGCGTTCGGCGACGGCGAGCTCGAGCGGATGAACCGGGCCGCGCAGATCAACACCTTCGGGGGCGGTGCGAGTGAGGTGCAGCGGGAAATCGTGGCCACGATGCGGCTCGGCATGCGGCGGGGGCAGCGATGACCAGTGAGAGGGCGGGGTCGACCGATGAGCGGAAGGCCGGTCGCGGGGTGGCCGGCGACGATTTATACGGGCGCCTGAGGGCGTACGAGGGCCGGGCGGCCGCGACCGGGGGCGTGGGCAAGGACCCGGTCAACGAGCCGATGATCAGGCACTGGTGCGAGGCGATGGGCGACGCCAACCCGGCCTATCCGGCCATCGCGCCGCCGACGATGCTCCAGGTGTGGACGATGGGCGGGCTGTCCGGCCATGCGGGCGGCTCGGCGCGCTCCGAGGCGTACGACGAGCTGCTGGACCTCCTGGACGGGGCGGGCTGTACCTCGGTCGTCGCCACGGACTGCGAGCAGGAGTATCTGCGTCCCCTGCGGCCGGGCGATCGCATCACCCTCGACGCGGTGATCGAGTCGGTCTCGCCGCGCAAGACCACCAAGCTGGGCTCCGGCCACTTCGTCACGACGCGGATGGACATCCGGGCGGGAGGGGAGCTGGTCGGCAGACACCGCTTCCGCATCCTCAAGTACGCCCCGGCGCGCCGGGCGTCGGAGGGGAAGGCCCGCCCGACGGAGGCCAAGGAGGCGAGGCGCCCGCGCCCAGTGATCAACCGCGACAACGAAGGCTTCTGGGCGGGGGTCGCCGAGCACAGACTGCTCATCCAGCGCTGCACAGGCTGCGGGACGCTCCGTTTCCCCTGGCTCCCGGGGTGCGGTGCGTGCGGCTGCCAGGAGTGGGAGACGGTCGAGGCGTCCGGCGCCGGGACGGTGTTCAGCTATGTCGTCATGCACCACCCGCCGTTCCCGGCCTTCGACCCGCCATACGCCGTAGGCCTGATCGAGCTCGTGGAAGGGGTGCGGATGATCAGCAACATCACGGGCGTGCCGTACGACAAGGTCCGCATCGGCATGCCCGTCGAGCTGGAGTTTCTGCGCGTGGACGCCGATCTGGAGCTTCCCGTCTTCCGAGGGGCGGTGGCCTGATGGACTTCGCGCCCACCGTGGAGCAACAAGCCGCATGCGAGCTGGCGGCGGAGATCTTCGGTGATCTGTCCACCCACGAGCGGCTGTCCGCCCTCGGCACCGGCACGGACACCGAGCTGTGGAAGGCGCTGTGCGCGGCCGGGCTGCCGGCCGCCGTGGAGGAGATCGGCCTGGTCGGGCTGGTGCTGCTGATGGAGGAGCAGGGCAGGGCCACCGCCCAGGTGCCGCTCGCGGCGACTTGTGCGTATGGAGTGCTGCCGGTGACCGTCCACGGCACGGCGGAGCAGCGCGAGCGGCTGCTGCCCGCCCTGGGGGACGGCACGGCGGTCGCGACGGGCGCCTTCGGCCCGCGGGTGGCCACCGCGCGCCGGACGGCGGACGGCTGGCGGCTGAGCGGTACCTTCCCGGCCGTGCCCTGGCTGCGGGCGGCGACCCACGTCCTGGTTCCGGCCCGCGTGGCCGGGGCGGCGCCGCGCTGCTTCCTGGTCGAGGTCCAGGCCGCCGGGGCCGGATCCGTCGAGCGCAAAGCCGTCGGGACCGAGGCCGTCGGGACCGAGGCAGTCGAGATCGAGGCTGTTGAGACCACTGCGCCATGGGCGGCGGGCCGGCTGACCCTCGACGGGGCGCCCGCCGAGCCGCTCGGCGGCGAGGAGAGTCATGCCGATGTGCTCGGCCGGGCCCGCACCGCGTTCGCCGGGCTCCAGGCGGGGGTCTGCCGGGGCTCGCTCGACCGGGTGGTCCACCACACCGCGGTCCGCCAGCAGTTCGGCCGCCCGCTGTCCACGCATCAGGGCGTGCTGATGCGCGCGGCGGACGCCCATATGGACACCGAGGCCATCCGGGTCACGGCGTACGAGGCGGCCTGGCGCTACGACCAGGGCCTGCCCGCCGCCACCCATGCGCTCACCACCGCCTGGTGGGCCTGCGAGGCGGGTAAGCGGGTGGTGCACTCGGGCCAGCATCTGCACGGTGGCATCGGCGCCGATGTGGAGTACCCCGTCCACCGGCACTTCCTGTGGGGTCGGCAGCTGGACGCGTATCTCGGACCCGCGCCCGGGCTCCTGGACGAGCTGGGCGAAGAGCTGGCGGAGGTGGCCGGATGACGGTCCCTGCCACCGCGATCCGGGTCGGCGACGAGCTGCCGCCGCTGCGCATCCCGATCACCCGGACCCTCATCGTCTCCGGCGCGATCGCCTCCCGCGACTACCAGGACGTGCACCACGACGCCGAGGCCGCCAAGGAGAAGGGCTCGCCGGACATCTTCATGAACATCCTGACCACCAATGGCCTGGTGGGCCGGTACATCACGGATCACTTCGGGCCGCACGCCCGGCTCCAGAAGGTCGCGATCCGGCTCGGCGCACCCAACTACCCCGGCGACGAGATGGTGCTGACCGGGCGGGTCACGGCCGTCGCCGACGGCACCGCGGAGGTCTCGGTGACCGGGCGCAACGCGATCGGGAACCATGTGACCGGCAAGGTCACCCTGCGGCTCCCCCCGGACGGCCTGGACTCCCCGGACGGCCTGGACTCCCCGGACTCCCTGCACGGGGAGGCCCGATGAGCGTTCGTGGAGTCGACACGCTCGGCGGCCGGGCCGCGGTCGTGGGGATCGGGGCCACCGAGTTCTCCAAGGACTCCGGCCGCAGCGAGCTGAAGCTGGCGGTCGAGGCCGTCCAGGCCGCCCTGGCCGACGCCGGGCTCACCCCCGCCGACGTCGACGGCCTGGTCACCTTCACCATGGACACCAGCCCCGAGATCACCGTGGCGCAGGCGTGCGGCATCGGCGAGCTCTCGTTCTTCTCCCGCGTCCACTACGGCGGGGGAGCCGCCTGCGCCACCGTTCAGCAGGCCGCGCTCGCCGTGGCCACGGGCGTCGCCGACGTCGTGGTCTGCTACCGCGCGTTCAATGAGCGTTCCGGCCGCCGCTTCGGGTCCGGCGTGCTGCACCGCGAGCCCTCGGCCGAGGGCACCGCGCTCGGCTGGTCGCTGCCCTTCGGCCTGCTGACCCCCGCCTCCTGGGTCGCCATGGCCGCGCAGCGCTATCTCCACGCGTACGGCCTGGCTCCGGAGGTGTTCGGCCAGGTGGCCGTCGTGGACCGCCGCCATGCCGCCACCAACCCGGCCGCGTACTTCTACGGCAAGCCGATCACCCTCGCCGACCACGCCGCCTCCCGCTGGATCGTCGAGCCGCTGCGGCTGCTGGACTGCTGTCAGGAGACGGACGGCGGCCAGGCCCTCGTGGTCACGAGTGTGGAGCTGGCGCGCGATCTGCCGCATCCGCCCGCCGTGATCACCGCCGCGGCGCAGGGCGCCGGCCGCGGGCAGGAGCAGATGACGAGCTTCTACCGGGACGATCTGACCGGGCTGCCCGAGATGGGAGTGGTCGCCCGCCAGCTCTGGCGCAGCGGTGGGCTGTCCCCCGCCGACATCGATGTGGGCATCCTCTACGACCACTTCACCCCGTTTGTGCTGATGCAGCTGGAGGAGTTCGGCTTCTGCGGGCCGGGCGAGGCCCCCGGCTTCGTCGCCGACGGCGCGCTGCCGCTCAACACCCACGGCGGCCAGCTCGGCGAGGCGTATCTGCACGGTATGAACGGGATAGCGGAGGCGGTGCGCCAGATACGCGGCACCTCGGTCAACCAGGTTCAGGACGCGGCCCGCGTCCTGGTCACGGCGGGCACCGGGGTACCGACATCCGGGCTGCTCATCGGTGCAGACGGCTGAACCGTGCGCGTGTCTGCGGGCCCGGTCCCCCCACGGGCACTTTCACTCTTCATATGGACCGAAGAAAGAAGATCAGATGGAAGGTCGTCGGATGTGCGACCGGCCTGTCCGCGACGCTGGCCACGCTGATCGTCGGCGCCCCTTCCGCCGCCTCCTCTCCGGCGGCGGCCCCCGGCTCCTCCTCGGCGGCGGCCCTCCCCGACCCCCGGCCGCTGGGCGCCAAGGTCTTCCAGGGCTGGGGCTTCGACACGTGTCATGCCCCCTCGCTCGAGACGCTGCGTGCCTGGAGCGGCTCCCGGTACCGCGCGGTCGGCGTCTACTACGGCGGCCGTGGCCGCGCCTGCCCGAGCCAGCCGCACCTCACCGTGTCCTGGATGCGGGGGACCCGCACCATCGGCTGGCGGGTGCTGCCCATCTACGTCGGCTCCCAGTCCCCCTGCGTCCGCAACACGAACAAGAAGCACGTTCCCATCGGCTCCAAGCCCTCGTCGCAGGGGCGCAAGGAGGGCAAGGACGCGGTCAAGCGCGCCAAGGCGCTGGCCATCAAGAAGCGCAGCGCGCTCTATCTCGACATGGAGGCATACGACCAGACGCGCACCGGCTGCGCCAAGACCACCCTCTCCTTCATCCGAGGCTGGTGCCGCGAAGTGCGTTCACGCGGATATTTCCCGGGCTTCTACAGCAGCGCCGAGTCGGGGGTGCTGCATCTGGAGAAGGCCCGGAAGGCGGGCAAGCACGACCTCCCCTCCGTGATGTGGTTCGCGCGCTGGAGCGGGAAGGCGTCGCTGTCCGGTGAACCGGTCCTGGCCAAGAGCGCCTGGCATCCGCACCGCCGTATCCATCAGTACGTAGGCAATGTCACCGAGACGCACGGCGGCCGGACCCTGAACATCGACCGCAACAAGGTGGACGCACCCGTCGCGATCATCGACTGATCCCCCGGCCCTACTACTTCCGCGGCACACCCCCTGGGGTGCAACCCTGAGGTACTCTCCGCCACCCCTCCCCCCGCAGGAGGTGGTGCCAGCCCTACCCCTACAACCTGAGGCTGAGGCGTCTTCGGCACTTACGGCGGATCCCTGGCCCGCGGCCCGCTCCTAGCGTGGGAGGTATGACCACGAGTGTGTGCACCGGCGCGTCCACCGCCGCCTTTCCGTGTTTCGCGTCATATGTGCGGGCGCGGGGACCGGTGTTGCTGCGCACCGCCCGTTCGCTGAGCGCCAACGCCTGGGACGCGGAGGACCTGCTACAGACCGCGCTGACGAAGACATATCTGGCGTGGGAGCGGATAGAGGACCACAACGCGCTGGACGGGTATGTCCGCCGGGCGCTGGTGAACACGCGGACCTCGCAGTGGCGTAAGCGCAAGGTCGACGAGTTCGTGTGCGAGGAACTGCCCGAGCCGGACCCGGTTCCCGTTCCGGACCCCGCCGAACAGCAGGTGCTGCGGGACGCGATGTGGCGCGCGGTGCTGCGGCTGCCGGACCGGCAGCGGGCCATGCTCGTCCTCAGGTATTACGAGGACCTGAGCGAGGCTCAGACGGCGGAGGTACTGGGCGTGTCCGTGGGCACGGTCAAGAGCGCCGTCTCGCGCGCCCTCGGCAAGCTGCGCGAGGACCCGGCGCTCACCCGGGCCGCCTGAGCCCAGGCTGCCTGAGCCCGGCCCTCACCCGGGCCGCGTGAGCCCAGGCTGCCTGAGCCCAGGTTGCCTGAGCCCGGGCTGCCTGAGCTCGGGCGGCGTGATCAGGGGAGGGAGAGGGAGTTGGGTGTCGTGACCACCAGGTAGTGACATACCGCCCGGTCGGCTGCACAATCGGCGGACACCTCGACCCGCGCGTAACCGGAACCACCCCTGGAGGCCCCGGTGCTCAGCACGATGCAGGACGTACCGCTGACCGTGACCCGCATCCTCGTCCACGGGGCACTGGCGCACGGCAAGGCCCAGGTGATCACCTGGACCGGTGACGGCGAGCCGCAGCGCCGTACCTTCCACGACGTGGCACTGCGGTCCACCCAGCTCGCGAACGCCCTGCACGAAGAGCTCGGGGTCGAAGAGGGCCAGGTCGTGGGCTCGCTCATGTGGAACAACTGTGAGCATCTGGAGGCGTATCTGGCGGTGCCCTCGATGGGCGCCGTGCTGCACACCCTCAATCTCCGGCTGCCCGCCGACCAGCTGACCTGGATCGTCAACCACGCCGCCGACCGCGTGATCATTGTCAACGGCTCGCTGCTGCCGCTGCTCGCCCCGCTGCTGCCGCTGCTCACGTCCGTCGAGCACGTGGTCGTCGCCGGGCCGGGAGACCGCTCCGTACTGGACGGCTGTCGCGCCGCCGTCCACGACTACGAGGAGCTGATCGAGGGCCGTCCCACGCGCTACCCCTGGCCCGTCACCGATGAGCGCCGGGCCGCGGCGCTGTGCTACACCTCCGGCACGACCGGCGACCCCAAGGGCGTCGCCTACAGCCACCGTTCGATCTATCTGCACTCGATGCAGATCAACAGTATGGAGGGCTTCCGCCTGTCCGAGCGGGACACCCTGCTGCCGGTGGTGCCGATGTTCCACGCAAACGCGTGGGGCACTCCGCACGCCGCCTTCATGGGGGGCGCCTCCATCCTGATGCCCGACCGCTTTCTCCAGCCCGCGCCGCTCGCCGACATGATCGAGTCGGTCCGGCCCACCCTCAGCGCCGCCGTCCCCACCATCTGGCAGGGCCTGCTGTCCGAGCTGGACGCGGGGCCGCGGGACGTGTCCAGCCTGCGCGAGGTCTACATCGGCGGGTCGACCTGCCCGCCGTCCCTGATGAGGGCGTTCGAGGAGCGGCACGGCATCCGGGTCGTGCACGCCTGGGGCATGACCGAGCTCTCGCCGCTCGGCTCCGTGGCCCACCCGCCCGGCGGTCTCACGGCGGAGGAGGAGTGGCCGTACCGGGTGTCCCAGGGCCGGTTCCCGGCATCCGTGGAGTACCGGCTGACCGCGGCCGACGGCGGGCTCGTGCCGTGGGACGGCAGTTCGGTGGGCGAGCTGGAGGTGCGCGGCCCGTGGATCGCGGGTGCGTACTTCGGCGGGGCGGACGGCGAGCCCTTCCGCCCGGAGGACAAGTTCACGCCGGACGGCTGGCTGAAGACCGGCGATGTCGGCGCCATCTCGGAGGACGGCTTCCTGACACTGACGGACCGGGCGAAGGACGTCATCAAGTCGGGCGGCGAATGGATTTCGTCGGTGGAGCTGGAGAACCACCTGATGGCCCATCCCGATGTCGCCGAGGCGGCGGTGGTGGCGGTGCCGGACGAGAAGTGGGGGGAGCGCCCGCTGGCGACGGTGGTGCTGAAGGACGGCACCGGGGTCGGCTACGAGACGCTCCGGGCGTTCCTCGCCGAGCGGATCGCGCACTGGCAGCTGCCGGAGCGCTGGGCGCTGATCGAGGAGGTGCCGAAGACCAGCGTCGGGAAGTTCGACAAGAAGGTGATCCGCAGGCGGTACGCGGACGGCGAGCTGGACGTCACGCAGCTCGACGCGTCCGGGGCGTGAGGCCGGGGCGCCGGGCGGCGCCCAGCCAGCCCAGAACCAGCCAGCAGGCGGCGACGGCGCACACCCCGCCCCAGCCCCAGCGCCCGTACGCCGGCGCCGCGAGCGCGGAGGCGGCCGCTCCGCCGACGAACGCGGCGACGATGTAGGCGGTGTTGGCCGCGGCCGGGGAGGAGGTCGCGGTCAGGGCCCGGGTCTGGTTGGCGACCTGTCCCGTCATCAGCCCGGCGTGCAGCAGCACCGCCGCCACGCACAGCGCCCAGATCCGCGAGCCGCCGAGCCAGAAGAGCGGTACGGACGAGGCGGCGAGCACGTACGCGGCGCCGACCACCCGGGTCACGCCGAACCGGTCCACCAGCCCGCCGGACAGCGGCCCCACGGCGCTCGCGGTCAGCCCGAAGAGGCCGAACAGCCCGGCCGCGCCCGTCGACATTCCGTAGCCGGGCCCCGTGAGCAGCAGGGCCAGGGCCGTCCGCAGGGCGCTCCACGCCCCGTACATCCCGCCCTGCCGCAGGCACGCGCTCCGCACCTCGGCCGAGGCGGCGAGCACCCGGGGCACCCGGGCGACGCCCTTGAGGACCGCCAGCGGGTCGCTCTTCGTCCGCGGGCGGGTCTCGGCCGGCAGCAGCGCGGCCGTCGCGAGGCCGATGAGCGCGGTGAGGCCCGCCGCGCCGAGGAAGACCGCGCGCCAGCCGTAGGCCTGCCCGGCGAGCCCGCCCAGCACCCGGGCCGCGACCACTCCGGCGAACAGCCCCGCGACGACCACGCCGAGGTGGCGGCCGCGCCGCTCGGCGGGTGCGCGCTCGGCGACGAGCGGCACCAGCAGCTGCGGTACGACCGTGGCGGCGCCGGCCGCGAACACGGCGGCACCGAGCGCGGGCAGCCCCGGCGCCAGCCCTGCGACGACCAGGGCCACGCCCGCCGCGGCGGACAGCGCGCCGACGAGGCGGCGGCGGTCGGCGGTGTCCCCGAGGGGCGCGAAGAGCAGCAGCCCGGCCGCGTAGCCGAGCTGGGCGACGGAGGCGATCCACCCGGCGGCCGACGGGGCGACGCCGAGGTCGCGGGCGATCAGGTCGAGGAGCGGCGCGGCGAGGTAGATGTTGGCGGCGGTCACGGCGGTGCACAGGGCGATGACCGCGAGGAACACGCCGGTGGGCGGGGTGCCGCGGCGGGCGGGGGTGCTGATGGCGGTCGGCGTGACCGTATCCGTATCCGTATCCCTGCCCCTGTTCGCGTCTGTAGCCGTCATCGCCAACCCCTCCGTGCGGGCTCGTCCCGCGTAAGTAACCAACTGGTTGGTTGCCGAGTCTGCGACTCCGGGGGCATGTTGTCAACCAGCTAGTTGGTTACTCTGGGCTCATGGCACCAGCAAGGGACGCGGAGGCGACCAAGGCCCGGATCTTCGCGGCGGCCACCGCAGAGTTCGCCGCTCATGGCATCGCGGGGGCCCGCATCGACCGCATCGCCCGCGAGGCGAAGGCCAACAAGCAGCTCATCTACGCCTACTTCGGCGACAAGGCCGAACTGTTCACGCAGGTGGTCCAGCACGCCATGCTGGCCATCGCGGCCGCGGTCCCGCCCGACGCCGAGAACCCGGGCGACTATCTGGACCGGCTGATGGCCTACCACGCCGACCACCCCGAGCTGCTGCGGCTGATGCTCTGGGAGGGACTGGAGTACGGCGGCGACGGCGGCGGTGCCGGGATCGAGCGGCAGGAGCAGCGCCGCGCCTTCTACGCCTCGAAGGCCGCCGCCTTCGGCGCCGCGCAGGAGCGGGGCGCCATCGAGCGGCACCTCCCGCCGGAGCACCTGGTGTTCATCATCAGCGCGCTGGCGGGCTGGCCCCTGGCCGTCTCGCAGATCCGCAAGCTGCTGCTCGGCGACACGGAGGAGGCCGCGGCACAGCTGCGCGATTCGCTCCGTACCGCCGTCGGCCTCCTCACCGGCACGGACGGCAACGGCGGCACCAGCACGGACGGCACCGGCACCGGCAGTTCATGACGCGGCGCGCCGCCGGGACAGGGCCCGGCGGACCTCAGTTGTTGCCGATCTTGGCCAGCAGATCCACGATCCGGCCCTGCACCTCCGCGCTCGTCGAGCGCTCCGCGAGGAACAGCACGGTCTCGCCCGAGCTCAGTCGCGACAGATTGGCCGGATCCATGTCCGCCGAGGTGTAGACGACCAGCGGGGTGCGGTTGAGCAGCCCGTTCCCGCGCAGCCAGTCCACGATCCCGGCCCGTCGGCGGCGCACCTGCATCAGGTCCATCACCACCAGATTCGGCCGCATCTGCGCGGCGAGCGCCACCGCGTCCGCGTCCGTCGCCGCCCGGGCGACCTGCATGCCGCGCCGCTCCAGCGTCGCCGTCAGCGCGTCCGAGATCGGCTGGTGCTCCTCGATCAGCAGGACCCGCGGCGGGTGCTGCTCGCTGTCGCGCGGGGCGAGCGCCTTGAACAGCACGGCCGGGTCGGCGCCGTACGCGGCCTCGCGCGACGCCTGGCCGAGCCCCGCCGTCACCAGCACCGGCACCTCGGCGGCGACCGCGGCGGTACGCAGCGACTGGAGCGCCGTCCGGGTGATCGGCCCGGTCAGCGGGTCGACGAACAGCGCGGCCGGGTACGCCGCGATCTGCGCGTCCACCTCCTCGCGCGAGTGCACGATCACCGGGCGGTAGCCGCGGTCGCTGAGCGCCTGCTGCGTGGACATGTCCGGTGCGGGCCAGACGAGCAGCCGACGCGGGTTGTCCAGGGGCTCGGGCGGCAGCTCGTCGTCGGGCGGCGGGGTGTGGTGGTCGACGACCTCGATGGCGCCGTTCGGCCCGTCCAGCGGCTCCGGGCCCTCGGCGCCCTCGTCGGGCGCGCCGATCGCGAAGGCGCGACCCGCGCTCTGGGGCGAGCCCGGGCGCTGCGGATGCGACCCGGACCCAGGCCCTGACCCCGGCCCCGCCCCTGGCTGGGGGCGCGACTGGGCGCCGGGAGCGCCGGGGTGGCCGACCGGCTCCAGCTCCGCCGAGGCGGGCTGGCCGGCCGGGTCGGGCTTCGCCGCCAGCCTGCGCCGCCTGCCCAGGCCTCCGGCCGCGGCCGTGCCGCCGGACGGCGTCTGGAGCTGCGCCTGCGCGTTGTGCGGGTGGTGCTCCGAGACCTGCTGCGCGAACGGCACGCCCTGCCCCAGGGTGCGCACGCTGATCGCGCGCCCCTGTGTGGTGTCGGGGCCGGGCGCGGGCTCGGCGGCGGGCAACTGCTGCGGCCGGCGCTGGGGCTGAGGCTGCGGGCGGTGCTCCGCGGGGCCGCCCGGCCAGGAACCGGGCTGCGCTGCGCCGTCCTCCATGGCGGGCATGGCGGGCACGGCCTGTGCCCCGGGCATCGCACCGGGCTCCGGCTGTTCGTCGGCCAGCGGCCGCCGGGCCCGCCGCCGTCCGGTGGGCTGCGGGGCGCCGCCCGTGTCGTACTGCTCGTCGTCCGGGGCGTACGGACCCTCGTCCGCGCCGTAGGGACCGCCCGGGCGGGCGTTCGGGTCGTTCTGGGGTTGGTTCCAGTTGTTCTGTTGTTGTTCGGGGGTGCGTGCGGCGGGGAGTGCGGGCATGGCTCGTCCGCCTTGGGGGGCGGGGGGTGTGGCGGGGCCGGGAGCGGCCGGCCAGCCGCCGCCCTGCGGGGCGGCGTTGGGCGGTACGGGGCCGCCTCGTACGGCGAGGCCACCGCCGCCGCTCCTGCTCGGCACGGGCGCGCCGCCCTGGGCGACCTGGGCGCCGGGCCCGGCCGGTCCGCCCGGGGCCGCGCCTCCGCGGGGGTTCCGCGCTCCGTGCTGGGCCGGGACGAGGCCCACGGGCCCGAGCTCCGGCGGCAGCGCGGACTCCGGCGTCCGGTCGGCCGCCGCGGGCGGCAGCGCGAACGGGGACCGGCCCCCGACCGGGTCACCCGCGGGCTGCGGCTGGGCCTGGGGCTGACCTTGGGGCTGCGCCTCGTCGGCCCCGGCCCGTCCGGGCGCTTCGGAGAGCGCGCGCCGGGCCCGCCGCCGCCCGGCGGGCTGGGCGGTGGGCTGAGCGGGGGGCAGGGGGCCCGGGCCGCCGTTGGGGCTGTTCTGGGGTTGGTTCCAGTTGTTCTGTTGTTGTTCGGGGGTGCGTGCGGCGGGGAGCGCGGGCATGGCCCGTCCGCCTTGGGGGGCCGGGGGTGCGGTGGGGCCGGGAGCGGCCGGCCAGCCGCCGCCCTGCGGGGCGGCGTCGGCCGCTGCGGGCGGCAGCGCGAGAGCGGAACGCCCCTGTCCGGCCTCGGCCGGG
Organism: Streptomyces sp. NPDC097640; assembly: GCF_040302705.1. Classification (NCBI taxonomy): domain Bacteria; kingdom Bacillati; phylum Actinomycetota; class Actinomycetes; order Kitasatosporales; family Streptomycetaceae; genus Streptomyces; species Streptomyces sp. NPDC097640. The sequence continues at coordinate 18,312 of NZ_JBEOSB010000038.1, forward strand.
GCGCCGCGCCGGGCCCGCCGCCCGCCCGGGGCGGACGGCTGCCCGGCCATGCCCTGGGGCGGCACCGGACCCATCGCGGCGGGCTGCGGACCGGCCTGTGGCGCACCGCCACGGGCATGGCGATGGGCCCCCGAACCCTGGCTGTCGGTATCGGCGTTCGCGGCTGCGGGTGCCGGCTGTTCCTCGTCCGGGTGGCGACGGGCGCGACGACGCCCGGTCGGGCGCGGCTCATCGGCGGTGTCGTCGCTCCCGGGCGCGGACGCGGGGGGCGCGGAACCGGCGTGCGGGGCGCGGGGATCGGCGCCCTGGGCGCCGGGCGTGCGCGGCGCGGTACCCCCGTTGGTGCCGCCTCCGTTCGTACCTGCGCCGCTCGTACCCGCACCGCTCGTCCCGTTTCCGGGTCCGCCCGCCGGGCCGCGCCGCGCGCGCCGTCCTGCCTGTGCCGCCGCGGCCGCGGCGGCCGTCGGAGTCTGGCCGGTGCCCGCGCCGCCGCCGGAGGTGCCCCGGCCGGAGGTGTTCCGTACCTCCCCGGTCCCGGACGTACGCCCCGACGCCGCCGCGGCGCTGTCGCCCTGCCTCGCCTGTTCGGCGGCGGCCGCGGAGATCGGCACCTCGAGGACGTACGCGTGCCCGCCCATGCCCGGCATCTCGTGGGTCTGCAGCACGCCCCCGTGCCGCCGTACGATCCCGCGGACGATCGGCTCGTGCACCGGGTCGCCGCCCGCGTACGGTCCGCGCACCTCGATCCGTACGACATCGCCGCGCTGCGCCGCCGCGACCACGATGGTCGAGTCGCCCGTAGCGCCGCCCGGGCCCCCGGTCGCCTTGCCGGTGGAGTCGACCCCGGCCACGTCCGCGATCAGGTGGGCCAGCGCCTGTGCCAGCCGCTCCGCGTCCACCTCGGCCTCGATCGGCGGCGCGTGCACGGCGAACTGCGCCCGCCCGGGGCCGATCAGCTCGACCGCGCCCTCGACGCCGGCCGAGACGACCTCGTCCATGGAGACCGCGTGCCGGGTGAAGTCCTCGCCGCCCGAGTCGAGTCGCTGATAGCTCAGGACGTTGTCCACCAGCGTGGTCATCCGGGTGTACCCGGCGGCGAGGTGGTGCAGGATCTGGTTGGCCTCGGGCCACAGCTGCCCGGCCGGGTCGTCGGCGAGCACGGCGAGCTCGCCGCGCAGCTCCAGCAGCGGGCCGCGCAGCGACTGGTCGAGCACAGCCAGCAGCTGGGTGTTGCGGGCGGCGAGCGCGTCGTACCGCTCGGCGTGTCCCTCCCGCTCCCGGGTGAGCTGGGCGGTGAGCTCCTTCCGCTGCTCGGCGAGCTGCTTCGTGAGCTTCTCCCGCTCCTCCGTGTGGCGCGCGGTGAGCTTCTTCAGCTCCTCGGCGTGCTCGGCCGTGAGGCTCTCGAACTCCTCCGCGTGCTTCGCCACGAGGGTTTCCTCGGGCCGCCGGTCGGTGAAGGTCATCACCGCACCGACGAGCTGATCCCCGTCCCGTACGGGCGCGGTCGTCAGGTCGACCGGTACGGCACTGCCGTCCTTCGCCCACAGCGTCTGGCCGCGCACCCGGTACTTACGGCCGGAGCGCAGGGTCTCGGTGAGCGGGGACTCCTCGTACGGAAGAGGGGAACCATCCGGGCGCGAGTGGTGTACAAGAGGATGAAGCTCCTGACCGCCCAGGTCGCTGGCCCGGTAGCCGAGGATCTGCGCCGCGGACGGGTTGACGAGGACCACCTTGCCCTCGGTGTCCACGCCGACCACGCCCTCCGCCGCCGCGCGCAGGATCATCTCGGTCTGGCGCTGTTGGCGGGCGAGCTCGGCCTCGGTGTCGAGCGTCCCGGTCAGGTCGCGCACGACGAGCATCAGCAGTTCGTCGCCGGTGTAGCTGTACTGGTCGGCGTAAGGAGTCCGGCCGTCCTCCAGATTCGCGCTGGTGACCTCGACGGGGAACTGCATGCCATCCGTGCGCCGCGCCATCATCCGCGTCGGCTTGGTGCGGCCTGCCTCGTCCTGGTCGTCGGGGCGGCGCATCGAGCCCGGAATGCGATTGGAGTCGAAGGAGGGGAGAAGATCCAGCAGACCGCGGCCGACGAGCGCCGTTCCCGGCACCTCGAAGGTCTCGAGCGCGATGTGGTTGGCGTTGACCACCGTGCCGTTGCAGTTCACCAGCAGCAGCGCGTCGGGGAGTGCGTCGAGTATGGCTGCGAGGCGAGCAGCGCCTCGGGATGGCCTGCTGCTCACGACGACGCTTCCTCCCTGATGTACCGCACCTTGCCCGACACTCGCGGTCGTTGTGCCGCCGCATCCGTGGAGTGTCCTCAGGGGAGTCTACGGGCAGCGGGGGCGGACGCGGCGGTAGATGAGAGGGAGGTCGCAGCACGACGTACGCGTCTCGGCGCACGCCTGGACAAACCTCCTGGCGAGCCTTACGAGCCCGTTACGTTCCAGTCCCGGCCAATCCTCAGGTCAGCTCCCAGGAAGGCGCAAAACAGTGGAAAATCTGTCCCATCGGGCGATCTCGCACCCATTGGCCCGGGAGAACCGCGCGTCCACCGGCCGCCCCGCCCAGTGACCGCGCAGCTGCGCGGTGGCCGGCCCCCCGTACTGCCCCGTGCACATCGCCCCGGGCGGCACGGGCGCGAACGGATCCCTCCCCCACACCACCGCCGAGTCCAGCTGATCGCAGGCCCCCTGCGCGGCCGGGTGCGTCCCCCCGGTGGGATGGCATGACAGCGAGTACGTGACGGAGCCCGCGGCGGCACTGCCGAACCGCGACACGGTGACCAGCAGGTGATCGGTGCTCCCGTCCCCGTACGGCAGGGGCAGCGGCACGGGCGCAGCCCAGGCGGCGGCGTTCATCGTGGCGGCGGAGGCGGCCGCCGCGACGACGGCGACGGCCAGGCGGTGCAGCAGGGGCATCGGGGCGCTCCAGGTGTGATCACGACGGGGCGCACTGCCCCTGCCCCTCTAACGCGCCGCCGTCGTGCGCGTTGCGCCGCCATAAGGGCTTTGCGATGCGCCCCGCCAGCCGAGTACCGTAGGCGGCGATTGGTGACATCCCACTGGGCTGTGACATCATCTGCACACACCGCGTCGCGCTCGCGCGAATAAGCTCGGTGTACATGGAGGCTTCGCCTAGTCTGGTCTATGGCGCCGCACTGCTAATGCGGTTTGGGGTAACCCCCCATCCCGGGTTCAAATCCCGGAGCCTCCGCTTTCACCGGAGCCCTGGCCCCTGCGGCCGGGGCTCCGCTGCGTTTCCCCTCGGGCACGTCCACCCGCCACCCGGCCCGCTGCCCCATCCGTGGCCCACCTGCCCCACCTGCCCCACCACAGTGATCATCCGGCACCCCCTGCCGATCTTCCGGATGGCCGCCAAAAGAGTGTTTTCCCAGGTCAGAGGGGGTGTGGGAAACGGATTTCACCTGACGCCGCAGGTCATGTAATGTTGTCCCCGCAACGCCGACCGGCAAGAAAAACCGCCGGGAAGCCAAGCGCTCGTAGCTTAACGGATAGAGCACTTGACTACGGATCAAGAGGTTGCAGGTTCGAATCCTGCCGAGCGCGCCCCAGCTCAGAGGCCCCTTCCGAACATCGGAAGGGGCCTCTGGCGTATGCGTTGACATCCAAACTGACATCAACGGCCACGCGGGTTGGATCAGGCGGGTACGGGGACGCCACTCAGGCCGTCATCGCCGTCGCCGTCGTTGATGTCACGCAGGGCATCGCCCACACGATCGAAGGCGGAGCGCTGCGAGTCGAGCCGGACGAACGTGTAGATGTCCATGGTCACGCGAATGGAACTGTGGCCCAGGACTTCCATGATCATCCGGGCGTCGGCCCCCTTCTCGTGCAGCAGTGACGCGCAGGTGTGCCGGAGGTCGTGGAAGCGGACGCGCCGGACCCCGGCCTTGTCGCACAGGAGGGTGAAGGCGCGGTTCAGATTGCGCGGCTCGATCGGCGTTCCGTACCGGGTGGTGAAGACAAGATCGTTGCCGTCGGCCCGCCACGTGTCGCCCGCCGCGAGCCTGTCTCCGTGCTGCTGGGCCCGACGAGCCCGGAGCGCCGTCACGCATTCAGCGGGCAGCGCTATCCGCCGAGCCGAGCGCTGAGTCTTCGGGGCGGCGATCAGCAGTTGCCCGCCCACGCGTTGGATCGTCTGGCGGATGGTGACCGAGCCGTCCGCAAGGTCCACGTCCTTCCAGCGAAGGCCCAGGACTTCCCCGCGCCGCAGGCCGATCCGTACGGCCAGCTCGTACGCCGCCCAGAGCCGGTCACCACGCGCGGCGGCGAGGAGCTGACGCCCTTCCTTCACCGTCAGCGGCTCTATCTCGCGCTTGGTGCCCATGCCCAGCTCGACGTTCTTGGCCACGTTGCGCGGCAGCTCGTCCTCACGCACCGCGTGTTCCAGCGCGGCCCGCAGCAGCACCAGGAGGAAGCGCACGGTCCGATCGGAGGGATATGACTCGCAGCACTCGCCGAGCGCGCAGCAGCGACGTTTCGTCTCCGGACGCGCCTTGTCCTTGCCCTGAGCGCAGCACTGGCACGTACGAGCGGTGGCAGTGAGGAAGGCACGGATGTCCCGCGCGGTGAGCCGCGCCAGCTTCTTCTTCCCCAGGCCGGGCACGAGGTAGTTCCGAACGAGGGAGTCATAGGCGGCGTAGGTGGCCGGACGTACCTTGATGCGCGCGACGTTGGCCAGCCAGTAGGTCAGGAAGTCGCCCAGGCTCAACTTGCTCGTGACGACGGGAACCCCGCTCTGCGAATCCGCCTTGAGCCGGGTGAGTTTGTCGTGCACCTCATCCCAGGTCTTGCCGTAGACGAAGCGCCGCTTGTACGTCCCGTCGGGAGTGAGGACGTACGCGGCTCCGTGCCAACGGCCGTCCTTCCGCTGGACGATCGTGCCTTCACCATTCACGTTCCTCTTTGCCATCAGGCGGCCTCTCGTTCGGTCTGTCGGGTGATGTAGTCGTGCAGGGCGGTTTCGGTGATGCGGCGACAGCGGCCGATGGTCATGGAGGCCAGCTCGCGCGAGCGGATGAGGTTGTAGACCGTCCAGCGGCTGACCTGGAGTCGAGCGGCGACCTGGTCCACGTTGAGCAGGGCCGTCACAGCCACGGGGCTCCTTCTGTCTTGAGGCGTTGGGCTTGGGTGAGGTCGTGGCGTACTTGGGCGGCGATGAGTTCTTCGCCGGGGCTGTAGCCGGAGGCGAGGTATTGCCAGTGGGAGAGGACGAGGGTGGTTTCCTCGCCGGACTCGGGCCGGTCGTCGGCGACGCGTGCTTGCTCGGTGCGCCAGGCGCGGCGTGCGTCGCGGAGTGCGCCGAGGGTGGTGGAGTAGCGGCGGGATTTGCTGGAGAAGTGGCCCCGGAAGCCGAGCATGTGAGCCCACTTCCAGAGCTTCAGTTCGGCGAATTCGGGGAGGTGGCCGAGGTCCCAGGCGGTTCGGATCATCTGGCGGACGTGGCTGTGCACGGGCAGGTCCGTGATGGGTTCGGACTGGCCGGTGCCCTCGCACGACTCGCACAGGTCCCGGAAGCCGTCGGGGCCGGTCTGGTAGCCGCGTCCGGCGCAGTGGGCGCAGCGCAGGGAGCGGTCCACGGTGCCGGAGTCCTCGGCGCTCTTGGTGGCGTACTTGGCCACGTAGGCAGCGACCTTCTGATCGGTCAGCTCGCCATCGCCCAGGGCGGCAATCTCCCGGATGTCGAGCTGATCACCCCACCTCAGCTCACGCTCCCCGACCGACTTGGAGACGACCTTGAGCACGGCCCGCCCGGCCGCCGTCTTGATGGCGTGGGTGAGTGCGTCGGTGGTGGCCCAGGCGGGCGGGGCCTGGTTGCTGCCGTCCGGGCCGTCGAGCCGGATAACGGCGTGGAAGTGGACCAGGCCGCGCCGCTGGTACTCGGCCACCTTGGCGAAGGAGACCCGCAGCGAGGCGTTCAGGGCCTTCTGTGTCATGCCGAGGTGCGCGGCCAGCTTGCGTCGCAGGTAGGTGGTGAAGCGGGCCCACAGCGCTCCGGCGTGCGCGTTCCACAGCACGGCCCCCGCGTAGTCGTAGGTGGCCGGGGACAGCGGCGTGCCGAGGGCCGGATCATCAGCCCCATGGTGGGTTCCGCAGCGACAGGGCAGGTTCTTGCCCGCGTTGGTGGTGCGGCGGTTGTGGACCGGCCCGAACGACGGGGCGGTGAGGGTGACGAACACCCGGGGGTGCGTGCGGACGGTGTCGGGGACGGTCTTGCCGCCGGAGAGTCCGGCTTTGATCAGGTGGTAGGTGTCGGCGGCGTAGAGGCGCGAGCAGGCCGGGCAGCGGGAGGAGCGGCGGTTGCCGCAGGCGGTCAGGAGGCGTCCGGTCGGTTCGTCGGCGGTGCTGTACGACCGCAGCACCGCGTTGGTCGTGGTGTCGAGGGTCTGTGTGGTGCCGACGAGTTGAACCGGGCGGGTGCAGCCCCGGACGCGGTTGATCTGGTCGTGGATGCGGTCGAAGTTGGGGAGGTGGGCGAGTTCGATGAGGTCCCGCAGGGTCAGGCTCGCCACGTGGCGCAGGTCCAGGGGGCGTTTCACGGGTGGCTTCCTTTCTGGGAGGAGGGCCACGAGCAGTGGCAGGCCAAGGCGTGCGGGTGCTGCTCGGGGCATGGCGAACCGGGCCCGGGAGGGCAGGGCGAGTTCGGATTGCCGGAACGGCCGGCACGGGGTCAGAGCTGGGCGTGCGCGGCGGTGGCCAGCGGGAGGGCGACGCCGAGGCGACTCTTGAGTTGAGCCGGGGTGATGGCCGTGCCGTAGTCGGCCTGGTAGGTGTCGGCGATGGTGCGGGCCGCGTTGAGCAGCGGCAAGGGCACGGTGACCGCCGGAGGTGTGAGCGGCGTTGGCTGGGCCGAGGCTGCCGCCGGTTCCGGAGTCGGGGCGGGGGCGGGCTCGGCGATCGGCGCGGGAGCTGTCTCGGCCGGAGCCGGGTCCGGGGAGACCGCCGAGGCGGGAGCGACGTGGGCGACAGCGTGGAAGTGGCGCAGGAGTTGCGGGCCGACGGCTCCCCAGCCCAGGAGGAGGAGCGGGGCGACGGCGTCCACGGCGGCGCGGCCGTAGTGCTTGACGACGAGGGGTTCGGCGATGTTGAGGGCCAGGGTCAGCAGTCCGGACAGGTGCATCAGGCGCGTGGCGCCCTTGATCTGCTCGGCGGGGATACCGCGCAGGGACAGGTAGCGCAGAGCCACTAGGAGGCCGACGACGGACAGGTCGACCATGGGGGCGATCAGCGGGGCGATCGGGCGCGGGACGCCCAGACGCAGGGCCAGGGCCCAGACGTTGCCGAAGGAGAAGACGAACGCGAGGGCCGCGATGATGGCCATGACGACGGTCACGGTGCGCTGAGTGATCCGATCCTCAGACATAGGTGTTCACCTCCTTTCGGGTGTCGGCTCGGCGAGGAAGTCACTTGGTGAGAAGGACCGACGCTTGGGCAGGGCTGGTCAGTTGTTCGTCGAGGAGTTCGGCCGGGTCGCGGGTCAGGTGCGCTGTGACGGCGGCGATGCGGGCCGCGTCGTCGTCGGCGACGTAGGGGGTGCGGATGCGGGTGAAGCCGGGGCGGTCCTGGTGGGCCATGGAGGCCACGCCGACATAGGCCGGATCCTGGAGCGCGGTCGGGTTGGCGTCCGGCCAGTTCCGGATGTCCTCCCCCAGCGCGACCACGGCCGCCTCAGCCGTCTTCTGCGCGAAGGACAGGCCCACCGGGCACACGTCCCGGATGAAGGTGGGGATGGCATCTCCGGTCGCCTTCTGGGTCGCGATGATCACCAGGATGCCGACGCTCCGGCCCTTCTTCACCAAGTCCTCGACCAGCCGGGCGTTGTCAGCGGCCAGCGCGGCCAGCTTCTTCGTCTGCGCGTCGGACCCCTTGTAGTCGCGGAAGTAGGTGTGTGCCTCATCCACGATCAACACCGCCAGCGGCCAGCCAGCCGACGGCCCGACGTGCCACATGTTCTTGACACCCAACACGGCGCGGATGGACGCCGAACGGTCCCGCCGCAGCTTCACCAGCCGCTTGAACAACGCGTTCGCTTCTTCGAGGTCATCGCCGACGAACGCGAACATGCGTTGCGCCAGGTCGGCGTAGTCGCCCTCATGGGAGGAGGTCACCTTGCCGTCCGCTACGGCGTACTGGATCGCCGCAGAGGGTGCGGTGTCGCAGATGAACTTGTTGACCAGCGAGGTCTTGCCGAACCCGGGCAGACCGGCCACCGTGGCCCCGGGCACGTCCGACAGGCTCACGTCGATCGGCTGGGCGTACTCGTCCACCCCCAGGCCCCACACGGCCAGTTCCTCGGGAACCTCACCCGTGGGTATGTGCTCGGTGGGGACGATCAGCGGATCAACTCGCACGCCACGGATCACCAGGTGCCCAGGCTTGTCCGGCAGGACCGAGACCCGCGCACACCGCCACGCGTCCGCCAGGTACGGGGCCGCCCGCTGGAACTCCGCCAGGTACGGGGCCGCCCGCTGGAACTCCGCCAGGCTCACTTTCGGCAGGCACACCGCCCGTACCACCACGCCGTACCGGTCGGCCCTGACCTTGATCTTCGGGATGAGGACCCGGGGCTTGGGCACTTTCCCGTCCGGCGCCACGATCACCGCAGCCGGAGGCGTCTTGTCGGTCACCGACAGGCCCGCCATCGGAGCCAGCCGACGCCAGCCACGCCGCACCCGGACCGCTTGCCGGATGCTCGCCCGCGTCATCTTGTCGGCACGCACATAGCGCACCACCCACCACACGGCCCATACGGTGCTCAGGGCCAGGGCCGCCCCGGCCAGAGCCGGGGCCAACCCGATGACTTCACCCACCGTCACAGTCAGTCCTGGTTCTCGTAGAGGAATCGGTACAGGGAGATCCGCAGTTCCAGCAGGTCACGGCCAGCCGCGATCTTCGGGTAGCCGTGCGACTCGATCACCTCGACCACGTCCAGGAGCAGGCCATTGGTGAACCGCGAGTCGTCATCCCCGCTCTCCGGCTCGACCGGATAGACCGGCTCAGGCTTGGCGGTCGTCACTTGACCAGCTCCAGCGACACCGCCCGGTAGGCGATCCCGTCGGACAACTGCCCGTTGAAGATCCGCGCCCACGGAGTGGCGAACAGCTCCGTCGGCCGGACCGGGAGGCCCAGGTTCAGCCCGTCCGGCAGACCGGACTTCGGAACGGTGATCTTCATCTGTTCCGCCCGGCCGTCCTCCATGAGGAACACCGTCAGCGTGAACAGGTCCTCACCGGTGTCCCGATCTTGCGCGATCTTGCCCGTCTCCTGGTCCGCGATCTTCGGCACCGGCAGCGTGCCAACCATGAACATCGTGGAGGGCAGCAGTCCCACGCGAATGCGCGCCATGTTTCGAACTCCCTTTCGGTATCCACCGCGCTCTGCGGCGGGCTCCAAGTAGAGCGCATCACTGCTAACAGTGTCAACGGAGATCTCAGAGCTAGCAGTGATGACCTATGGGGAGGGCTGTGTTAGATGTGCTAACTCGGGCTACCCTGAGCCCATGAAGCCGCCGACGAACGACCCGCGCCCGCCGTATCGGCAAGTCGCCGACGCCGTTCGACGTGACATCGAGGCGGGCAGGATCAAGCCGGGCGAACAGCTCCCTTCCTACCGGGAACTGGAAGAGCGGTTCGACGTCGCCAGCATGACCGCCCGCAGTGCCGTGCGCGTCCTACGCGATGAGGGTCTGGTCTACACCGTCCAAGGACGCGGCAGCTACGTGGCGGATGCTGTCGGCCCCGGAGGCGAGCTGATCGAGGTCAAGACCTACACCGGGGGCCGGGCGGCACCCGGGGCAGAGTCAGGCCCGGACAGCACTAAGGCCGCCGGGTCCCTGACTGAAACCCTCCATGCACTCCGTGATGAGCTGCGCACGTTGAACGCAGAGGTCAAGGCGCTCAGGCGGGAAGTTGACGATCTGAAGGCGCATCAGAGCCGGGAGCGCTCGACTCCCTGATCTCCGCGATATCGACGCGCAAGGCTTCTACCTCGACGCGCAGGCGTTCAGCCATCGATGCGACCTCTGCCAGTAGTGAGTGTTCCTCGTCGCTCAGCATCCTGTTCCCCCGTTCATGATCTGCGCGACAGCACGCGCCGTTCTCCCGCTGGCAGCACGCCTCAACGAGCCGATCACGCTCCGCTCTTCTTCCTTCGGACTCCACCGCACTGGGCAGGCTGACATGGCGCCCAGAGCGCGAGCTGTTCAAAGTTTCTTTACTGGATCAAGGCGGCCCGCTTGCGCGGGCCGCGCGCGCTGGCGGCCCGTGGCCGCCGCCCGCTCCTGTCTCCGCCCCGCTCAGCGGCACCCCCGACCCACTCAGCGCGCCACCCCACACCAGCAACCCACCAGAGGCAGCCAGCACCTGGAACAGCCGCCCGCGATGCGTCCGCCGACCACAGCCGAGACGCCGAGGCAGCAGCACGACCAGGACCACGCGCCCGACCGGCCCCCGCAGCCGGAATCCGCGGTGACCCCGGCGCGACGGTCGAGGCTCCGTGGCTGGTGGCGGACGGCAGGAGAGTCTTGAGGCACCTCCCCGGTTCGGGTCCCGCGTCGGGCAAGGCCAGGGGGCCACTCGTGCTAATTGCGGGCAGGTCCAAAGCCTGCCCGAGTTGCCAACGAGCGTACGGCCCCCTGACCATGCCCGACCCCAAACCGGGCAGGACACCGCCCCAACACTCTCCCGCCGGCCGCGTGCCCACAGCGCGCCACTCCCCCCGCCAGCGCCGAACCCCCACTCCGCGACCGCCACTCATCGCTACCGCCCCTTCCCTTGCTACGAACTGATCAGCGTTCTTCGCGGGCGGTGTCGAACGAGAGCACGACGACCGCCCCGGTACCATCGGCACCGGGGTCCTGATCTTGGGCTCTCGACCGGACTACCCCGTGGCCTGCCAGGGTTTAAGGGGGTGGTCCGGTTTTGCATGTGTGGTTGTTGTGCGCGGTCCGGCTCCCCACCTCGGGTGTGGTGAGTGCAGAGAGCCGGATCGCAGACGGCGGAGTGTGCAGGTCCGCCGCCACTCCCGAGGCGCAGTGTGTGACGTCAGTGAGGCGGGGGAGCCCACAGGATGTGTGCTTGCCTCACGGACACTGAGCCAAGGGGAGTGGGAGGGCGGGGGCTACCGGGTCCTTCCCGGGGCGCGGCAGCTCCCGCCCGGCTCTCTAGGTCATCGACCGTGCCTCCGAGGTCACCCCGGAGTTGTCGAGCAGGAACTGACAGGTGTAACCGAGGCTCCGGACGTGCCAGTCAGCCGACTGCAAACCAGAGCCGAGCCCTTGACGGAGCTCATGCGGGATCAGGTCCAGCCTGCTTCGTTTCTGGTACCAGGCCACGGTTCCCCGGTTCAGGCGATTGATCCGCTTGTCGGCAAGCGGCATCAGCGCCTCAATGTGTTCCACCAGGGACTCATGCAACTCGCAGAGTTTCTCGTATGGAGGCAGCGCCGTCCGCTTCACCACAGCACTGGCGATCGTCGCCTCAATCGCGCAGACGTCCACCTCGTCAACGTTCACGGCAAGCTCCCACGGCCAGACGGGTTTTGAACAGGAAGACCGTAGAAGCAAAAAGCAGGGTGGACCCGGAAGAATTTTCCGGGTCCACCCTGCTTTTTCGCGAAGTCAGCGGCTAATCAAGCGCGCCAAGGTGCACAGCGAGCTCGTGAGCGTCACGACGGGCACTCCGCTTGTGCAGCCGACGTGCCAAGTCGCGGGCGAACTCATGTGCGCGCATCTGTTCTGGCGCGGCCTTGTACGCCCGCTTCAGATGATCGATGGCATCGTCCGTCCTTCCGGCCTCACCGTACGCCCGAGCGACATCCAGACGCGCTCTCGCCCGCCTCTCAGGGGGGAACCCGGCGGGAGGCTTCACCTTGGGAGCTATATCGACGGCCCGTCGCACATCCTCGAACTCAAGCGCCAGCGCCAGCCGATGAATCTCAACGTTGGTCGGACCGAACGCCGTCCACATCTCGTTAGCGTCTGTCCCGAGCCGATCGGCCGCCCGCTGAGCCTTCCCGATCATGTGGTCGGCCAGAGACCTGTCACGCACCCGCGCAGCCGCGACAGCCCCATTCAGATGAAGCGTTCCGTACAGGGAGAGCGAGACCGGCGACGTCTCCCACCAGCCATTCGGCAGATCAACGTCAGCGTCCTGGGTGACGCTTACGGCCTCCTCCGCCAGTCCGGCACCGAGCTGGACGTGTGCCACGCACCGACGCAGCGCGACTATGGCATCCAGATCTCCCGAGGCATTCGCGGCTACATCGCCCTGATCAGCAGCCGTCCAAGCCAGATTCGTCTCACCCAGCTTGCGGAGGAATGCCGCCGTGACGTGGCACGTCAAGGCAAACAGCCGGAGTGCCTGAGCCTTGTCCTTCCCCGAGGAATACTCATGCGTCGCCATGCGCGCGTCAGCGAGAAGCGACGGAAGGCGCCCGGCCAACTGGGCGTATTGGGATTCCTGGTACATGTCCCAGGCGTCGCTCACCTCCACGGTGAGGCGTTCCAAGCGAAGTGGCTCCCGGGCGTCGTACAAGGAGCCAGCCAGCCGCCGGGAACGCATCAGAGCGGCGCGAATAGCGGGCACGCTGCCCGCGTGATATCTGTGATCGTCCAGGAGAGTCGGGGCCCCTGCCAGATCTTCCACATGGACCCGCAAGGCGTCCGCCAGGTCCGCGAGCATCTTGACGTTATTCACCGGGATACGGCCTGCCTCGACCCGATACACCCAGTCCTCGGAGCGGTTGAGCAGTGCGGCCAGTTGCCACTGATGAAGGCCGCGACGCTTGCGGTAGAACTTCACGCGCTTACCGAATGGGAGGCTGTCAGTCATGCCACGCACTGTTGTTTCTCCTCACTCTTCTCGGCCGAGTGTCACACGCTGAGCCGCGTCCCGGTAGACACAGAGACCACGTTCAGCCCCTCAGGACCACGGCCAGTAGGGTCATGACATGCCCGAGAACGAGCAGGTACAGCGGATGGCACGGCCGCGCATGGCAGCGGGCGCCGTCTTCTTCGACGCCCAAGGGCGCGTCCTGCTGGTTCGTCCCTCGTACAAGCCGATGTGGGAGATCCCCGGCGGCTACATCGAGACGGGGGAGTCCCCCTTGACTGCGTGCCGCCGCGAGGTCGAGGAGGAGCTAGGCATCACGCCTCCCATCGGGCCGCTACTGGTGGTCGACTGGGCGCCGAACGAGGCCGAAGGTGACAAGGTCCTGTACCTGTTCGACGGCGGGGAGCTGAGCCCGGACGCGGCAGCGTCGATCAAGCTCGCCTCTGACGAGCTGCTGGCCGCCGAGTTCCACGCCGTGGAAGACCTCGATCAGCTCTTGATCCCGCGCCTCGCCCGCCGTGTGAAGCGGGCCGTGGCCGCACGGGCACATGGACACCCTGTGTATCTGGAGCACGGCGAACCGCCTGCCGAGTAGTTCGAGCGTTGCGGAGTGGATCAGAGCCACGAAACCGTCCGAGATGTGGACGGTGGGCGCAGCAGGTTGAGGGACTCCAGTAACGGCTGACGGCCAGACGCTGCACAAGACGAAGCGATCTGCCCCGGCACGAATTCCGTCCCGCACCCGGATACCCTGCCTGGGCTTACGTGCCGAGGGCCCCATTGAGGGCCCTCGGCAGCTCTACACACCTTTTCCGCGCTACGACCTATCGCGAACAATCATGAAGATGATCGCGATCAGTAGAAGCGACATCGGATCCATCTGTTCGGTCTCCCTCGACTCTTATGCCTCTATGGGCGGTGGGTTGCAGGGAGACCGGTACTTGGTGCTTGAGCACCACCAGTATGCATCAACACAGGTCTAAATGGGGTGTGTTGATCCTCAACACGCCTGTGTGGGTATGCCCTGTAGACGAGATACTGAGCATTTTCCAACCTGGGTGAGCTGGCATGTGTGCTGCCAGGGACTTGTAGCTGACGGTTACCTTTCGCCGTGACGGCGGTGGCGTCGTCGCCTCCAGGCATACGGAACGTCCATCTCGGTGACGACTTGGGAAGTGTATGGCATCATGCGCGGGGTGATCGCTGAACGGGGGCTGCGATGTCGGGTGGCATTCTGATGGGGTATCTCCCCTCTTTTGCCTTTCTGGGTTTCGCTGTGGTGGGTAACTGGGCGCGTTGCACTTTGAAGCGGCGTGGTGTGCGCACGCAGGGGCGACTGGGCGGGGACAGTTGGGGGACTGGGATCCTGTCGGTGGACGTCATCTACCGAGACCACGAGGGAGAGCGGCACTACGTGACCGTAGCTCCCGAGTACCTACCCGACGGAGGGAGCTCGTCCGTCGTCGAGGTTGTTTACGATCCCCGGAATCCCGAGAGGGCGATGTCGGCGGGCGAGTTTGAGCGGCCCGCCTGGAGGACCATCGAGGGCGGGTTTTTCTTCATCGCGGTCGGCGTTGCCCTGCCTTATACGGTTCTCCTGCTCTTGGGATGAGGGGACAGCCCCTCGCGGTCCGTGAGCCCTTTCTAACCTCGCGCGCTGGCCGAGTAGTTGGCCTGACAGACGGGGGAAGCCCCTGGTAGATGGGTTTTCGACCAAGAGAACCGTCTCCACTAGGAACTTCGCATGCTTGTCTACCCGTCCGGCGTCGAAGTGTCCGGCTCCGCCCTCCGCTTCCTCGCCGCCCGTCTGCGGGAACGTCGGCGCGCCCTCGGCACCCGATGGCGGCGCCTGAGCGCCGGCCAGCAGGCCCTGCTCGCCCTCGCCCACCTCCGTAACGGACAGCCCTATGCCCAGCTCGCGGCCGGTTTCGGGGTCGGCACCACGACCGTCTACCGGTATGTCACCGAGGTCGTCGAGCTCCTGGCCGCCCTCGCCCCCACGCTCGCCGAAGCCGTACGGGCCGCGTCGATGAAGGCGTATCTGATCCTGGACGGAACGCTGCTGCCAATCGACCGGATCGCCGCCGACCGCCCCTTCTACTCGGGCAAACACAAGAAGCACGGCATGAATGTGCAGGTCATCGCCGACCCGAAGGGTCGTCTTCTGTGGGTTTCCCCGGCCCTGGCCGGCGCCGTCCATGACGTCCGGGCCGCACGCGAGCACGGCATCATCGACGCTCTCGCCCAGGCCGGCATCACCTGCTGGGCGGACAAGGGCTACCAGGGCGCGGGCGACACGGTCCGCCTCCCGTACCGCGGCCGATGGGACGGCCTCTCCACCGGTCAGCAGGCTGTCAACCGGTCCCACGCGAAGGTCCGGGCGCTCGTCGAACAAGCCATCGCCACCCTCAAGTCCTGGCGGCTCCTGCGCAAACTCCGCTGCTCGACGACCAGGATCACGAGCCTTGTCCAAGCTGTCCTCACCCTCCATCTCGCAAGCTCAGACTGAGGATGGAAAAGGCTCACTGGCGCCCGTCAGACGCTGGATGGTGGCCCTCAGAATCGTGCCTGTGCATGCGGGCACACGGAAGCGTACCGTCGGTGCAGATCACTGCGGCCGAGATGACATCAATACTGACATCAACGGCGTCACACATCGCCCGTCTACGACTTGTGCCGAGCACCAGCACAGGTGGAGGCCGAGACCCGCGCCAGGCCCCTGCCCGAACCTACGGATCAAGAGGTTGCAGGTTCGAATCCTGCCGAGCGCGCAGCAGCCAAGGGGCCCCTTCCAGAGATGGAAGGGGCCTCTTGCATTGACCAATGACGGCGGTCGTTGACGGCAACCGCCGAGCGCTCCCCGGGGGCTGCGGCGGCTCTGCCGCAGCCCCCGGCTTGCAGGGCGGGTCCGGGGTGGACGGTGGTGCGCCGTCCGCCGGGGGTGTCAGCCGTGACGGTGGTGGCCGTGCCGGCGGCTGTGGCCATGGTGGTGATGGCGGCGCTGGTGGGCGTGGCAGCCGGAGAGCTGGAAGGAGGCGATACGGGTGTTCCAGTTTCCGGTGCCATTGGCCGGTTGGTACTGGTTGGTGTACCAGAACGTACAGTCGTCCACCGGGTCGATCGCCATGGAGGTGTAGTCACCCCAGCGGTTGCTCCCGGTCTGGGAGCCTGCGCCGGTCCACACGGTGGTTTCGTGGAACGTCATCAGGTTCGGCGGGTCGTGCGCCAGGCGTCCGGTGACTCGGATCGAGGGACGGGTCCGGGAAGACGACTGCGAGTATCCCAGGGCGATGTCGCCGTTCTTGTCCATGGCTGCGGAGCCCATCCACCGGTACGTGGGGTCCGGAGCGTAGGTGCTCTGCTGATGGACGACCGGTCGGCCGTGGCGCAGCCGCAGTTCGTACCAGCGCACGCCCACGCCGCCGCGGGCATCGACCGCGTGGTTGACGACCAGGGACTGGTGGTCGCCGAAGTTGCGGTAGGCGAACCGGTACATAGGAGAGTAGGAGAGCGAATCCAGTTTCTGGGCGGTGCCGGCCTGGGGGACGCAGCGGGCGGGATCGGTACTCTCGCAGGCCCGGGTGTAGGGGGCCACCTTCAGCTCCTGCGGGCCCGTGAGGGTGGTGCGGGTCTGGTCCGTCCAGTCGGCGTGGAACCGCCAGTACTGCAGCCTGTCGTCGGTGGGGCCGAGGTTGATCAGCAGGTTGGGCTCGCCTCGCGGTGGTGGGGTCTTGCCGTCGAGGTCCGAGCCGAGCGGGATGGTCGACGCCGGGAGGGTGTAGCACTGCTGGTCGGCGTCGGCTCCGCGCAGCATCCTGTGCCGGTCCCAGGCGCACGCCTCGAAGAGCGACCCGGCGGCGGTGGCGGTCACGTAGTAGGCGTCCGGCCACACGGCGAACTTCGGGTGGTCGGGGAGGGTCTGATATCCGAAGGCGTAGCGGTAGTACTCGCCGGTGGCGTCCGGGGTGCGGGAGACGCCCACGCACAGTCGGTTCGTGTTGGTTGCGGGGTCGCTGGCGAACTGGTTGAGGATCCAGCGGTGGGCCAGGGAGTCCCAGCGGACCTCGGGGTCCCCGAGGGAGTCGTTCTGAGCGGTCTCGCACGGTCCGCCGAACCCGCTGAACAGGGTTTGGGTCGTCAGCGGCCCCAGCAGCGTGTTGCCGGACTTGGAGTACACCGCGAGTTTGAAGTTGGTGATCTCTACGACCTGGCGGGAGCCTACCGAGGCGTTGGGGTCAGGAGGGGTGCCCCCGCCCTCCCGGATGCCCTCGAAATTGACGCCCAACCGGATCCGACCCCGTCTGCCGTTGTGGTCCTGCACCACCTGCTCGGGACCGGTGGCCTTGGCGGAGCGCGGGTGCGGCCCCTTTTTGGGGGGCATGGGGTCGGAAGCGCGCCGGGGCTGTCCGGATCTTCGCGACAGCTCACGCAACGGTGGCGAGGTGTCATGGTGCACCGCGGGGCCGGAGTCAGGGGACCGAGTGGCCCCCGTGTGGTCGACCGTCTTGGGTACCGTTCCGGCGGCGGGCACGGCGGGCACGGCGGGCACGGCGGGCACGGCGGGCACGGCGGACCACGCGGGGGAGGCCAGCAACGCTGCCCCCACTGAGGCGACGGCAACGATCGAACGCAAGGCACGGGATACGTGCATCAAACCTCCGAACGGGTCGGTGAGCCGACCCGTTCGGCCGCGTGGCGACGGCGGCATTCGAGACGAACCCCACGCGTTCGCGGGGCTGCCGCGACCCCCGCGCGCCAGGGGCACGCTTCGAGGCCACAAGATGAGGGCGGGTGACTCATGTGATTGTTTGGAAGACCTAGTTATCCATCTCGTCCGCTCACTGCTGGGCTGACGGGTGTCGTGTCGGGTGCGGTTCAGCCGTATGGCGCTGCCTGCATGACGGGCATTCGAGAACCCACCGCTGCCCTCACCGTGGTGGCGGGTGCGAGGGGCGAGGAAGCGAGACCGGTCAGACGGCACGTACAAGCCCCCGAAAGCCCCCCGGGCGATCGTCGCGGCGGAGAGCGGAGCCCCAGCCCAGTGCTGTGCCCGAGCCTACGGATCAAGAGGTTGCAGGTTCGAATCCTGCCGAGCGCGCCCATCGAGCTGCGCTGCCGCGTGGTGGCTCAGGCCGCCGTGGCCACCGCGCCGCGTCCGCCTCGCACTCGCCCACACATGGGGGTGGCGCGCAGGTGGCGGTGCCCGCGCGAACGGACAATGCTGCCATGTACGCGGATCTGCTGCCGGAATCCACCCTGCGCGATGTCGTCGACCTGGGCGTACGCCTTGTCGAGTTCGCTGGCGCGCTGGTCATCTTCGCAGGCGCTGCCTGGGCGTTCGTGCAGTTCGTCCGGTACGGAGCCGGCCGGCTGCGCAGCCGGGGAGAGCCCGAGGCCGCGGCCTTCGGCTTCAACCGGATCCGACTGACCCTCGGCCGTTTCCTCGCCCTGGGGCTTGAGTTCCAGCTCGCCGGAGACATCCTGCGGACAGCCATCGCGCCCTCCTTCCCCCAGATCGGCCAGCTGGCCGCGATCGCCGCGATCCGGACCGCACTGAACTACATCCTCGGCCGCGAGATCGAACAAGAGCGTCAGGAGATCGAACGGCTCACCCCCAGGGACGATGCCACGGCTCCAGGAACCGCCCCGTGACCATGCTGCTGGCGCGGACTGCCGTTGTGGTCACGGCTCTCGGACTGGTCAGCGCCGTGTGCGTCGCCGTCCGGATGCGCCGGGTGCAGCCCGCCGTGGCGGTGCTCACGGACTTCCTCGTGGCAGCCGGCCTCATCCACCTCGCCGGCCACCCCTCCTGGAAGTCCCTCGCAGCAGCCGCAGCCGTCATCGGCGTACGACTGCTGGTCAGCTCCAGCCTCCGCATCCAGGCGAAGCGGTAACCGAGCGTGGCGCTCGGCTTGGCGTCCTGATTCCCGGGCCGGACCGGAGGTCATCGGGGTGATCGTGGACCGTCACCGCGTGGCGGAGGGCCCGGGTGCCCGGCCGCGCCCGAGCATAGAGCTCATGCAAGCTGACAGGCCGCCAGGTGCCGCGCTGAGCACTCCGCGCGCCGCCGGGGTGGTGGGCGTGATCTCAGCCCTGCTGCTGGCCACCGTCATCCTGCTGTTCCGCGAGGCGGTTCCGACCGAGTCCACTGATCCGGCCGTCTGGTTCGCCGACTCGTCCAAACGGGACGAGTTGCGGGCAGCCGTGCGTCTGCTGCCGTTCGGTGGGATCTTCTTCCTCTGGTTCATAGGTGCGGTGCGTGCCTACATCGGACCCAGTGAGGACAAGTTCTTCAGCACGATCTTCCTGGGCGGCGGGTTCCTGTTCGCCGCTGTGCTCTTCCTCCTCGCCGGGACTGCGTACGGCGTCATCACGGTGGCCGACAACCCTCATGCCAGCGCACTGTTCCCCCTGTGGGAGCACGACCGTCAGACCATCCTCGGTCTGATCTCCAGCTACGCCACGCGCCTGGCTGCCGTCTTCGCCATGTCCACGACGATGATCGGGCAGCACCTCGGCATCTTCCCGCGCTGGCTCGTCTGGCTCGGATACCTCGTGTTCCTGGGGCTGATCTTCGTCGTCGGCATCACCACATGGATCGTGCTCGCGTTCCCCCTGTGGATCCTGGTCGTCAGCGGCCACATCCTTGTGATCAATTTCCGTCCGCCGCACCTGGAAGGGCCGACGAAATGACCTGCGGGAAACCGACGCGGGCGATCTCGGGCCGGCACCCCGGAAACCCTCTCCCACCTGCGCGGGCCTGGTCACGAGGCATTCGCCGGTCTCACTCCCGAGAGGCGAAAGCGTGTCGTATGTCCTTAATCTACTGTGAGGACGCTCGCCGCAGGGCCCGAAGACGCAAAGGGGTAAAAGACGCCCGGCTGGGCCGGTTGTCGCGCTAGGCAAATCGAGGTGGAGAGCATGTCGGATCGGCACTCCGTGGACGGTTCCGTCGAGGACCTGGTGGTCAACCCGCTGTTCGCGCGCCCTGGCGAGGCTCACCGCCGGTCGCGGCTCCAGCTCGGCGAGCAGCCGATGCTGCCGGAGACCGCGTACCAGCTTGTTCACGACGAGGCGATGCTCGACGGCAACGCGCGATTGAACCTTGCGACCTTCGTCGGCACCTGGATGGACGACGAGGCCAGGCGTCTGTATGCCGAGACCTTCGACAAGAACATGATCGACAAGGACGAGTACCCGAGTACCGCAACCATCGAGGAGCGCTGCTGGAAGATCCTCGCGGATCTGTGGCACGCGCCGGACCCCGCCGCGAGCATCGGGTGCTCCACCGTCGGCTCCTCCGAGGCGTGCATGCTCGGTGGCCTCGCGCTCAAGCGGCGCTGGCAGGAAGCGCGTCGCGCCCAGGGCAAGTCCGCCGACCGTCCGAACCTTGTGATGAGCTCGGCGGTGCAGGTGGTGTGGGAGAAGTTCTGCAACTACTGGGACGTCGAACCGCGCTTCGTACCCATCAGTGAGCAGCACAAGACCCTCGACGGGTTCAATCTTCGGGCGTACGTCGACGAGAACACCATCGGCGTGGTCTCCATTCTCGGGGTCACCTACACCGGCATGTACGAGCCCGTCGCGCAGCTCAGCGCCGCACTCGACGAGATCCAGCAGGAAACCGGGCTGGACATCCCCATCCACGTCGACGGCGCCTCAGGGGCGATGGTCGCCCCGTTCCTCCAGCCCGAGCTGGCCTGGGATTTCCGGGTGCCGAGGGTCGCCTCCATCAACACGTCCGGCCACAAGTACGGACTGGTCTACCCCGGCATCGGCTGGGTGGTGTGGCGGAGCCGGGACCTGCTGCCCGACAGCCTGGTTTTCAAGGTCAGCTACCTGGGCGGCGACATGCCGACCTTCGCCCTGAACTTCTCCCGCCCCGGCGCCCAGGTCCTCTTGCAGTACTTCCAGTTTCTCCGGCTCGGCCGCGAAGGCTACCGGGGGGTGCAGCAGGCCTCACAGGACGTGGCCAAGTTCCTGGCCGAGCGCATCGGCGCGATGGACGCGTTCGAGCTGTGGAACGACGCGTCCGACATCCCGGTGTTCGCCTGGCGGCACGCCTCGGGGTACACCAAGAACTGGACGCTGTACGACCTGTCGGACCGGCTGCGCCAGGAGGGCTGGCTGGTGCCCGCCTATCCCATGCCTGACAACCTGGCCGACATGACCGTGCAGCGGATCGTGGTGCGGAACGGGCTGAGCATGGACCTTGCCCGTGCCCTGCTCAAGGATATCGAGGAGAGCGTGCACTACCTCGACCGATTGGCCCAGCCGCTGCCGGCCGAGGCCCGCACCGGCTTCCACCACTGACCGGGCCGGGCACCGTTCCGAGCGCCGACCGCCGCTGGGAGGTCCCGCGACGTGGGTCCACAAGCCCTCTTGCTTCGTCAAACTCCATGGCGAAGACGTTGGGGCTCCGGCTGACCGCGCGTCCCAGGGACAGCGTAGGAGCCACGCCGATGGCCGGCGGATCCACGCGTCGTGAGGCTCATGGCTCGGATACGGGCTTGCGTGCCAAGACGTAGCCTTGCGGTGTCTTCTCGGCAGCGTCGGGCTGCCGCGTGATTGTGGCCCAGACCTCGAATCCAGCGTGTCGCAGCAGGTCGGCGATCTCGTCCGGTTGCTGCCGGTACCAGTCGAGGCAGATGGATTTGCCGAATGCCTCGGAGCGATGACCCCGATCATCACCGACCTGGAAGACAAGCATCACCTGCCCACCCGGTGCGAGCACCCGGTGAAACTCGGAGAACACTTCCGACCGTCGCTCCCATGGGACGTGGATGATCGAGTAGTAGGCGAGCAAACCGCCCATGGAGGCATCCGGTAGACCCAGGGCCAGCATCGATCCCACCTCGAACCGCAGATCCGGGTAGGTGCGGCGGGCCAGGTCGATCATCCCGGGCGAAAGGTCGATGCCGAACGCGTCCATGCCCAGTCGGTGTAGCACCACTGTTGCCTGGCCGGGTCCACAACCTACATCGGCAACCGGACCGTTTCCGCCTGCCTGTACCAACTCCGTGAAGGCGCCGAGCAACGCCCGGTCGAGAGGTTTGGCGTCCAGGTCAGGGCTCGCCATGTCGGCGTACTCCGCGGCCATGACGTCGTAAGAGGCTCTGGTCGCATCGAGAAACGGCTCGTCAGGCATGACCCTGAAGGCTAGCCAGCGCGGCGTGCCCCCTGCACCCTGGCGCACGTAACGATCGCGGGCAGGGCTGAGCGCGCCCCAGCTCAGAGGTCCCTTCCGATCATCGGGAGGGGCTGGCATCAACGGCCACACAGGTTGGATCAGGCGGGTACGCCGTCCTTAGTTTTTCGCAATGCCCACAATGACCAGCCAGGCCACGATGACGACGGTGACTGCGGAGGTCCACGCGACCGGGGCGACACCGGGGCGGCGAGAGAAGGCGCCCCAGGTCCCTACGAGCACGGCCGAGGGGGCGGTGACAGTGGAGATGGCCATGGCGAGGTTCAGGGTGAAGTTGTCGCAGACAGCGTGCTGCTCGTAGTCGCAGTTGGCCGTGCCCCAGGGGAGCAGCATCCCCGTCCAAAACAGCGCCCCTGCCATCAGCCACAGCAGGATGGCGCCGAGCACCCTCAGCGCCATACCGGCCGTGTCCGGCCGACCCCTGCGGGCTGCGGCCATCGCCGCGTCGCGCTCGGCATCGAGCTGCCGGCCCATCCGGTCGTTCCCCCCTTGCTGATGCATGGCCACCATGCTGGACCGGCCGCCGCCCGGTCCGGATCCGTCCGCGTACTCAGCCGCTCCGCGGAGGTACTCAGCCACCTCGCCGCAAGAGCATCGGGCCCTTGCCCGAACCTACGGATCAAGAGGGGCAGGTTCGAATCCTGCCGGGGAAGGTTCGGCGTCACCGCAGGGACTCGCTATTGCTGGACCGGTGGGCAGTAGCCGGTGTCCT
>NZ_JBEOSB010000038.1:41176-109018 GCF_040302705.1 Streptomyces sp. NPDC097640
CTCGCCGATGGAGTTGATTTCGGCGTTGGACCTGGAGTCTTCGCCGTAGTTGACCAGATCGGTGCACTTGATTCCGGGCTTCTTGGGGGTGCCCGACGGTGCCATGTCCTTGTTCGGCTCCGGGCAGTAGCCGGTGTCCTCGCCGATGGAGTTGATTTCGGCGTTGGACCTGGAGTCTTCGCCGTAGTTGACCAGATCGGTGCACTTGATTCCGGGCTTCTTGGGGGTGCCCGAGGGCTTCGCGCTCGCGGAGGTGGATGACGAGGGCGAGGCTTCGGTGTCGCTGCCCTGACAGGCGGTGAGCCCGAACGCGGCGATGGCGATCACCACGGCGGCGGCGTTGCGGGCGTGGCGGACTGCGGTGCGGTGCGACATGATCTTCCCCGTTTTCTCGACGTGGCGCTTCAGGTGCGTGAGAACAAGGTTGTCGGCCATCGCTGACGCTCTAGCGCCGTACGGCTAACGTGCCGCTAACGCGTCCGAAGTGGGCCGTCGGGCCCTCGGGTCCGCCCTGGCGGGTGCTTGCTCACCGGGCGGACGCTACGGCGATGCGTCGGGCTGTGCCGCCACCGCCGGTGTTCACTCCGCCGTGCGGGGACCGCGCGTTGTGGCCTTTGGCCCCGAACTTCCCGTCCTGTAGCTCGAAGTGCTCGGGCAGCGAGCAGCCGATCGCCGGGGTGATGAGCAGGCTCGTAATAATGGGCGCGGGGTTGGTGCTTGCCGTCGAGAACTGGCAGATCGCGGCCGGTCCGGTGACCGGGAACCAGAACCAGCCGTCGACCGCGCCGACCCGTACCTCGTCCGACAGCACGAGCCGGCCGTGCTGTTTGGTGAAGGCCTTCAAGCGGACGGTGGCTCTCAGCGGGTCGGCGGTGGATCGGATCGCGGTCAGGGTGAACTTGACGTTCTCGTCCGCGTCCAGGACGGAGGACGCGATCTGCTTGGTCTCGGCCTCCTTCCCGCCGCCTGTTCCCCCGCCGCGGGCTTCGGCACCGACGGTTTCGGCCGGAGTGGCCAGCATGGCGACGGTCGCGGCTGCGGTGACCAACACCGCGCCGCCGCGCACGAGCGCGTTCGCGCGTATCCGCATGTTTCCTCCTGGTGCTCATACGTCTTGTTCGCGCATGAATGCCACCTATTTCCTTCCACTTGGCAATGGGAAAACCACCAGAATCACCCGTTCGCGCGCGGTGTCACCCGGTCGGAAGTCAATTCTTGCGGCGACGCCCTTGGGCATAGGGGCCGTGGCGATCGTGTGCCCGCCACTCCTCCTCATGGATGTCGCGGTCTTCGTCGTCCGCCGCGCTGCCCGGAGTCGGAATCTCCTCGCCGTTGTCGACCTTGGCCAGCAGCGAGGCGAGCGGGTCGGGTTGCTCGTCGTCGAAACGCTCGCGGTCGCGCTCGGGCAGTGGGAGCGGGGAGGGCGGCTTGAGAGCGATCTGCTTCACCTTGGGGTGCTGCGGCTCCGGTGCCGCGCGCCCCGCTTCCGTGCCGTTCGGATGCGTCCGTGACGTACCGCTCACCTAACAGGCCCCCGTTTCACCGAAATCCGTGCGCAGTATGGAGAAATCATTCCCCGGAGGAGGCTCAGGTGAACGACTCGGTGACCGATCCTTGGGGCTGGGTTCGCGGTGGCTTGATGTGGTGCGTGACATTCACGCGGGGGATTGCGCCGGAGGAGGTTCTCACCCGATTCGGGGCCGATATCCGGGACGCGCGGCTCCTCGATGGGCAGCAGGCCGCGGCGCTCATGTTCGGCACCTACGACCAGGAGCCGAGAGGGTCGGTGATACGCGTCGGGGCGCTGGGCGAATGGTCGTTCTCGACGGAGGAATACGGCCTCATGGGAAGGATGCCCGGTCCGTTGTCCGCGCTGTCCGAAGGAAGGGAGACCTTTTCCATTCTGAAGGGCGGAGACGGCATGAACATCTTCGAGCATTGGCGCGATGGGCGGCGCACCGAGTGGTTCGAGCCCGGCTATTCCTATACGCGGCCCGTTGCGCCGCACCCTTGGTGGGACGCGGCGCAGGCGGGGATTGAGGCAGCGGGGTCGGAATACACCCGGCTCGAGATCGTGATGCGGGTGGTCGCCGACCACACGGGGGTCGTTCTCGACGATGACACGCTCAATGGCCCGCTTCTCGGCTTGCTGCTCGAGGACCGCCGCCGAACGCCGGACCCACCGCCGCCCAGCCGTCCGCGGCCGGCGGGCCGGCCGGGGCTGGGGCTGGGGCGTTTGCTGGGGACCATCGTCCCCGGGGACCCGTCGGCTCCCCGAGCGGACCGGATCCCCGCAGATGATCACGTCGTTCCGGTCGGGTCGTTCCGCGCGAGCGGCGTCATCGTGGAGGGCTCCGGAGACCCGCCGCGTTCAGCCCGCCGTCCTGAGGGCATGCCGGACCCAGACATTGGGCGCCTGCCTTGACGTGGACCCGTAGCCAGGGGTCTTCGGGCAGTCCGTCCTCGTGTCGCTGCCGGAGCTAGTCGGACATGGGGACGCGGGGTTGCAGATGCTTGGCGGTCGGACGGACCGGGGCCAGCAGCACGCTGTGGCCCTGGCCCTCCGCGGCGTCGCGGAGCGCCCGCAGCATGCGGTAGGACAGGCCGCGGCCGAGGTATTCGGTGTCCACCGTGATCTCCAGCGCGCTGGCCACGGTCGGCGGAAGTCCGTGCCGCCGGTCGCGGTCGCGGTCCCAACCCTGGTCGGGTGTTTCCGTACGGCCGTCCGCCTCGGCATTGAACGGTACGGCCAGGGCCCGCGCGATCACGCGGTCGCCGTCGGTGGCCACCGCGCAGTACTCCGGGAACTCCTCGACGACTCGGCTCAGCAGGGTACTTGCGACCAGGTCATGAGAGGTGAAGGGAGGCCAGGTCTCGTTGATCTCGTAGACACGGGAGATCAACGAAGGGCGGTCGGCGAGCGAGGTGATCGTCGGGGTGGTGCTGTCCGTCACGATCGGCACACTGTCATACGGGATACGGGATACGGGATACGGGATACGGGATACGGGATACGGGATACGGGCGAGCGAACCCTTTGCGGGCCGCCGGGCCCGGGTAGGTCCGCTCGCATGGGCTTGAACTACAACGATCACTACCACCGGCTGCTGCTGAAGCAGGTGCCGGACGGGGCGCTGACGGCGCTGGACGTCGGGTGCGGTGCGGGGCGGTTCGCGCGGCTGCTCGCGGGGCGTGGGCTGGACGTCGAGGGGGTGGACGCCGACGCGGGCGTCATCGAGGCGGCGCGGGCGGCCGGGGGCGGGCCTCGGTACCGGCGGGCCGATGTGCGTGAGTGGCAATTACCGGACGCCCACTACGACGTCATCTCGTGCATCGCCAGCCTCCACCACATGCCGTTCGACACGGTGCTGACGCTGCGAAGGGCCCTCGCCCCGGGCGGCGTTCTGGCGGTGCTGGGGCTCTATCCGATCAAGACGGCGGCCGACTTCGCATGGGCCGCCCCGGCGTCCTCGCTGCTCAAGGCGGAGCGGCTGCTGCGCGGGCGCCACGCCGCCCCGTCCGTGCGGGTCCCGATCGTCTGGCCGCCCCCGCTGACGTACGCCGAGACCCGCGCCGAGGCCGCCCGGCTGCTGCCCGGCGCGACGCTGCGCCGCCTGCTGTTCTGGCGGTATCTGCTGATTTACCGGGAGGAGCGGGGACGCGGGTTCGATGCGGCGTAGGGTCGGTTCATGGATGCGCTGCTGCCGCTCGCGATCGTTTTCGGTGTCCTGGCCGCGGTTCTGGGCGGCTTTGTGTGGCTGGCATCGCGCATCCGTCGCCGGGGGCTCGCCGGCGGCGCCATGAGTGCCGCCCTGGCCTCCTATGAGGAGGCGTTCCGGGTGACGTCTCACGAGGCCCACTACGAGATCAGGGCGCAAGCGGAGCGCAAGGCGCCGATCCTGTCGCCGGATGACGACTGGCGGCGGAGCCGTGCCGGGGTCGGTCGGCTGGGGGCGGGGGAAGGGCCGGAGCGGCCGTCTCGGTCGGCCCGCCGGCCGCGACGGGGCCTTGCGCGCTGGGCCGGTCGTCTGAGGCGCGGTCACTGACCCCGGCGCTCGGTTCGGAACGTGACGTCGGCGGCGCGCGGGACGATTTCGGCGTCGGATCCCAAGGCCCATTCGGCGACCCGTGACACCATCGCGGCCGGAACGGCGTCGCTGATGTCGGGCGCCGCCGGGATGTCGTAGGTCCCGTGGGCGTCGTGGGGCAGGACCACGCGGTATCCGAGGGCCAGCGCCGTACGCGCGGTCGCGCTGACGCACATCTCGGACATCACCCCGCACACGGCCAGGTCCGATATCCCGGCCTCGGTCAGCAGCGCGCCCAGGGGCGTCCCGTGGAAGCCGTCGTCCTCCGTCTTGCGGATCACGACTTCCCGCCGGCCCTTGTGGATGGGCAGATGCAGCTCCCAGCCCGGCGTCTTCGGTTCGTCGGCCGCGCCCGCGGGGCCGTCGTTCTGGAGGTGGACGACGAGCGCGCCTTCCGTACGCGCCCTGGCCAGCAGGCCCTCGATGCCCTCCAGCATCCGTGGCGCGTCGGGCACCGCGTCCGGGCCTGAGACGAAGGCCGCTTGGACATCCACGACGATCAGGGCCTGGACGGGCGGTACTTGAGTGGTCATGCCGGCGATTGTTCATCAGCTCGGCCGGGGCGGCACGCGGGTTATGGCCGTGGCGGGGCGTCGAGTGCGGCGGTGGCCAGGGTGTGGAGGCAGGCGGTGAGGCGCTGGCCGTCGCCCTGGCGCAGCAGGGCCAGGATCGGGTCGCTGTGCAGGGCGCTCAGGAGGATGTGGGTCAGCAACTCGGCGTCCAGGTCGGGGCGTTCCTCGGTGATGAGGGTGCTGATGTGGCGGTGCCAGGCGGTGTAGACCGGGTGCGCGTCCTGGGCGGTGGCCGGGGAGTCCTCGGCGGCGGGCTTGGGGGCGGTGGCCATGGCGTGGTCGAGCGCGGCGATGAGGCCCTTGTTGCGGGTGACGACGTCGACCATGGCGGCGAGGAAGGCCAGCAGGCGCTCGCGCGGGGGTGCGCCCGGGCCCAGCGGCGGTGGGCCGCCGGCGACGGACTCGCTCAGGGTGAGGGCCCGTTCCTCCATGAGCGCGCGCATGAGGCCCATGCGGTTGCCGAACCGGTGGAAGACGGTGCCCTTGCCGACGCCCGCCGCGGCGGCGACCTGTTCCATGGAGATCTGCTCGGGCCGGTACCTGGCCAGCAGTTCTTCGGTCGCGCACAGGATCGCGCGCCGGTTCCGTACGGCGTCGGCGCGTTCGCGGCGGCCCCCGGTCATGAATTCCACTCCCCTCGCATGCTCCTTCTGGCCTGCCCGCATGGTGTCACGCATGGACAACTGGACCGGCGGTCCAGTACGGTCTCGGACCATCCGGATAAGTTGACCGATGGTCCAGTTATTGGGGAGGGGTAGCGGCATGCGGCAGGTGCGTTACTACGAGTACGGCGGTCCCGAGGTCCTGCGGATCGAGGAGGTGGACACCCCCGTTCCGGGCGAGGGGCAGGTGCTCATCCGGGTCGAGGCGATCGGCGCCAACTTCGTCGACACCAAGTTCCGGAGCGGGGCGCAGGGGATCTTCCAGTGGCCGCTGCCCGGCACGGTCACCGGGGATGTGGTGGGCAGGATCGAGGCCGTGGGGCCCGGGGTCGACGAGGGACGGGTGGGGGAACGGGTGGCGACGCTCGTCAACGACGCGTTCGCGGATCAGGTCGTCGCCGACGCGGCCTGGCTGGCTCCCGTGCCCGAGGGGCTCGACGTGGGGGCGGCCACCATGCTGCCGATGGGCGCGCCGGTGGCCTTGCGGGTGCTGCGCCTGGGGCGGCTCACGGAGGGCGAGAGCGTGCTGGTGCACTCGGCCGCGGGAGGCATCGGCCATCTCGCCGTACAGCTCGCGCGGGTGCTGGGGGCCGGCACGGTCGTCGCCACCGTGGGCTCGCCCGCCAAGTTCGACTTCGCGCGGGAGCTGGGCGCCGATGTCGTCGTCGACTACACCGACGACGACTGGCCGGAGCAGGTGCGGAAGGCCGTGCCGGGCGGCGTGGACGTGGCCGTCGGGTCGGTCGGCGGGCGGGTGCTGCGGCAGACCGTCGAGCTGCTGGCCCCGTTGGGCCGGGCCGTCGAGTACGGGGCGGCGAGCGGGGAGTTGGGGGAGGTCGGGGTCATGGAGCTGATCGCGATGAAGCAGGTGGCCGGGTTCTCCCTGCTGGCCTGGCGGGCGGCCCGCCCCGAGCTGGCCCGCGAGGACATGGTGGAGGTCGCCGGTCACTTCGCGTCGGGGCGGCTGCGCACCGTCGTACACGGGCGCTTCCCGCTCACCGAGGCGGCCGAGGTCCACCGGCTGTTCGACGCGCGGGCTCAGCTCGGCCGGGTGCTGCTGGTGCCGTGACGCGGCGGGAGGCCGGTTCCGGGGTACGGAGCCGGCCTCCCGCGGGGCGGTGGAGGGGAGAGCGGCGGTCTCCCTGCGCTCGTCGGCCCTCCTTCGCCTGTGTCAGTCGTCCTTCGCCTTCCAGAACACCGGCTCCTTGTCGAAGTCACCCGTGTACGAGACGACCGACGGCGTCTCGTCCGAGGGGAGCAGGAAGACCTTGCAGAGCGTGGCGGTGTCGCCCGCCTTGAAGTCGTCCGGGTCCTCGCCGGGGCACTTGGCGACGTCGCCGCCCAGGGTGAGGAGGGACTTCCCCTCCTCGCCGCGGCTGTCGCGCAGGTGGGTGGGGGTGTTCAGGAAGGGGTACTCGATCGCGTCCTTGCCGATGTTCTTGAAGCTGACCGTCACGTAGTACGGCTGGAGCTTCCGCTCGTCGGCGTTGAGCGCCACCTTGTCCAGGTCCGACTGCGAGCCCTTCACCACGCTCTTCGCCGCGATGTTCAGGACGCCCGTCTTGTCCGAGCGCTTGTAGGTGATCGGGGTGGTCTCGCCGAGGGCGAGGGTCTTGCCCGCGTCGGAGTCGAGCGCCTTGCTGGCGGTGGCGGAGGGCTTGGGAGTCTTGGTGGGCGTGTCGTCGCCGCCGTCCTGGGCGAGGTTGTCGTTGCAGCCGGTGGCCAGCAGGGCGAAGCCGGCGGCACACAGGACTGCGGCGGCGGTGCGGTTATGCGTGGATCGGATGCGCATGAATGGGTCCCCGTTGAGTTGAGATGGTGCGAGTCGTGTCGGTGCGAGCTGGGCTCGCGTGAGTTGTGTTCACGGTGTTCGGGCCGGGTTCGGCGGGCCCGTCAGTGTGCGGTGCACACATCATGGCCGCGACAAAGCGCCAGGCCAGAGGCGAAGATCCACTCGAAGCGAGGCTGAGACCGGGTCGTTGCAAAGTAACCGGGAGCCGAAACGGATTTCCCTGGCGGCCCGGAATGACGTACAGTTACAAACACCGACGCGGGGTGGAGCAGCTCGGTAGCTCGCTGGGCTCATAACCCAGAGGTCGCAGGTTCAAATCCTGTCCCCGCTACTCATACGAGGGGCCCGGCGCATCAGCGCCGGGCCCCTCGGCCGTTCAGCCCGGGACCTTCCAGGACACCGGCTCCTCGGTGTCACCGCCCGTGGCATAGGTCACAGTGGCCGGGGTGACGCCCTTGGACAGCAGAAAGACCTTGCACAGGGTGGCGGTGTCGCCCGCCGCGAAGTCGTCCGGGTCCTTGCCGGGGCACCGCTTCACGCCGTCATCCGCGGTGATCAGGACCTCCTGGGACGCGCCGCCGCCGTCCTCCAGGCTGGTGGGGGTGTTCAGGAAGGGGTAGTGGATGGAGTCCTCGCCGATGTTCCTGAAGGTCATGGTGACGTAGTACGGCCGCAGCCCGCGGTCCGAGGCCTGGAGCGAGCCCCTGGGCAGGTCCGCCGGGATGCCCTTCACCACGCTCTCCGCCGTGACCCTCAGGGCGCCCCGGACGTTGTCCGAGCCGCGCTTGTAGGTGACCGTGGTGGCCTTGCCCAGGGCGAGGGTCCGGTGTCCGCCGCCGCCCGGCGCCCCGTCGTCCGTCGAGCCCGCGGTTCCCGGTCCCCGGCCCGGCCGCCCGGAGGCGGTGTCGTCCTCGCAGGCGAGGGCGAGCAGGGCGAGGCCGGCCGCGCAGCAGGTGAGGGCGGTGGCGCGGGTGCGGGCGGAGCGGTTGGGCACGTGGGCGGTCCCTCTGTGGTGGTCGTTCGCCGGCCGTCGGTTCGTCGTCAAGAACGTAGTGATCTTGTATGGCAGATCATCGTGGTCGTGACAAAAGACCTCTGGGATCCCGGTACCAATCCGCAGCGAGCCCGAGACGGGGCCGTGACGCGCCGCCCGCGCGCCCGGGGCCTGGCGAAGATGCAGGTCAGGACGATTGTCAGTGGGGGCTGCCATGCTGCTTGGCAGTGGTCGTCGCCGCCTCTGTGGCGGTCCTCGTCCCCGGGGGTCTCCCACGCCCGGGGACGGGCCTCCGGCTGAGCCGGCGGCGGCCGGAGCGGGCCCGACGGGGGTGGGCCCGCTCCGGCCAGGAGCCAACGGCGGGGGCCGGCCGGGCTCAGCCGCCGTGGCCGAGCGGCAGGGCCTCGGCCAGGGCGCGCCACTCGGCCAGCGGGAGGGTGCCGAAGGGGTCGGCGGTCACGACCTGGACGGCCAGGTGGTCCGCGCCGGCCGTCAGGAACTCGTCGGCGCGGCGGCGGATCGCGTCAACATCACCAAGGGCAAAAACAGATGAGACGAGGCGGTCGCTGCCACCGTCGCGGAAGTCGTCCTCGATGAAACCCAACCGGAGGAGGTTGTTGGTGTAGTTGGGCATCGGGAGGTAGTGGGCGAGATAGCCGCGGGCGATGGCGCGGGCGCGGTCGAGGTCCGGTTCGAGGACGACCTTGAGGTCCGGGGCGAGGAGCGGGTCGGCGCCGAGGATTTCGCGGGCCTCGGCGGTGAACTCGGGTGTGACGAGGTAGGGGTGGGCGCCCGCGGCGCGGACGCGGGACAGCTCCAGCATCTTCGGACCGAGGGCCGCCAGCACCCGGCGGGAGTCGGGGACGGGGGTCGGCGCGGCGTCGAGGGCGTCGAGGTACTCGCGCATCGCCGTGTACGGGCGGGAGTACTGCTTGACCATGTGGCCGTGGCTCACCCCGAGGCCGAGCAGAAAGCGGCCGCCGTGGGCCGCGTCGAGGGCGGCGTGGCGCTCGGCCACATAGGCGGCCTCGTGGTCCCAGATGCTGAGGATGCCGGTCGCGACCGTGATCCGGGAGGTCGCCTCCAGAAGGAAGGCGGCCTGGTCGGGCGACGGGCTGCCGCCGAGCCACAGCGCTCCGTACCCCAGCGCCTCCAGCTCGGCCGCGGCGTCCCTGACCGCGTCGTGCTGCGCGGGGTCCGCCGAGGGATCCGTCGCGGGGTCCGTCACGCGGAGGGCCGCGGTCCAGATGCCGGTCCTGCCGAGTGCGGTGGCGAGCGTCCTGCCGGGGGTCGGGTCAGGGGTGGTGCCGGGGGCGGTGCCCGGCTCGTGGTGAGAGGCCATGCGGTCATTCAACCGGAGGTGGCATCCGGTTGTTCCTCGCCGCGCGGTCGGGTACCGATTCGACACGGGTTTCTCACCTGAGAGGGCCTGGCGGCGGGCGCTGACGGGGGCGGCACAGGATTCTCAGGCTATTCACAGACAGTGGAAAGGGGACTCTCAGACGGCCGCCCGAAGGTGAGAACCATGAAGGCGACCTCGCCCCATGGGCGTTCCGAGCTGCTGCGACCCGACGGGAGCCCCGTCCGGGTGCTGGTTGTGGACGATGAGTCGGCCCTCGCCGACCTGCTCTCGATGGCCCTGCGCTACGAGGGCTGGGAGGTGCGGACGGCCGGCAACGGCGCGGAGGCACAGCGCATCACCCGCGAACTGCGCCCGGACGCCGTCATCCTGGACATCATGCTGCCCGACATGGACGGGCTCACGCTGCTGGGGCGGGTGCGCAACGAGCTTCCCGAGGTGCCGGTGCTCTTCCTGACCGCGAAGGACGCGGTCGAGGACCGGATCGCCGGGCTGACCGCGGGCGGCGACGACTATGTCACCAAGCCGTTCAGCCTGGAGGAGGTCGTCGCCCGGCTGCGTGGCCTGCTGCGCAGGTCGGGGGCCGCGGCGGCGCGCAGCGAGTCGCTGCTGACCGTCGGCGACCTGGTCCTGGACGAGGACAGCCACGAGGTCTCCCGGGCCGGTCAGGAGATCCACCTGACCGCGACCGAGTTCGAGCTGCTGCGCTATCTGATGCGCAATCCGCGCCGCGTGCTCAGCAAGGCCCAGATCCTCGACCGGGTGTGGAGCTATGACTTCGGCGGCCAGGCCAACGTCGTCGAGCTGTACATCTCGTATCTGCGCCGGAAGATCGACGCGGGCCGCAGCCCCATGATCCACACCCGGCGCGGCGCGGGGTATCTGATCAAGCCGGGCGAGTAGGCGAGCCGGATCGATGGCGTTCTCCCCTGCCGCCGGTGTGCCCTCCGCGCCTCAGCCGTCTCCTGTGCCTCAGCCGTTTCCGGTATCCCCGCCGCCCGCGTCCCCGCCGCCCGTGCCCCCGGCGCGCGGCAGGCGCTCCGCGCGCCGCCGGCGCAGGCCGTGGTCGCTGCGCACCCGGCTGGTCTTCTCCGCCGTCGGGCTGATCGCCGTCGTCTGCGCCGTGATCGGCACGGTCACCACGATCGCCCTCCACACCTATCTGTACGACCAGGTGGACAAGCAGCTCACCGGCGTCAGCATGCGGGTCGCCGGCCCGCCCTTCGACCTCGGCAAGGACCCGCGGCTCGGGGACGACCGGCGTACGCAGAACATCCGCGACACCGTGGCCGGGCCCGGCCAGCCGATGGGGACTGTCGCTGCCGAGGTTGAGGACGGTGAGCTCGGCGACGGCGCGATCAGCTCCCAGCAGGAGTCGAGCACGGGTGAGCCCAATATCTCCGGCAACTACCTGACCAGTGCTCAGCGAAGGGCGCTGAGCGAGGTCCCGCGGGACGGGGCCGAACACACCGTCGACATCCCCGGCAACGGCGAGTACCGCGTCAAGTACGTCACCGGGGCTCACGGCCACTTCCTCGTCGGCATCTCGACGTCCGACGCGCAGAACACCATCGACACCCTCATCCTCGCCGAGGTCTCCGTCACCGCCGCCGGGCTGGTCGCCGCCGGGATCGCCGGCGCGGCCATGGTCGGCATCTCGCTGCGCCCGCTGCGCCGGGTGGCGGCCACCGCCACCCGCGTCTCCGAGCTCCGGCTGCACAGCGGCGAGGTCGCCCTGCGCGAGCGGGTCCCGCAGTCCGAGGCCGACCCGCGCACCGAGGTCGGCCAGGTCGGCGCGGCCCTGAACCGCATGCTCGGGCATGTGGAGTCGGCGCTCGCGGCCCGCCAGGAGAGCGAGACGCGGGTACGCCAGTTCGTCGCCGACGCCAGCCATGAGCTGCGCACGCCGCTCGCCTCGATCCGCGGCTACGCCGAGCTGACCAGACGCGGCCGCGAGGAGATCGGGCCCGACACCCGCCACGCCCTCGGCCGCGTCGAGTCCGAGGCGGCGCGGATGACCGGCCTGGTCGAGGACCTGCTGCTGCTGGCGCGCCTGGACGCGGGCCGCCCCGTCGAACGCGCGGAGCTGGACCTGTCGCCCGTGGTGGTCGACGCGGTCAGCGACTCCCGGGCGGCCGGGCCGGACCACAAGTGGCGGCTGGAGCTGCCCGACGACCCCGCGGTCGTCCACGGGGACGACGCCAGGCTGCGCCAGGTCCTGGTCAACCTGCTCGCCAACGCCCGTACGCACACCCCTCCCGGGACGACGGTCACCGCGCGCGTGCTGTGGCGCGGCCCGTACGGGGCGCCGCACCCTGCTCCCTCTCCGTCCCCGTATTCCACGCCCTGGGTGTCCCTGGAGGTCGAGGACGACGGGCCGGGCATCCCGCCCCACCTCCTGCCGCATGTCTTCGAGCGCTTCGCCCGCGGCGACGCCTCGCGCTCGCGCGCCGCCGGGAGCACGGGGCTGGGCCTCGCCATCGTGCACGCCGTGGTCACGGCGCACAGCGGCCGGGTGACGGTGGACAGCGTGCCGGGCCGCACCGTCTTCGGCGTCCACCTGCCCGTCCACCTCGCCGGCGACGTCCCCGCGGACGTCCCTGCCCACCTTCCTGTTCACCACCCCGTAACGCACTCACAGGCAGGGCACAGGCTGACCACACAGCCATGACAGCGCCGCTCGCGAATGTCGGTCACATGCGAACTGACACACCTCTCGAGGCACCGCCCGAGACACCCCTGGAGACCTTGCCCGCTCGCGAGCACGTGACGGTCGGCCGGAGCCAGCCGGTGCTCGACGTCGTGGTCCCCGTGTACAACGAGGAGGCCGACCTCGAGCGGTGCGTGCGGCGGCTGCACGACCACCTGGCCCGCACCTTCCCGTACGCCTTCCGCATCACCATCGCGGACAACGCGAGCACGGACCGCACCCCCGAGATCTCCGCCTACCTCGACGACGCCATCGACGAGGTCACGGCGGTCCGGCTGGAGCAGAAGGGCCGCGGGCGCGCGCTGCGCACGGTCTGGTCGATGTCGCAGGCGCCGGTGCTGGCGTACATGGACGTCGACCTGTCCACCGACCTCAACGCGCTGCTGCCGCTGGTGGCCCCGCTCATCTCCGGCCACTCCGACCTGGCGATCGGGTCGCGGCTGGCGCGCAGCTCGCGCGTGGTGCGCGGCCCCAAGCGGGAGTTCATCTCGCGCGCGTACAACCTCATCCTGCGCGGCAGCCTGGCCGCCCGCTTCTCCGACGCCCAGTGCGGCTTCAAGGCGATCCGCAAGGACGTCGCCGAGCGGCTGCTGCCGCTGGTCGAGGACACCGGGTGGTTCTTCGACACCGAGATGCTGGTGCTGGCCGAGCGGGCCGGGCTGCGCATCCACGAGGTGCCGGTGGACTGGGTCGACGACCCCAACAGCACGGTCCACATCGTGAAGACGGCCACCGACGACCTCAAGGGTGTCTGGCGGGTGGGGCGCGCGCTGGCCACCGGCGCGCTGCCGCTCGACCGGCTGCGCCGCCCCTTCGGCGACGACCCGCGCGACCGCGGGCTGAGCGGGGTCCCGGGCGGGCTGGCACGGCAGTTGGTCGGCTTCTGTGTGGTGGGCGCCCTCAGCACCCTTGTCTACCTGCTGCTCTACTCCCTCTTCCGGATGGGCACGGGCCCGCAGATCGCCAACGCGCTGGCCCTGCTGCTGTCGGCGCTCGGCAACACCGCGGCCAACCGGAGGCTCACCTTCGGCGTACGCGGCCGGGACCGGGCGGTGCGTCACCAGGCCCAGGGGCTGGTGGTGTTCGGCATCGGCCTCGCCCTGACCAGCGGCTCCCTGGCCGCCCTGGACGCCGCCGCCTCCGGCACCCCGGCGCACAGCACCGAACTGGCCGTCCTGATCGCGGCCAACCTCGCCGCGACCGTCCTGCGCTTCCTGCTCTTCCGGGCCTGGGTCTTCCCCTCCGAAGGCCCGCAGGGCGGGACCGCCACCGACCACGACCTGACCGACCACGATCCGAGGAACCCCCGATGACGACCTACGACCAGGGCCTCCGCGCAGCGGGGCCGCCGCCCCCGACCCCCCCGGCCGCGCACCACGCACGGCCGGCGGCCCCGCAGGGCTCGCGCCTGGCCCGGGCGTGGCGCGGCCGGCCGGAGGACCCGCGCTGGGCGCGGCCCGCCCTGTGGGTTCTGCTGGCCGTCACCACCGTGCTCTACCTGTGGAGCCTGGGCGCGTCCGGTTACGCGAACCAGTTCTACTCGGCGGCGGTGCAGGCGGGCAGCGAGAGCTGGAAGGCGTTCTTCTTCGGCTCCTCCGACGCCGGGAACTCCATCACCGTCGACAAGCCCCCGGCCTCCCTGTGGCCGATGGCCCTGTCGGTGCGGGTGTTCGGCCTCAGCTCCTGGGCGATCCTGGTCCCCGAGGCGCTGATGGGCGTGGCGACGGTCGGCGTGCTCTACGCGGCGGTGCGGCGCCGGTTCAGCGCGGCCGCCGGTCTCATCGCGGCGGCGGCGCTGGCGGTGACCCCGGTCGCGGCGCTGATGTTCCGGTTCAACAACCCCGACGCGCTGCTGTGCCTGCTGATGGTCTCGGCGAT
The DNA here is from genome assembly GCF_040302705.1 of Streptomyces sp. NPDC097640. NCBI lineage: Bacteria > Bacillati > Actinomycetota > Actinomycetes > Kitasatosporales > Streptomycetaceae > Streptomyces > Streptomyces sp. NPDC097640. Next base: position 55,233 of record NZ_JBEOSB010000038.1, read on the forward strand.
CTACTGCGTGCTGCGCGCGCTGGAGGACGCCCGCACCAAGTGGCTGCTGCTGGCCGGGGTCTGCTTCGGGTTCGGCTTTCTGACCAAGACGCTTCAGGCCTGGCTGATCCTGCCGCCGCTCGCCGTGGTGTACGCGGTGTGCGCGCCGGCGAAGCTCGGCAAGCGGATCCGCCAGCTGCTGCTCGCCGGGGTCGCGATGGTCGTCGCCGGCGGCTGGTGGGTGGCGATCGTCGAGCTGTGGCCGAAGTCCTCGCGCCCGTACATCGGCGGCTCGCAGGACAACAGCTTCCTGGAGCTGACCTTCGGCTACAACGGCCTGGGCCGGATCAACGGCAACGAGACCGGCAGCGTCGGCGGCGGCGGTGGTGGTGGCGGGAACGGCGGCGGCCAGTGGGGCGAGACCGGCATCGACCGGCTGTTCAGCTCCGACATGGGCGGTCAGATCGCGTGGCTGCTGCCCGCGGCCTTCATCCTGCTGCTCGCGGGGATCTGGCTGACCTGGCGGGCCAGGCGCACCGACACCCAGCGCTCGGCGTTCCTGGTGTGGGGCGGGGCGCTGCTCATGACCTTCGCCACCTTCAGCTTCATGTCCGGGATCTTCCACCAGTACTACAACATCGCGCTCGCGCCGTATATCGCGGCGATCGTGGGCATGGGCGCCGCGATGCTGTGGGAGCGGCGGTCCACCGCCGCGGCGTCGGTGGTGCTCGCGGTCGCGGTCGCGGTGACGGCCGTCTGGTCGTACGTGCTGCTGAACCGCTCCGCCGACTGGCACCCCTGGCTGCGCTGGGCGGTGCTGATCGCCGGGCTCGCGGCGGCGGCCGGGCTGCTGGTCGCGTCGCGCCTGGGCGGGCGGCTGGCGCTGGGCGTGGCGGGTCTCGGCCTCGCGGCGTCGCTGGCCGGGCCCATCGCGTACACGCTCAACACGGTCGACACGGCGCACGGCGGCTCGATCGTCACGGCCGGTCCCGCGGTGTCGGGCGGCATGGGCGGCCCCGGCGGCGGCCGTCCGGGCGGCTTCCCGGGCGGGGGCAACGGCGGTCCGCCGGGGATGCGGAACGGCAACACCCAGGGCCAGACCGGTGGCCAGACCGGCGGTCAGACCGGCCAGCAGGGCATGCTCCCCGGCGGCGGTCAGCAGGGCGGTCAGACCGGTGGTCAGAACGGGGGCTTCCCCGGCGGCGCCTTCCCGGGCGGCGGCTCGTCGCAGCAGAACGGCAACGGCCAGGGCCAGGGCCAGAACAGCCAGGGCCAGAACAGCCAGGGTCAGCAGGGCAACCGGCAGGGCATGTTCCCCGGTGGCACGGGCGGCGAAGGCGGCCGGCGCGGCGGCGGCATGGGCGGTCTGCTCGACGGCCCGAGCGTCAGCTCCAAGGTCAAGGCCGCGCTGGAGAAGAACGCGAGTGCGTACACCTGGGTCGCGGCGGCGATCGGCTCGCAGAACGCCGCGGGCTACCAGCTCGCCACCGAGGACCCGGTGATGGCGATCGGCGGCTTCAACGGCAGCGACCCGTCCCCGACCCTCGCGCAGTTCCAGGCCTATGTGAAGCAGGGGAAGATCCACTACTTCATCGGCTCGAGCGGCATGGGCGGCATGGGCGGCGGTCCCGGGGGCGGGAACGGCACCTCGTCCAAGATCAGCTCCTGGGTCCAGGCCAACTTCAAGAAGGTCACGGTCGACGGCACCACCCTCTATGACCTGACCCAGAAGGCGTCGAAGTCCTCGAAGTCCTGACGCGGGCGAACGCGCAGGTCCACGGGCCGGTGACGGGCCGGTGGCGGAGGAACCCCCTCCGCCACCGGCCCGTCCGCATGGCCCGCCGGAAATCTCCTGTACGGCGTAGGGGAGTCGCTGTACGGTGTACATCGCCGCCCGAGCCCGTACACCGTATAAGCGCGCAAGGAGAGTCCATGACGGCGCAGACCGCCGACCCCACGTCCGACAGCCCGCCCGGTCCACCGGCCGGCGGGCACCCCCAGCGCTGGCTGATCCTCGGCGTCATCTGCCTCGCCCAGCTCACCGTGTTGCTGGACAACACCATCCTCAACGTCGCGATCCCCTCCCTCACCGAGGAGATGGACGCCACCACGGCCGACATCCAGTGGATGATCAACGCCTATTCGCTCGTCCAGTCCGGCCTGCTGCTCACCGCGGGCAACGCCGCCGACCGCTACGGCCGGAAGAAGATGCTCTTCACGGGGCTCGCCCTCTTCGGGATCGGCTCGCTGGCCGCCTCGCTGGCGCAGGGGCCGGGCCAGCTGATCGCCGCCCGCGCGGGCATGGGGATCGGCGGGGCGCTGCTGATGACCACGACCCTCGCCGTGGTCGTGCAGGTCTTCGAGGCGAGCGAACGGCCCAAGGCCATCGGCCTGTGGGGGGCGGTCAGCTCGCTCGGGCTCGCCGCGGGCCCGCTGATCGGCGGCGCGCTCCTCGAACACTTCTGGTGGGGCTCGATCTTCCTGATCAACCTCCCGGTGGCGCTGCTCGGCCTCGTCGCCGTCGTCTGGCTGGTGCCGGAGTCGAAGAACCCCACCGGTGACCGGCCCGACCTGCTCGGCGCGCTGCTGTCCACGATCGGCATGACCGGCGTCGTCTTCGCCATCATCTCCGGGCCCGAGCACGGCTGGACGTCCCAGCGGGTGCTGCTGTCGGCCCTGGTGGGTGTGGTGGTGCTGGCGGCCTTCGCGCTGTGGGAGAGCCGCATTCCCTACCCGATGCTGGACATGCACTTCTTCCGCGACCGCCGCTTCGTGGGCGCCGTCGCGGGCGGCATCCTCGTCGCCTTCGGCCTGGGCGGCTCGATGTTCCTGCTCACCCAGCATCTTCAGTTCGTGCTCGGCTACGACCCGCTGGGCGCGGGTCTGCGCACCGCTCCGCTCGCCCTGGTGATCGTGGTGCTCAACCTCACCGGAGTCGGCGCCCGGCTGCTGCCCAAGCTAGGCACCCCGGCCACGATCCTGTGCGGCATGGGGATGCTGGCCGTGGGACTGGCCCTGATCGCGACGCTCGGCGCCGACGAGTACAGCGGGATGCTTCTCGGACTGGTGGTCATGGGCTCGGGCATCGCGATCTCCATGCCCGCGATGGCGACGGCGATCATGTCGGCGATCCCGCCGGAGAAGGCGGGCGTGGGCGCGGGCGTCAACGGCACGCTCACCGAGTTCGGCAACGGCCTGGGCGTGGCCGTCCTCGGCGCGGTCCTCAACTCCCGGTTCGTCGGGCTGCTGCCCGCGGTCGCCGTCGGGGCGGGCTCGCTCCCGGCCGCCTACGCGTCGGCGCGCACCGACGAGGACCGGGCCGCCGTCGCGGACGCCTTCGCCTCCGGTGTGCACACCAGCCAGCTGGTCGGAGCGGTCGCCGTACTGGCGGGCGGCGCGCTGACGGCGCTGCTGCTGCGCCGGGCCGAGCGATCTTCACAGGAGACCTCGGCGGCATAGCATCGGGTAGTAAGACGCCATCGGCCGCGCGCCCCAGCCGCGCGGCCCTGGCGCATGGAAGAAGGAGAGCGCGCCATGGCGACAGGCAGCCGGGTCATCCGTCCGCGGACCAGCATCTGGCTCTCCGAGCGCAAGGCCCCGAAGCGCAGGGCGGAGCAGCAGCCGTCCGGGCTCGACCATGTGAAGATCGTCGCGGCCACGGTCCGGCTGCTGGACGCCGAGGGGCTCGCCGGGTTCTCGATGCGCCGGCTGGCGGCCGAGCTGGAGGTCACCGCGATGTCGGTCTACTGGTACGTCGAGACCAAGGACCAGCTTCTCGAACTCGCCCTCGACACGGCCATGGGCGAGATGTCGCTGCCCGCCGGGAGCCTGGGCCCCGTCGAGGGCTATGAGCACCTGGAGCCGCCCCAGGAGCGGGACTGGCGCGACCAGCTGCGCCAGATCGCCTCCGAGTACCGCAGGCTGCTGGTCGCCCACTCCTGGGTCCCCCCGCTGCTGGGGGAGTACATGAACATCGGGCCGAACGCCATGGCCTTCTCCACCGCGGTGCAGCGCGTGTTGCGCGACAGCGGCCTGCCCGCCTCGCAGGTGCCGGGCGCGCTGGCCCTCGTGTTCCAGTTCGTCTACGGCTTCAGCACCATTGAGGGCCGCTTCGCCGCCCGCTCCCGCGCCGCGGGCATCACCCAGGACGAGCTCTTCGCCGAGACGATGGCCAGTATCGAGGGCCGCCCGGAGTTCGACGAATCGCGGGCCGTGATGGAGGCCCGGGGCGGCTCCACCGTCCAGGAGATGCGCGAGCGGGACTTCACCTTCGCCCTGGACTGCGCCATCGTCGGCATCGAGGCCCTCCGCGACGCAGGCGGCCAGGACTGAAGGCGGCGCCTCAGACGCCCGGCAGCTCCGTGCCCTGGACGGCCTGGACGTCCAGCTCCACCCGCAGCGTCGTGCCGATGGCGGCTATGCCCGCCGCGACCACCTGGTTGTAGTTCATCGCGAAGTCCTCGCGGTGCAGCTGCGCCGTCGCGCGGAAGGCCGCCCGCACCCCGCCCCACGGGTCGGGGCCCGTCCCCAGGTACGTCAGGTCCAGGTCCACCTCCCGGATCACGCCGTGCAGGGACAGCTTGCCGTGCACCGTCCAGCGGTCCGCGCCGGCCGGGGTCAGCCCGGTGCTCTGGTACGTCAGGACCGGGAACCGCTCCACGTCGAGGAAGTCGGCCGACCGCAGATGGCCGTCCCGCATCCCGTTTCCCGTGTCGATGCTCACGGCCTGTATGACCGCCTCGACCCCGGACTTCTCGATGTCCTCGGCTATCTCGATCCGCCCGCTGAACTCCGTGAACCGGCCGCGCACGCTGGAGATGCCCAGGTGCTGGGCGATGGCCCCCACCGTCGAGTGCGCCGGGTCGATCGTCCACGCGCCGGGCGGCGGCAGCTCCACCCCGCCCTGCCGCGCCAGCACCACCGTGCCGACATCGGCGCGGCCCGAGGCCGTGACGATCGACGTCGAGGCGGCGGGGGCGTAGCCCACGGCCGTGGCGATGACCGTGTACGGCCCGGGCGGCAGCGGCTCCCGCGTGCGCACCGCGCCGTTGTCGTCGGCCTGGGCGCGCAGTACCTGAGCGCCCGTCATGTCCGTGACGGTCAGCACGGCGTGCTGCACCGCCCAGCCGTCGCGCGTACGGATCTGGGCGCGCAGCCCCCCGCCCGCGCTTCCGCCCGTTCCTGCTGCTGTGGTCGTCATGCCGCCTCTCGCTCTCGCTCCCGTTTCCGTTTCCGTCAGGGCTGTCTCGTCTGTGCTGTGCGCTGTCTGTGGGGTGTCTTCGTACGCCGGACCCGGACGGCGGTGTCAGGCCGTCCCCTGCCTGGCAGGTCTTCACCTGCTATACACCGCCGCCGGGTTCCGGGTTCCGGGACCGGCGCTCCGGCGCCGTCCCGGCCGGGGCCGGGGCGCGTCTCCGCTCTGCGCGCTCCGGCCCCGGGGGTCCTCAGGACGTTCAGGCCACCTAGTCGACGGGGTGGGCGAGCTCGACGTCGTGTCCGTCGACCCCCTGCCCCTGGACCGTCAGCGCCCCCGCGACGGGCGGGTAGCCGCTCGCGATGACCGTGTAGTCGCCCGCGTCCAGGTCGGTGAAGGCGTACGCCCCGTCCTCGCCGGTCGTCGCGGTGGCAACCACGTTCCCGGCCGCGTCCACCAGCGTGACCCGCGCGTCCGGCAGCGGCCGCCGGTCGGCGCCGGCCCGCACCACGCCCTGCACCCGCGCACCGGCCTGGAGCGCGATCTCGACCCGGGTCAGACCCTGGGCGCCGACGTCGACGGGCAGCGCGGCGGGCCGGAACCCGGCGGCGTTGACCGCGACCGTGAAGGTCCCGGGGACCAGCTCCTCGAAGCGGAAGTCGCCCCGCTCACCGGTCTTGCCGGTGGCCAGCACCTCGCCGCGGACATCGGTGATCACGACCATGGCCGCCTCGACCGGCTCCCCGTCGGAGGCGCCGTGCACGGTGCCCGCCAGGCCGCTGGTCGCCGCCAGTACGACGTCGAACGCGAGCGGCTCGTCGCCGACCACGACGGTGGACGCCTGCGGCTGGTGGCCGTCGGCGGCCGCGATCAGGACGTAGGTGCCGGAGCCCGGCGCGTCCAGCGCGAACGAGCCGTCGACGTGCGCCACCGAACGGCCCAGCTGCCGCCCGTTCAGCGAGATCAGCGTGACCGCGGCGCGCGGGACGGCGGTGCGGTCGGCGTTCCGTACGAAGCCGTGCACGCCCTGCCGGGGGTGGTGGCCGTCGCCGCCGTCGCCGCCATCAGCGACAGAGGCAAATGCGGAAAGCCGCTGCGGAACGGTCGCGTCCGCCAGGGCGTACTCCGACGCGGTGTCGGACGAGCCGGCGGCCGGCGCGCCCACGAGCGCGGGCTCCGGCTGCTCCACGGCGGGCGGCTCCTGGTCCGCCGGGGTGCCCCCGGCCGCGGCCGGGGTCTCGACGGCGTCCTCGGAGGAGGCTGCCTGGGAGCCGGACCGGGTCTTCAGCGGGACCTCCTTGATGAACAGCGTGACGACGAAGGCCAGCAGCGCGGCCCCCGAGGCGTACAGGAAGACATCCGCGATGCCGTGGCCGTACGCGCTCTCCATGACGGTGCGGATCGGCGCGGGGAGCTTGTCCAGGTTGGGGATCCCGCCGCCGCCGGTGCCGCCGTGGCCCAGGGCCTGGCCCTTGGGGCCGAGCTCTGTCAGGCCCTCCTTGACGTAGTGGGTGACGCGGTTGCCGAGCACGGCGCCGAGTGCCGAGACGCCGACCGCACCGCCCAGGGAGCGGAAGAAGGTCACGACGGCGCTGGCCGAGCCCAGGTCCTGCGGGGCCACCTGGTTCTGGGTGGCCAGCACCAGGTTCTGCATCATCATGCCGATGCCGAGGCCCATGAGCGCCATATAGATGGCCAGGTGCCAGTAGGGCGTGTCGTACCGCATGGTGCCCAGCAGCCCCAGGCCCGCGGTCACCAGCACACCGCCGGCGACCAGCCAGGCCTTCCAGCGGCCGGTCTTGGTGATGACCTGGCCCGAGACGGTCGAGGAGATGAACAGGCCGCCGATCATCGGGATGGTCATGACGCCGGACATGGTCGGCGACTTGTCGCGCGCCAGCTGGAAGTACTGGCTGAAGAAGACGGTCCCGGCGAACATCGCGATACCGACGAACAGCGAGGCGATCGAGGCGAGGGCGATCGTCTTGTTGCGGAACAGGCGGAGCGGGATGATCGGCTCGCTCGCCTTGCTCTCGATCAGGAGGAAGATCAGTCCGAGGGCGATCGAGCCGCCGACCATCGCGTAGGTCTGCCAGGAGACCCAGTCGTACTTGTCACCCGCGAAGGTCACCCAGATCAGCAGCAGCGAGACCGCGGCGCTGATGAAGAAGGCACCGGACCAGTCGACCTTGACCTGCCGCTTCACGACCGGCAGCTTCAGGGTCTTCTGGAGCACGATCAGCGCGATCACGGCGAACGGCACACCGACGTAGAAGCACCAGCGCCAGCCGAGCCACGAGGTGTCGGTGATCACGCCGCCCAGCAGCGGGCCGCCGACGGTCGCCACCGCGAAGGTCGCGCCGAGGTAGCCGCTGTAGCGGCCGCGCTCGCGCGGGGAGATCATCGCGGCCATCACGATCTGTGCGAGGGCCGACAGACCGCCCACGCCGATGCCCTGCACCACACGGCAGGCGATCAGCATGCCCGCGTTCTGCGAGAGTCCGGCGACCACCGAACCGGCCACATAGATGACCAGCGATATCTGGACCAGGAGCTTCTTGCTGAACAGGTCGGAGAGCTTGCCCCACAGCGGGGTGGTGGCGGTCATCGACAGCAGGGCGGCGGTGACCACCCAGGTGTAGGCGGACTGGCCGCCATGGAGGTCGGCGATGATCTCCGGGAGGGCGTTCGAGACGATCGTCGAGGAGAGGATCGCGACGAACATGCCGAGCAGCAGCCCGGACAGCGCCTCCATGATCTGCCGGTGGGTCATCGGTGCCGTCGAGCCGGAGTCGTGGCCTTGGTGGCCTCCGCCGCCGCGCTTGGCATGGGCGGGGTGCCCCGCGGGTCCCCGCACACCGCCGTCCGGTGTGGTCGTTGCCATGAAGTTCCTATCGTTGCGTCGGTGTACGGGTGGTGCTCTCGTCGATCAGCTGGGGAACCCGGGATCTGGTGTCACCGAAGCTCGTCCGCAGCCGTGCGAGTAGTTCGTTGAGGCGGCCGACGTCGTCGTCGGACCAGTCGCTCAGACAGGCGGCGAGCGCCTGCGTATAGCGCTCGGAGACCTCGCCGAGCAGCTTCTCGCCGCTGGCGTTGATGCTCAGCAGCCGCGACCGGCGGTCCAGTGGATCCGGGTTCCGGTCGATCCAGCCGCGCTCGGCGGCGTGGGCGACATGGCGGCTCGTGACCGACATGTCGATGCCGAGCAGCTCGGCGAGTTTGCTCATGCGCATCTCGCCGTAGCGGCTGAGCAGCATGAGGACGATGGCCGCGCCGGCCGCGCAGTCTTGGGGGAGGACACGCGACAGCCCTCGCTTGACGGTGCCGATGGCGCTGAGTTGCCGTGCCAGCTCCTCGTACTGACTCCGTGCTGCCATGGCGCCTCCAGAGCTATCGGTTGCTTAGGGCAACCATAGATAAGTTAGTTGCTATAGGCAAACGAAATCGGGCTTCGCAGAGTAAATTGCCCGCAAAGGCTCGCTCAGGGGTCGGTCAAGAGGCCGGTCTGTGGTGCGGGAGGGGTGTGTGGGGGTGTTGGGGACCGGGGGTGTGCGGGAATCCGCTCATTCGCTAGGGTCGTGGGCCATGGCGAACAACCCCCAAGGTCCTGAGGGCAACTACGACCCGGCCGGCTCGACCCAGATGTTCCGGGCCTTCGTCGACGACGAAGGCGGCGGGCGGCAGCAGCAGGCGGCCGCTCCCTCCGCCTCCAGCGGTCCGCGGATCGGCGTGATCGTCGGTGTGATCGTCGCGATCGCCGTCGTCGCCGGAGTCGCCTGGCTGGCTCTGGCCTAACCCCCGGACCGGTCCCCGGTCTCATCCGCGGCCTGGTCCTCGGGCGGGCTCTCGGCCCGGCCCCCGGGCCAGGCCGCCGAGGCGGTCCGGGTCTCGATGTGCATGCCGAGCGGCACCCGCCAGTCGTCCACGCACACCTCCCAGGTCTTCTCCTTCTTCTCCCCCGCCCCGATCGGCACCGGCAGGTCGCGCTTCGACTCGATCGTCGTCCAGTCGATGCCGAGGGCGTCGATGATGTGGGTCGCGAAGGTGATCGTCCCCGAGGTCACGGGGGCACCCCCGGTGTTCCGGAACTCGACGGTCACCTTCTCGCACCAGCGGTCGTCGGCCGCTGCGCGTACCAGCTCGCCGAGCGTCAGCTCGGCCGGGTCGCTCGGGGTGGAGGGCGAGCCGGGCGTGGACTGAGGGGGCGCCGAGCCCCCGCCTGAGCCGCCTGGGTCGGTCGAGCCGCCTGAGCTGCCGGGTGTCCCGGAGCTACCCGATCCGCTTCCGTCGCTCGCGCCGTCAGAAGGACTGTCGGCCCGGTCGCCGTCGCTCCCGGGCGGCTCGCCCGGCGTCGGCGTCGCGGCGGACCCGTCCGGCCGGGTCGAGGCGCCCGGGGCGCTCGGAGCCCCGGTTCCCCCGGCCCCGGAGGGCCGCCGCTTCCCGTCCCGGCCGGAGCCCTTGCCCGTGCCGTGGCCGCTGCTGTCGAGCGGCACCAGCTCCACGTCGCCCCTCGGCGGCGCGGACGTGGCCCGCGGTGCGTCCGGTCCGGCCGCCTCGGCCGCCAGATATCCGTCGTCGCCGCCGGCGCAGCCGCTGAGCAGCGCGCCGAGGCACAGCGCGGCCGCCGAGGAGGCGATCGCCGTGCCCCGGCGGCCCGTTGTCCGGCTCCACGCGTATCGCATCGGGCCAGTGTGGCTGACGCCCCGTCAGGAGTACAGGGTCGCGCAACAGCCCACCGGAGGCGCCCGACGGACGGCGCGTCAGTCGGCGATGAGGCCCTCTCGCAGCTGCGCCAGAGTCCGCGTCAGCAGCCGTGAGACATGCATCTGGGAGATCCCGACCTCTTCGCCGATTTGCGACTGCGTCATGTTGGCGAAGAAGCGGAGCATGATGATCTGGCGCTCGCGCGGCGGGAGTTTGGCCAGCAGCGGCTTGAGCGACTCGCGGTACTCCACGCCCTCCAGCGCGGTGTCCTCGTAGCCGAGCCGGTCGGCCAGCGACCCCTCGCCGCCGTCGTCCTCGGGGGACGGGGAGTCGAGCGAGGAGGCGGTGTAGGCGTTGCCCACCGCGAGCCCGTCGACGACGTCCTCCTCGGAGACGCCGAGCGCGGTGGCGAGCTCGGGGACCGTCGGGGAGCGGTCGAGCTTCTGTGACAGCTCGTCACTGGCCTTGGTGAGGGCCAGACGCAGCTCCTGGAGCCGCCGCGGCACCCGTACGGACCAGCTGGTGTCGCGGAAGAAGCGCTTGATCTCGCCCACGACGGTCGGCATGGCGAAGGTCGGGAACTCCACGCCCCGCTCGCAGTCGAACCGGTCGATCGCCTTGATCAGGCCGATCGTCCCGACCTGGACGATGTCCTCCATCGGTTCGTTGCGGCTGCGGAACCGGGCCGCGGCGTAGCGCACCAGAGGGAGGTTCAGCTCGATGAGGGTGTCACGTACGTAGGTGCGCTCCGCGCTGTCCCGGTCGAGCGCGGCGAGCCGCAGAAACAGGGAGCGGGAGAGGGTGCGGGTGTCGATGGCGTCGCCGTCGTTGAGCACGTGCGGTGCGTCGTTGGTGAGCACCTTCGAGCTGCCCAGTTCTACGGACATGCCACCCCCTTTGGGTCGCGGTCGGATCCCAGCTGCGCTCGTCGCGTCGAACGCAGCCTCCCCCTGAATACCGGAGGTCGGGCCGCGGCAAACGCGGTTCAAGCAGAATGTCACATGTCGGCAACACGCTGTAGCGCCATGTCGACATTACTGCCCGGAAGGAGTGAGGGAGGGATCCCCCGTCCCGGTTATGACTCGATCCGGTTTGCGGACCTGAGTCTGGCAAAGCTGCGGGACAGCAGCCGTGAGACATGCATCTGCGAGACGCCGAGCTCGGCGCTGATCTGAGATTGAGTCAGATTGCTGTAGTAACGCAGCAAAAGGATGCGCTGCTCGCGCTCGGGCAGTTGGACGAGGAGGTGCCGCACCAGATCGCGGTGCTCGACTCCGGCGAGCGCCGGATCCTCGTAGCCGAGCCGGTCGACCAGCCCTGGCAGTCCGTCACCTTCCTGGGCGGCCTCGAGCGAGGTGGCGTGGTACGAGCGCCCGGCCTCGATGCAGGCCAGCACCTCGTCCTCGCCGAGCCCGAGCCGTTCGGCGATCTCGGCCGTGGTGGGGGACCGGCCGTGCAGCACCGTCAGATCCTCGGTCGCGCCGTTGACCTGCACCCACAGCTCATGCAGCCGGCGCGGCACATGGACGGTGCGGACGTTGTCGCGGAAGTAGCGCTTGATCTCGCCGACCACGGTGGGCATGGCGAAGGTCGGGAACTGCACCCCGCGCTCGGGGTCGAACCGGTCGATCGCGTTGATCAGGCCGATCGTCCCGACCTGGACCACGTCCTCCATCGGCTCGTTGCGGCTGCGGAACCGGGCCGCGGCGTAGCGCACCAGCGGCAGGTTGGCCTCGATCAGCGCGTCGCGCACGCGGCCGTGTTCGGGGGTGCCGGGCGTCAGGCAGGAGAGCTCGGCGAACAGCACCTGGGTGAGCGCCCTGGCGTCCGCCCCGCGGCTTCTGCCGCTGTCGCTGCCGCTTTCGCCCTGGGGCGGGGTTCTTGGCGCGGTACGGGCCGACACGGTCACGCCACCCCTTCACGATGTACTCACCCGGCAAAGCGGTCATAGCATCACAAGACATGTGCACTGTGTGCAAGCACCGCATTACTACGTGTTGGTAGCGGTATTGCCACGTGTTCGAAAGGTGAAGTGAGGGAGGGGGCGGGTGCGCGCCGGGGTGTGAGCAGGTACGAAACGACCCCGGGCGGGGTGGGGCCGGAGGTCCGGAGAGGCCTGGTGAGAGCCGCCGGCCGGTTGGTCGGCCGGGCAGATGATCGGGTGAATCAGTTGATCAGTTCGGTCATGAACTCGCCGACGCTCTTGGCGGCGTCCGATATGCCCTCGAAGCCCACCTGGACCAGGTCGGCGGCGCGTGCCGGGCTGTTGATGATCGTGTACAGCACGAAGACGATGACCATGTAGAGCACGACTTTCTTCGCCTGTGCCATCTCGTGCTGCCTCCCCGCGGACCCCTGTGCAGTCGCGTGAGTCTATCCACACGTTTGGCGCAGTGGTCGCATCAGTCCTACGAATCAAATCGTGTCCCGCGCCGAGCTCGGGCCCCTTCCGCACGCGTACGCGGGCACCGCGGGGCACGGTGGGCAAAGCGGGGCGCAAGGGTGGATTCTGGGAGTGGAGGGGCATGGAGCGGGCGAGCGGCCGGAAGGGGGTTCGGATGCGTGTCGGTGTGCTGACCGGTGGCGGGGACTGCCCGGGCCTCAACGCGGCGATCCGCGCGATCGTGCGCAAGGGCGTGCAGGAGTGCGGCTTCGAGTTCGTCGGTCTGCGGGACGGCTGGCGCGGCGCCCTGGAGGGCGCGGTCGTGCCGCTGGACATCCCCGCCGTACGCGGCATCCTCCCGCGCGGCGGGACCATCCTCGGCTCCTCCCGGACCAACCCGCTCAAGAGCGAGGACGGGGTGGCCCGGGTGCGGGAGACCCTTGCCGCGTACGAGATGGACGCCCTCATCGCGATCGGCGGCGAGGACACGCTCGGGGTCGCGGCGGTGCTCGCGGGCGAGGGGATCGACGTGGTCGGCGTGCCCAAGACCATCGACAACGACGTCACGGGCACCGACTACACCTTCGGCTTCGACACCGCGGTCAATATCGCGACCGAGGCCATCGACCGCCTGCACACCACCGCCGAGTCGCACTCCCGGACGCTGGTCGTCGAGGTGATGGGCCGGCACGCGGGCTGGATCGCCCTGCACTCGGGCATCGCGGGCGGCGCCAACGTCATCCTCATCCCCGAGCAGCCGTTCGACGTGGACCAGGTCTGCGCCTGGGTGGAGGACCGCTTCAAGATCCGGTACGCCCCGATCGTCGTGGTCGCCGAGGGCGCGGTCCCGAAGGCGGGGCAGATGGTGGTGAAGGACTCCTCGCTCGACGAGTTCGGCCATGTGCGGCTGTCGGGCATCGGGGAGTGGCTGGCGCGGGAGATCGCCGACCGCACCGGCAAGGAGGCCCGTACCACGGTCCTCGGGCACATCCAGCGCGGCGGCACCCCCAGCGCGTTCGACCGCTGGCTGGCGACGCGCTTCGGGCTGCGCGCGATCGACGCGGTGTACGAGCGGGACTTCGGCACGATGGTGGCGCTGCGCGGCGCGGACATCGTGCGGGTGCCGCTATCCGAGGTCACGGTGGGGACCAAGGGCGTCGACCCGGCCCTCTACGCGGAGTTCGGCGTCTTCTTCGGCTGAGGTCGACGGGTCGATGGGCTGATGGGCTGACGGGTCGACAGCCCGATGGGCCGATGGGCCGACCGGAGTCAGGCCGGGTGCGGGACCACGGCGACCGGGCAGCGCGCGTGGTGCAGTACGGCGTGGGCGACCGGCCCGAGGTGCCGCTCGGCGACCCGGTCGCCCGTACGGCGGCCGACGACCAGCAGCAGTGCCCGCTCCGAGGATCTGACCAGCGCCTGCGCCGGGTTGAGCAGGACGACGTCGACGAGGACCTCGACCCGCGGATGGCTCGCCCGCCACGGCCGCAGGGCGTCGGCCACCGCCTGGCCCTCCTGGTCCTCCCACATGGCGCGGTCCTCTTCGAGGACGCCGATCATCCACGCGGAGGGGGTGGGCGCGGGCAGTGCCCACGCGTGCACCACGCGCAGCCGGGCCCGGCGCGCCTGGGCGGCGCGGAAGGCGAAGTCGGCGGTCTCGGCCATGCGGCCGTGTGTGTCCAGGGCGGCGACGACCTCGGCTTCCGCGCCCGCCCCGGCCTCCGTACCCGCCCCGGCGCACCCCTCGGGGACCGTCACCACAGGGCAGTCGGCGGCGGTCGCCACCCGCAGCGCCACGGACCCCACCGCCAGCCCGTCGAAGCCGCCCCACCCGCGCGCCCCCACGACCAGGAGCCCGGCGCTCCGCGCCGCTCTGAGCAGCGCCTTGTCCGCGGCCGTCGCGATGTGTTCGCCGGTCACCTCCAGGCCCGGATGGCGGTCGGCGAGGTCCGCCGCGGCCTGTTGGATCATCTGCGCGCCGACGTGCCGCCAGGCCTCCGCGCCCGGTACGGGGGAGATCCGGGGCGGAAGGGGCTGGGAGGCGTGCAACAGCAGCAGCGGAACCGCTCGGTCCAGCGCCTCCCCGGCGGCCCAGCCGGCCGCCGCCAGACTGTGCTCGGAACCGTCGACTCCGGCCACAACGGGTCCGTTCATCAGAGGCTCCTTTCCTCATTTAGTCTAGATATGAGGTGAATGTCCGTAGTAGTGGACCGGGAGGGGAAGCGTCGAAGGGAAGGTGACCGGGGGTGAGTGTGCCCGTACGGCGAGGGCGGGCCGGTGTGCCGGCCGAGCAGCGGCTCTCCAGGTGGCGGGAGCAGATGGGCACGCTGCTGGAGTCCGCCGTCGGCGGTGGACTGCCGCCCACCGCACCAGGGCGGGCGTGGATGCCGCCGGCCGAGGTGACCGAGACCGACGAGGCGTACACGGTCGAACTCGAACTGCCCGGCGCCCGGCGGGACGACATCGACATCCAGGTCGGCGAGCGGGAACTGACCGTCTCCGGCGAGCTGAAGAAGCCGGAGCGCCCCGGGGCGCTGCGCCGCAGCACGCGCCGCACCGGCCGGTTCGAGTTCCGCATGGCGCTGCCCGGCGAGGTGAACGCCGCCAAGGCGAGCGCCCGGCTGGCCGGCGGGGTGCTCGGCCTGATCGTCCCGAAGGCCGAGGCCACCAAGCCGCGCCGGGTCGAGATCGCCGGCGGCGAACCGTAGGCGAGGCAGCCGTCGGTTTCTCTTGCTGCTTGGAGCGGGACTCCGTACTCTCCATCTGACGGATCGTCAGATTAGGGCTGTCCGGCCGGATCGCCGGACGCCAGGGGAGAGGACGGCATGGCTGGCGAGACGAACGGCGCAAGCGAACTGCCCATGGTCATCAGCGTGGACGACCACGTGATCGAGCCCGCGCACCTCTTCGACACCTGGCTGCCCGCCAAGTACCGGGACCGCGGCCCGAAGCCCATGACCGCCGGAATCGGCGAGCTGGCCTACATCGGCGGCAAGTACCGCATCACCACCGACCCGGACGGCCCGCCGACCGACTGGTGGACGTACGAGGGGCTGCTGTTCCCGTACAAGCGGATCATCGCGGCCGTCGGCTTCTCGCGCGACGAGATGACCCTCGAGGGCATCACCCGCGAGCAGATGCGGCGCGGCTGCTGGGACCCCAAGGCCCGGATCGCGGACATGGAGATGAACCACGTCGAGGCCTCGCTGTGCTTCCCGACCTTCCCGCGCTTCTGCGGCCAGACCTTCGCCGAGGCCGAAGACAAGGAGGTCGGCCTCGCGTGCGTGCGCGCGTACAACGACTGGATGGTGGAGGAGTGGTGCGGCGACAGCGGGGGGCGGCTGATCCCGCTGTGCCTGATCCCGCTGTGGGACGTGGAGCTGGCCGTCCAGGAGATCCGCCGGAACGCAGGCCGTGGCGTGCGCGCCGTGACGTTCAGCGAGATCCCCACGTACTTGGGGCTGCCGAGCATCCACAGCGGCTACTGGGATCCGTTCTTCGCCGAGTGCGAGGCCACGGGCACGGTGGTGTGCATGCACATCGGCTCGTCCTCCCAGATGCCCGCCGCCTCACCGGACGCCCCACCCGCCGTCCAGGCGGCCCTGAGCTTCAACAACGCCATGGCGTCGATGATGGACTTCCTGTTCAGCGGCGTCCTGGTGCGCTTCCCGCGGCTGAAGCTCGCGTACGCCGAGGGCCAGATGGGATGGATCCCCTACGCCCTGGAGCGCGCGGACGACGTCTGGGAGGAGCACCGGGCCTGGGGCGGGGTGCGCGACCTGATCCCGGAGCCGCCGTCCACGTACTACTACCGGCAGATCTTCTGCTGCTTCTTCCGCGACAAACACGGCGTCGCCTCGCTGGACACCGTCGGCGTCGACAACGCGACCTTCGAGACGGACTATCCGCACGTCGACTCGACCTGGCCGCACACCAAGCGGGTCGCGGCCGAGCATGTGACCGGGCTGCCGCCGGAGACCGTCTACAAGATCCTCCGGGGCAACGCGATCCGGATGCTCGACCTCGACTTCGACAAGGACCGGGTGGGCTAGCGCTCCTGCGGGGCCCGGCGGCGCCAGGCGCGGTGACCGAGCAGGCCGAGGACGGCGGGCAGCATCAGGGCCCGTACGACCAGCACGTCGAGGGCGATGGCCAGGATCAGGCCGATGCCGATCATCTTCAGGAACGTGATGGAGGAGAACGCGAATCCGCCGACCACGACGGCGAGCAGCAGCCCGGCGCTGGTGATGGTCCCGGCCGTGCGCTGGAGGGCGGTGGCCGTGGACTCGGCCGGGTCGCCGGTGGCCAGATAGCGTTCGCGGACCCGGGAGAGCAGGAAGACCTGGTAGTCCATGGCCAGCCCGAAGGCGATGGCGACGATGAGGACGGGGAAGTTCGCGTCCACGGCCCCGACCGCCTCGACGCCGAGCGGCCCGGCTCCCACGCCGTACTGGAAGATCAAGGTGATCACCCCGAAGGCGGCGAGCAGCGACAGGGCGCTCATGGCCACCGTGATGAGGGGGACGGCCAGGGAGCGGAACGCCAGGAACAGGACGAGGGCCGAGACGACGGCCACGAACAACCCCATCCACAGGGCCCGCTCGCCGATCATGTCGACGATGTCGACCCGTGAGGCGGGCATGCCGGTGAACCGCGCCTCGGCCCCCGGGGGCGGGGTCTGCGCGCGCAGCTCCGTCACCATGGCGCGCGCCTTGCGGGACATCGGGTCCGGCGCGTAGTGGAGGGTGATCCGGGCCAGCTCGCCGTGGGTGGCGGTGACGGCGACGTCCTTGACGCCCTCGACCGCGCCGAGCCGCCCGGCGTAGCCGGCCAGCTGTTCCGAGCGGCCCGCCGCGCCGCCTCGCAGGTCGACAACGGCGGTGACGACCTTGGTGGGGTCGTGGTCGAAGCGGTCGCCCAGCCCTTGTGCGACCTGCCGGGCGTCGGCTCCGGCGGGCAGTACCCAGTCCGCGGGGCGGGCCCAGTTGACGCCGAGCGCCGGTCCGGCGAGCCCCAGCAGGGAGAGAGTGAGGAGGGCGGTGGTGAGCAGCGGGCGGCGCATGACCGTGCGGGCCAGCCGGTACCAGCGCCCCCGTTCGTCGCCGCCCGGGGCGTGTGTTCGGGGCGTACGGCGCAGGACGCGGGGAAGCGGGAGCCGTCCGGCGTCGATGCGGTGCCCGGCGAATCGCAGGAGGGCGGGCAGCAGGGTCAGCGAACCGATCACGGCGAAGATCACGACCGAGACCGCCGCGTACCCCATGGAGCTGAGGAAGCGGGAGGGGAACAGGATGAGGCCGGAGAAGGAGATGGCCACGGCCAGGCCGGAGAAGGCCACGGTGCGCCCGGCGGTGGCGGTGGTGCGCTCCACCGCCTCGTCCACCTCGGCTCCGGCGGCCAACTCCTCGCGGAACCGCCCGACCATGAACAGCGCGTAGTCGATCGCGAGCCCCAGGCCCAGGATGGTGATCACGTTGATCACGGAGCTGGACAGGTCCGTGAACAGGGACAGGACGCGCAGCACCACCAGCGAACCGAGCGCCACCAGGACGCCCACGGCCAGCGGGAGCGAGGCCGCGACGGCACTGCCGAAGACCAGCAGCAGCAGCACCGCCAGGATCGGCAGGGACAGCATCTCGGCGCGCCCGATGTCGGCCCCGGTACGGGCGTTGACCTGCTCGGTCATGGCCGCGGTGCCGCCGAACCGCACGGTGACGCCGGAGCCTTCGGGGACCGCGAACCGGTCCTTGATCTCGCCCAGGGCGGCGACCTGGTCCTGGTCGCCGTCGGCGGTGAACTGGACGGTGGCGTAGGTGGCGTGGCGGTCGCGGGAGACGAACTCCCGGGCCCGGGCCCCGTCGTCCTCCTTCACCGACCAGTACGTCTCCAGGCGCGCGATGCCCTCGCGGTCCACGCCGTCCAGGGCCTTGCGGACCGGGCCGGCGAAGGCCGGGTCGTCCACCGTGCGCTTCTCGCTGGTGTAGAGCACCACCACATCGGCCGACCGGCGCCCCAGCGGACCGGCGAGTATCCGGTCGGCCCGCACCGACTCGCTGTGCGGATCGTCGAATCCGGCGCCGCCGGTCAGCGTCCCGAAGGTGCCCGTTCCCCAGACTCCGCCCAACACGGCCAGCAGCGCCGCCGCGACCACGACCCACTGTCGATGCCGCGCCATGAGCCGTCCCAGCGAGGACAGCATGAGCTCCACCCCCTGAATAGATAGTAGATAGTTTCACTTCCGATAGTGAAACTATCTATCATGGGGATGCGAGAGTGCAAGGAGAGTCCACAAGCCGGAGGGTCATCGATGCGCGTCGGGGAGCTCAGCAGCCTCAGCGGCGTACCCACGCCAACGATCAAGTACTACATGCGGGAGGGGCTGCTGCCGCCCGGCGAGCGCACCAGCCGCAACCAGGCCCACTACGACGACCGCCATCTGCGGAGACTGCGCCTGATCCGCGCGCTCCTCGACGTCGGCGGCCTGTCCGTCGCCGAGGCGGGCGATGTCATCGCCGCCCTCGAAAGCCCCGACACCGGCACCCACAAACTCCTCGGCGCGGCCCAGCAGACCGGCATCCGCACCGCCGCCTCCTGCGACGACGACGCCCGCGAGGACGCGACGGCCGAGGTCCTCGATCTCGTCCGGCGCCAGGGCTGGAAGGTCTCCGCCGACAGCCCCTCGGTCGCCGCGACCGCCGAAGTCCTGGGCGCCCTGGGCCGACTGGGTTTGCACGACTTCGTCGACCGGCTCGACGACTACGCCCGCGCCGCCGACGCCATCGCCGCGACCGATCTCGACCTCGTCCGCCGCCGCCCCGACGTCGACGGCATGGCCGAGGCCGTGATCCTCGGCAACATCCTCGGCGACGCTCTCCTTGTCGCGCTCCGCCGCCTGGCCCAGGTCCACCACTCCGCCGCGCTCTTCGACGCAGACGCAGACGCAGACGCAGACGCAGACGCCGGCGCCGGCGCCGGCGCTGAGCCACACGGCTGATATTCGCCCCGCCCGGGCCACCCGGTCGACGGGCCCGAGGTGCGGGCGGCGCGGGTCGCGGTGAGGCTGGTCGTATGGAGGACAAGACCAGGGACCGGCCCCGCGTGGTGGTGGACGAGCCGCTCGACGGCCGCCGCCGCATCATGATCGACGGCAAGGACGTCGGGGTCGTCGTCAGCGCCGACGAACTGCGCGGCGTACTGAGCCGTGCGGGCCTGATGGCGGCGGACGCCCCCATCGACAACCCCCGACTGATCGAGTGGCACGGCGGCGGCCCCGACGACTGGCCGGCGGTATAGGCCCCACGCCGGGCGGCCGGCACGCGCCGCGCGAAAAACACCGAGGGCCCGGCTCGTACGAACCGGGCCCTGCGACGTGAGAGCGGTAGCGGTGGGATTTGAACCCACGGAGGAGTTGCCCCCTCACACGCTTTCGAGGCGTGCTCCTTAGGCCGCTCGGACACGCTACCGAGAGAGAGCTTAGCGGACGGGTGGCCGTGCTCCTAAATCGGTTATGGGCGGGAGGTGCGGAAGAAGGCGGTGAGAAGCGCGGCGCACTGGTCGGCGAGGACGCCGGAGACGACCTCGGGGCGGTGGTTGAGGCGGCGGTCGCGGACGACGTCCCAGAGGGAGCCGACGGCGCCGGCCTTGTCGTCGATGGCGCCGTAGACCACGCGGTCCAGGCGGGACAGGACGATCGCGCCGGCGCACATGGTGCAGGGTTCGAGCGTCACCACAAGAGTGCATCCGGTCAGACGCCAGCCGCCGAGACGGGCGGCGGCGTCGCGGAGCGCGAGGATCTCGGCGTGGGCTGTGGGGTCGCCGTGGGCCTCGCGCTCGTTGCGGCCGTGGCCGAGGGGGGAGCCGTCGGGGCCCAGCACGATGGCGCCGACCGGCACGTCGCCTGTCTCCGGCGCCCGCGCCGCCTCCTCCAGCGCCAGGCGCATGGGGGCGCGCCAGGGGTCGCGGAGGGGGTCGGGGGCGGGCCCGGAGACGAGGCCGGACAGCGGATCGGTCATGGCACCAGTGTGGGGGACGGCGCGGCCTGGGTCCGGCGTCGAAGAGGGCACCCTCCGACGTCAGGGCCTGGATCGGCAGCGGTCAGCGCACCGCCTCCAGCCCCTCCATGCTGCACCCCAGCATGTCGGCGATGGATTCGAGCGCGTCCCCGTCCAGGGCCTTCAGCTCCTTCTCGTCCATGCCGAGGTCGGCGAGGATGTCGGCGTCGCCGAGCGGGCCCGCCGGGACCGGCGTGTCCGAGTCGGCGTCCTCGTCGTCGCTCGCCTCGGGCTCGCCGTCCTCGGTGCCGTCGAGGTCGACGAGGCTGTCCAGGTCCTCGTCGGGGCCCCGGCCGAGCAGTTCGTCGGTGAGCATCTGGCCGTACGAGCTGCGGGCGGCCGCGGCGGCGTCCGATACGTAGATGTGCGGGTCCTCCTCGCCGTCCACGCGGACGACGCCGAACCACGCGTCTTCGTGCTCGATGAAGGCCAGCACCGTGTCGTCGTCTGAGGCCTCACGGGCCAGCTCGATCAGATCTGCCAGGGTCTCCACATCATCGAGCTCTGTGTCGCTCGCTTCCCACCCTTCTGCGGTGCGCGCGAGCAATGCGGCGAAGTACACCGTGACTCTCCCACTGGTCATAGGCGTGCCGGGGCGGGCGGGACAGTGCCCCGCCCCAATCGGCATCGTGGCAGAAACCTTCGCTTTGCGAGAGGTCTTCCGCGCTGCGTCGTGCCCCAGTCCCAAGAGATGTAACTCACGCGGACCGAAACGGACCACTGTGAGCGCCGTCGTGCGGCCTCACCAGCGGAAGGCCCGGCCGGCGTGGCGCCTGGCGCGTCCGGAGGGCCGGACAGGGGCCGGAAGGGCGGCCGGGCGGCGTGGGCGCCGCCGGGCTCGGTTACTGTCGATGCCATGCGGATCCATGTCGTCGACCACCCGCTGGTGGCGCACAAACTCACCACGCTGCGCGACAAGCGCACCGACTCCCCCACCTTCCGGCGGCTCGCCGACGAGCTGGTCACCCTGCTCGCGTACGAGGCGACCCGGGACGTGCGCACCGAGCAGGTCGACATCGAGACCCCGGTGACGGCGACGACCGGGGTGCGGCTGTCCCACCCGCGCCCCATGGTGGTGCCGATCCTGCGGGCCGGACTGGGGATGCTGGACGGCATGGTGCGGCTGCTGCCGACCGCCGAGGTCGGCTTCCTGGGCATGATCCGCGACGAGGAGACGCTTCAGGCGTCGACGTACGCGACCCGGATGCCCGAGGACCTCTCCGGTCGTCAGGTGTACGTCCTGGACCCGATGCTGGCGACCGGCGGGACGCTCGTCGCGGCGATCAGGGAGCTGATAGCGCGGGGCGCCGACGATGTCACCGCCCTGTGTCTGCTGGCCGCGCCCGAGGGCGTGGAGACCCTGGAGCGCGAGCTGGCCGGCGCGCCCGTCACGGTGGTCACCGCCTCGGTCGACGAGCGGCTGAACGAGAACGGGTACATCGTCCCGGGGCTCGGCGACGCCGGGGACCGGATGTACGGGACGGCGGGCTGAGCGGAACGGCGGGCTGACCCGGGGCCGAGAGGCCGGCCCCGGGGCGGTCAGCAGGTCAGCTGATCAGCAGGTCGGGGCGGGGGACGACGGCTTCGGCTCGGCCAGGGCGGTCAGCGCCTTGACGGCGTCCTTCTTCTTGACCAGGTCCTTGAAGCCGTTTCCGATGATCAGGTCGATGTCGTTGCCCGAGCGCGCGTCGTTCTTCGTCTCGGCGCCCGCGAGCTGAGTGCCGAGCACGTCGAAGGGGCCGTTGGTGGCCGCCGGGGCGCCGAGCAGCATGCCGGGGGCCTTGACCTTCTTGTCGTACGCGGTGGGCGCGTTGCCCACCTTTCCGATCTTGAAGCCGCGCTTCTTCAGCTCGTCGGCGGTCTCCTTGGCCAGCCCGGTGCGCGGGGTGGCGTTGTAGACGTTGACGGTGATGTCGGCGGGCTTCGGCAGCGTCTTGGAGGCCTTGTTCGGGGCCTTCACCTGGCCCTTGACCTGGCCCTTGGCGGGCTCGCGCTTGCAGTCCGCCGTGCCGCGCGCCGCGCGCACCGTCTTCTCGTCGTCGCCGCCCGAGAACACGTCGATGAGCTGAATGGTCCCCCAGCCGACCAGGCCGAGGGCGACCGTCGCACCCATCGCGGCGAACGCGAGCCGACGGCGGCCTCGGGGCCGGCGCATGCGCGGGTATCGATTGCCCGTGATGCGGTACTTTCCGCCCATGCCGGGAGGGGTGAGCATGCTCATAGGCGCAGCGTAGTGCCGCTCGGTGACGATGCCTACTAAATGATCAATGGTTGCCGCGCAGCCCAACCCGAAAGGGCCAACGAGGGGCCGAACGAGGGGTCGACGAGGGTCGGCTAGCCGAGTTCGAGGACGCGCGCGTGCAGCACCTGGCGCTGCTGGAGCGCGGCGCGCACGGCGCGGTGCAGCCCGTCCTCCAGGTACAGATCGCCCTGCCATTTCACGACATGGGCGAAGAGATCCCCGTAGAACGTCGAGTCCTCCGCGAGCAGCGTCTCGAGGTCGAGCTGCTGCTTCGTGGTGACCAGCTGGTCAAGACGTACCGGGCGTGGGGCGACATCCGCCCACTGGCGGGTGCTTTCCCGGCCGTGGTCGGGGTACGGCCGACCGTTTCCGATGCGCTTGAAGATCACACGGAAAGCCTACCGGGCAAGCGGCACCTGGCGCAGCCAAGGCGCGGGAGTGGACGGCACCTGTCGCCCACTCCGAGGCGACTCCGGGGCGGGTGGGGCCGGGTGGGTCGGTGTCGGGGCCGCTCCGGGCCTGCTCCGAGGGGGTGGAAGCGAAAAAGTCCGCAAATCGGGAAAAAATGTTTGAACGGGACTAGTCGCACGGAAGGTGCGGGAGTAACGTAAATAACAGCCTGCGGGGCGAGCGAGGGAGCTCGACCGGAGACACGTTCAGGAAAGAGAACGTCAGGACTCCAGGAAGAAGGGCTTCGGTTCTTCGGAACGGAGAGGTTTTCTGGAGAGGGCGCGTCCTAGATGGCCGGGCTGAGAGGCCGGAAGGTCGGGGAGACCGGAAGGCGACCTCCATACACCTGATCCGGACAATGCCGGCGAAGGGAGCCCACCTCGCAGGTTTTGTCGTGCCCGCGAGTCGTGCCTGCGATCCGGTGGCCGCGCCGCTCGGCCGCTCAGGGGCGGCCCAGCCGCCGCTCGCCGCCGGTGCCCGGCTGATAGCTCAGCTTGTAGTGCTGGAAGACCGCCTCTTCCTCCGAGGCGGGCAGCACGCCGTCGGTCCTGATGGACGGGGCGTCCCGCACCTGGTCCTTGGAATAGGTGACCTTCAGATAGTCCGGGCCCACCTTCGAGCCGCCCAAGGGGACGAACACCAGCCGCCGCCGGGTCGGCATGCCGACCGTGACCGTCGCGAAGGCGGGTTGGTCGGTGGCGGTGTCCACATAGATGGACTCCAAGGTGCCGATCTTGCGACCGCTGCTGTCCACGACGTCATGGTCGCGCCACTTCCGGATGTCGTCGGCCTCGAACACCGTGCCCTCCAAACATCGCTTGCCCCCATCCTCCAACGGCCCTTGGCGCGCGGCCACTCCAGCGCCCGCCGGTTGCACCGCCCGGCGGAGGCTCCGAGCATGGGCAGGGGGAAGCAGTGGACATCAGTCGCGCAGTCCGCGCAGTCGCGCAGTCACGGAGTCCGGCATGGCAGACCGCCGAAACCCTGGCCCGTCCGCAGCACCGCCGCGCTGTCTGGTCACCGGAGCGACCGGCTACCTCGGCAGCCGGCTGGTGCCCGAGCTGCTGGCGGCCGGGCATCCGGTGCGCTGCCTGGCCCGTTCGCCCGACAAGCTGCGCCGGCACCCCTGGGCCGCGCGGGTGGGGCAGGCGCGCGGGGACGTCATGGACGCGCGGTCCGTGCGGGCGGCCCTGGAGGGCGTGGACGTCGCCTACTACCTGGTGCACTCGCTGGGGACCGGCCCCGGCTTCGAGGAGACCGACCGCCGGGCGGCCCGGATCTTCGGCGAGCAGGCGCGGGCCGCCGGGGTCCGGCGGATCGTCTACCTCGGCGGGCTCACTCCGTCCGGGGTGCCCGAGCGCGAGCTGTCGCCCCATCTGCGCTCGCGCGCCGAGGTGGGCCGGGTGCTGCTGGCGTCGGGGGTGCCGACCGCCGTACTGCGGGCCGGTGTGATCATCGGCTCGGGTTCGGCCTCGTTCGAGATGCTGCGCCATCTGACCGAACGCCTTCCGGTGATGGTCACCCCGCGCTGGGTGCGCACCCGGACCCAGCCGATCGCCGTCCGCGATGTGCTCCGGGTGCTGGTGGGCTGCGCCCGGCTGCCGTACGAGGTGAACCGCGCCTTCGACATCGGCGGGCCGGACGTGGTGACGTACCGCGACATGATGCGGCGGTACGCGGCCGTGGCCCGGCTGCCGCGGCGGGTGGTGATCCCCGTGCCGGTGCTCACCCCGTATCTCTCCAGCCTGTGGGTCGGCCTGGTCACGCCCGTGCCGGGCGCCCTCGCACGCCCGCTGGTGGAGTCGCTGCGGCACGAGGTGGTCTGCCGGGAGGACGACATCGCCCGCTATGTGCCGCCGCCCCCCGACGGCCTGCTTCCGCTGGACCGGGCGCTGCGGCTGGCGCTGCGGCCGCCCGCCGACCGCGGTGAGCCGAGCGATCCGCTGCCGACGGACCCGCCCTGGGCGCGCGGCAGCTGCCGTACGGACGACCGCGAGCGGGCGGTGGACGCCGCGCCCGAGGAGCTGTGGCAGGCGGTGGAGGGCATCGCGGGCGGCGGCCGCTGGCAGTCCCTGCCGCCCGCCTGGGCGCTGCGCGGCTGGCTGGACGCGGCGGTCGGCGGGGTGGGTCTGCACCTGGGGCGCCCGGAGGCGGCGCCGCTGCGGGCCGGGGACCGGCTGGGCTTCTGGCGGGTCGAGGACGTGGAGCCGCGCCGCCGGCTGCGGCTGCGCTCCGAGCTGCCGCTGCCCGGCCCGGCCTGGCTGGAGATCGCGGTGGCCGAGGACGGGGCGGGCGGGGCGGTGTACCGGCAGCGCGCCGTCTTCGAGCCGCGCGGACTGACCGGACGGCTGTGCGGGTGGGGCGGTGCGGCCTGCAGCGGTCTGGTCTTCGGCGGCATGGCCCGGAACGTCGTCGCCAGGGCCGAGGCGCACGCGGCCGTGCCCGGCTGAGCGGGGGTGGGTGCCGGTGCGGGTCAGCGTCGCCCTGTTCACCGCGGATCTGCGGGTGCACGACAACCCGGTGCTGCACGGCGCGCTGCGGGACGCGGAGAGCGTGGTGCCGCTGTTCGTCGTCGATTCCGGGATACGGGAAGCCGGTTTCACCACGCCCAACAGGGCGGCGTTTCTCGCCGACTGCCTCGCCGATCTCGACGCGGCGCTGCGGGCGCGCGGCGGACGGCTGGTGGTCCGGCGCGGCGAGGTGGTCCAGGAGACCTGCCGGGTGGCGGAGCGCACCGGCGCCGGATCGGTGCATCTGACGGCCGGGGTGAGCGGTTACGCGGCGCGGCGCGAGGAGCGGCTGCGGGCGGCGCTGGCGGAGGCCGGGCGCGAGCTGCGGGTGCACGAGGCGGCGCTGACGGTGGTCGCGCCCGGCGCGCTCGTCCCCTCGGGCTCCTCGGGCGGAGGCCGGGGCAAGGACCACTTCGCGGTCTTCACGCCGTACTACCGCCGATGGCGCGAGGAGCCCTGGCGCGCCCCGCTCGCCGCGCCGCGCGCGGTCCGCGTGCCCCGGATCCGCTCCGCGGGCCTGCCCACCGCGGCGTCCCTGGCCCCGGGCGCGGCCTCCCCGGAGCTGCCCGCCGGGGGAGAGACGGCGGCCCGCCGCAGGCTGCGGCTCTGGGCGTCGGGCCCGCTGGCCGACTACGCCGAGCGCCACGACGACCTCGCCGGGGACGCCACCTCCCGGCTCTCCCCTTATCTGCACTTCGGCTGTCTGTCGCCGGGCGAGGTGGCGCGCCGGGCGCTGGAGGCGCGCGGCCCGGGCGCGGACGCCTTCGTACGCCAGCTGGCCTGGCGGGACTTCCACCACCAGGTCCTGGCCGCGCGCCCGGACGCCGCCCACCGCGACTACCGCCCGCGCCACGACCGCTGGCGCCACGACGCGGACGAGATCGCGGCCTGGCAGGAGGGGCTGACGGGCTTTCCGGTCGTGGACGCGGCGATGCGTCAGCTGAGGCAGGAGGGCTGGATGCACAATCGGGCGCGGCTGCTGACGGCGAGCTTCCTGGCCAAGACCCTGTACGCCGACTGGCGCATCGGAGCGCGGCACTTCCTGGCGCTCCTGGTGGACGGCGACCTCGCGAACAACCAGCTCAACTGGCAGTGGGTGGCGGGCACCGGCACCGACACCCGCCCCAATCGCATCCTCAACCCGCTCGCCCAGGCGCTGCGCCACGACCCCGACGGGGCGTACGTGCGCCGCTGGGTGCCCGAACTCGCCGCCGTCCAGGGCCCCGCCGTGCACCGCCCCTGGCGGCTGCCAGGACCGGACCGCGCCGCCCTGGCCTACCCCGACCCGATCGTGGACCTCGACGAGGCGGCGGCCCGCTTCAGACGTTGCCGCGGCTCCTGAGCCCGAGCCGAAACCAGCGGCGCTTTCAGGGTTCCCGGGCCGCGTGCACCCCGTCGAACCCGACCGGCAGGTGACGCGGGCCGCGCAGCACCGCGTTCCGGCGGTACGGGGGCGGGTCCTCCAGCAGCCGGGGGTTCTCGAGCCTGCGGGCCAGCTCGGTCAGCGCGAGCTGCGCCTCCAGCCGGGCCAGCGGCGCGCCGTAGCAGATGTGGATGCCGCTGCCGAAGCCCAGGTGCTGGTTGTCCTTGCGGTCCGGGTCGAACCGGTCGGGGTCGGGGAAGCGCCGGGGGTCGCGGTTGCCCGAGGCCAGGATCAGCCAGATCGACTCGCCCTTGGGGATGGTGACGCCCGCGATGTCGACGTCGGTGAGCGGGGTGCGCTGCGGCAGCAGCTGGACCGGGGGCTCGTAGCGCAGCACCTCCTCCACCAGCGAGGCGGCCAGATGCGGATCGTCGTGCAGCCGCTTGAGGACATCGGGGTGGCGCAGCAGGGTCAGCATGCCGTTGGTGATCAGGTTGACCGTCGTCTCGTGCCCGGCGATCAGCAGCAGCGAGGCGGTGCTGACCAGTTCGGCGTGGGTCATCCGCTCCTCCGGCCCGTCCCCGTGGACCAGCGCGGAGAGCATGTCCTCGCCGGGGGTGCGGCGGCGGTCCTCGATCAACTCGGACAGGTACATGCTCAGTTCGGTGCGGGCCCGCCGGACGGTGGCGCGCCGCTCCGTGGCGTCCGCGTCCGGGTCGGGGTCCGCGCCGGCGATGATGGTGTCGGCCCAGTCGTGGAACAGCGGCTCGTCGTTGCGGGGCACCCCCAGCAGCCGGCAGATCACGGTCACCGGGAAGGGGTACGCGAAGTCGTCGACGAGGTCGGCCCCGTCCCGGCCCTGGAAGTCGTCGATCAGCCCGGAGATGATCCGGCCGAGCTCGCCGCGCATGTCGTGGATCCGCCGCGGGGTGTGCGGCGGCCCGAAGGGGGACATCGCGATCCGGCGCAGCCGGTCGTGGTCGGGCGGGTCGAGCCGGATGAAGTTCGGGGTCAGCATCGGGTCGTCCTCCTCCTCGTCGAGGGCGACCAGACGCGCGGCGTCCGGGTTGAGGTTGCGGCGGTCCGAGCTGATCCGCGGGTCGTGCAGCAGGCCGTGGATCTCCCAGTACGTGCTGACGAGGTACGGGCCCTCCTCGTCCCGCAGCACGGGCGTCTTCCGCAGCTCGGAGTAGAGGGGATAGGGGTCGGCGCGGTTGGCGTAGTCGATGATCTTCCGCATATACGTGCCGTGCGTCATGACGGAGAGTCCTTCCGGGTGAGGCCCGCTAGGCCCGGGCGGGCGTGAAGACGATCCGCCGGTCGGTGGGTGAGTAGCCGCTGAGGGTGACGGTCGGCCCGTGGGTGGGCAGGGAGGGGTCGGGGAAGTCGGCGGGGACCGGGCGCAGCGCGTCGGGGCCGCGGTCCGCGGTGGGGTAGTCCGGCGGGAAGGGCGCGGCCGTCTCGATCTGCCGCCGGTAGAAGTCCAGCCACCTGGTCCGGTCGAAGGTGACGGCGGCGATGACGCGGCCCTGGTGGCCGTAGACGCCGGCGAAGCTGCGCTCGGCGAGCGACCCCTGGGCGATGAGGAGCTCGTCGCCGAGGGAGGGCACCCCGATCGACTTGATGTTCACCCCGAACTGCGCGGACCAGAAGGCGGGGACCCAGAGGTGGGGGCGGCGGTCAGGACCGGCGCTGATCATGTTGTGCGCCGCGATCTCGGCCTGCGCGACGGCGTTGCCCCAGTGTTCGAGGGACAGGAACTGGTAGCCGAAGAGCGGATGCGGGGACCGGGCGACATCCCCGGCCGCGAAGACGTTGTCGGTGACCAGGCCCCGGACGTCGAAGACCCGGCACCCGGCGTCGCAGGCGACCCCGCGGGGCCCGGCGCCGAGCCCCGAGCCGGCGAGCCACTCGGTGTTGCGGACGGTGCCGAGCGCGATCACGGCCAGGTCCACGTCGAGGGCGGTGCCGTCGGACAGATGGGCGCGCCGCAGCCGCCCGGCCGCGTCCCCCTCAAGACCGGTGACCATGACCGAGCAGCGCAGATCGACGCCGTGCGCGCGCTGGAGCTCCGCCGCGACCTGGCCGATCACCCCGCCCAGGGCGCCCACCAGCGGCGTCGGGCCGCGCTCAGCGACGGTGACCGGCAGCCCCAGCTCCCGGCAGGCGGACGCGATCTCCGAGCCGGTGAAGCCGCCGCCGACGACCAGCACCCGCCGCGGACCGGCCGCCAGCCGGCGCCGCAGCCGCGCCGCCTCCCGGCTGGTGCGCAGCACGAAGACGCCGTCGAGCTCGGCTTCGGCGGGGTTCGGCCACGGGCGGGAGCGGACGCCGGTGGCGATCAGCAGCCGGTCGTACGGCACCTCGTCGCCGTCGGCCAGGCGCACCCGGCGGGCCGCCGGGTCCAGCCCGACCGCGGCCGTCCCCAGGCGCCAGTGGGCCTCGACCGCCCGGCGCCGGGGCAGCGTGGTGCGGTCCGCGGGCGCGTCGCCCACCAGGACCTGTTTGGACAGCGGCGGCCGGTCGTACGGCTCGTCGGGCTCGTCGCCGATGAGCGTGAGCGAGCCGGTGAACCCCTCCTCGCGCAGGGTCTCCGCGGCCCGCAGCCCGGCCAGGGAGGCGCCGACGATCACGATCCGCCCCTCGCGCCGCAGCCACTCCAGGCCGTCAGCGGACATCGGAGCCCACCGGGGGCAGGCCGTAAGCCTCGTCCACCTCGTCCGCCTCGTCCAGGAGGATCGCCTGGACCGGGCAGGCGGCCACCGCGCGGGCCACCTGCTCGCGCCGCGAGTCGTCGGCGTAGGGCGCGTACCGCAGCGCCTCGTCCCCGTGCAGGGCGAACACGTCGGGCGCCAGGAAGACGCACTGCGCGTACCCCTGACAGCGGTTCAGATCGACAACAAGCCTCATCGGGCCCCGTCCTTCCACACCAGCAGCATGGGCGAGGCGGCGCACCGCCGCGCGCACAGCCGGGCCAAAGGGGTGGTCCGACGCGTCAGAGCGCGCGGTCGACGAGGAACGGCATCAGGCCCAGCAGCTCTCCGGCCGCGGCCGGGGCCAGCGGGACGGAGGCCAGACTGGCGCGGGCGGCGTCCAGATGGTGGTGGGCCTCGGCCAGCGTGGCGGCGCGGCCGCCCGCCCGCTCGACCAGCTCGGCGGCGCGGCGGACGGCGGCGTCGGAGGCGCCTGGGTCGGCGGTGCCCGGGTCGGGGGTGCCCGGGTCGGGGGTGCCCGGGTCGGCGGTGAGGAGCGCGGCGAGTTCGCGGGCGGCCGGGCCGTCCGCGGCCAGGGCCGCCAGCACGGGCAGCGTCTTCTTCCGCCGGCGCAGATCGCCGTGCACGGGCTTGCCCGTGACCTCCGGGTCACCCCACATGCCGAGCAGATCGTCCACGGCCTGGAAGGCCACCCCCAGGTGGCGCCCGGCCCGGTCCAGCGCCGTGACGACCGGCTCCGGGGCCCCGGCCAGTACGGCGCCGAGGGCCGCGGCACAGCCCAGCAGCGCTCCGGTCTTGGCCTCGGCCATCGCGCGGTACTCGGCGGTGCGGACCGCGTCGGGGCCGGTCCAGGGGCGGGACTCGAACAGCAGGTCCTCCGCCTGACCGCGCACCAAGTCGCCCAGCGCCCCCGACAGATGCCGGATCGCCGCGCCGCCGTGCGGGCCGGGCGACTCGGCGAGCGTCTGCACCGCGAGGGCGAACAGCGCGTCCCCGGCCAGGACGGCGGGGCCGGTGCCGTACGCCTTCCACACGGTCGCGCGCCGGCGCCGGGTCTCGTCGCCGTCCATGATGTCGTCGTGCAGGAGCGAGAAGGCGTGGACCAGCTCGACGGCCACCGCCCCGGGGATCGCGGCCGCCCCGGGCGCGCCCGCCGCCTCCGCGCCGAGCACGGCCAGGGCCTGGCGCACGCCCTTGCCGCCCCCGGGCCGGACGGCCGGGCCGCCGCCCACCTCGCACCAGCCGAAGGAGAAGGCGGCCATCTCGCCGGGATACGGGTGGAGCCGCTCGACGGCCGCGGTCAGCGCGGGGCGTACGAGGCCGCGGCAGCGGGTGAGGGTCCGCGAAGCGGAGGCGGAAGCGGGGAGGAGCGTGGCCGGTGGCGCGGTCATCGGGTGGCCATCCTCTCCCGGGTCGATATGCCCAGCTCCTCGTGCGCCGCGTCGACCATCTCGCGGGCGTGCCGCAGCCCGATCCGGTCCAGCTCCCCCCGAAGCTCGTCCAGTTCCGCGGCGGTGACCGCCGGGTCCTGCCCGAGGCGGGCGAGCGTCTTGGCCAGCCCGAGGCGGGACAGCGCGGTGCCGCGCGGCTCGCTCATGGCGCGGAACTCGGCCAGCGCCGTCTCGTAGTACTCCCGGGCCGACGGGTAACGGGCGGCGCGGTACAGGACGTTGCCGCGCATCTTGTGGTTGTAGGCCAGCGCGCTGGACAGCTTCATCTCGCGGCAGGTGAGCTCGGCCTCGGACAGCAGCGCCAGGGCCCGGTCCGCGTCCTTGTCCCGCAGGGACACGATGTCGGCCATGCCGCGCAGCGCCCACGCGTGGCCGCGCTGGTCCTCGGCCTGGGCCGCGATGGCCGCGGCCTCCTCGAACATCGCGAAGGCGGTGTCGTACGAACCGGTGTTCCGGTGGATCTGGGCGATGCCCTCCAGCGCCCACACGGTGTGGCGGGCCTCGCCGCGCTTGCGGGCCTCGGCGAGCAACTGCTCGTGGAGGGTGCGCACGGCCTCGTAGTCGCCCTGGATACGGCCGGTCTCCGCGAGGCCGGCCAGCGAGTAGCCCCGGGCCACGATGTCGTCGCCGCGCTTGCCCAACTCGGCGGCGTGGGTGAGCAGCCGGCGGGCCAGTGCGAGGGAGCCCCGCTGCCGGGCGAGGGTGCCGCCGCTCCACACCGCCCACGCCATCGCGCCCACGTCGCCCGCCGACCGGGCGGCGCGGTAGCTCGCCTTCCAGGCGCGGTCGGCCTCCTCGATGTGGCCCAGCCGGCGGTACGCCTCCGCCACGGCGAGCCCCGAGCGAGCCACCTCCCCCTGCGACCCCGCCCGCTCGGCGGCGCGCAGCCGGTCGGTGCCCTCGGCGAGGACATCGGCGAGGGAGGAGTTCACGGACAGGGAACTGAGCGCGCCTTGGTACTCGGGCGCTAATGCCTTGGCGTACATGGGTGCCTTTCCGACCCGTCGGCGGATGCCGTGGTCTTGATCGACACCGGACTATACATGGAGCGTATAAACGTGGTGTATAGATGGCTGTGGGGGCGTACTTCCCTGGTGGCAGCCCCGCGAGCAGTCAGCGCATGTCGTAGTGGTGGCGCGCGGTTTCGATCTCGTCGTTGTGGTCGGTGACCCACTGGGCGAGGGCGTGGACCGTTCCGCGCAAGCTCTCCCCGAGCGCGGTCAGTTCGTATTCGACGCGCGGCGGGACCTCGGCGTAGGCGGTGCGGGTGACGATGCCGTCGCGTTCCAGGTGGCGCAGGGTGAGGGTGAGCATGCGCTGGGAGACCCCCGGGACCCGCTGGTGCAGAGTGCCGAAGCGCAGGGGGCCCTGGCTGAGGATGCCGATGACCAGGACCGACCACTTGTCGCCGATCCGGTCGAGGGTCTCCCGGAATCCGCGCCCGTTGTCCGGCCAGGACTCGCACGGATGCGGGGCGGGGACAGCGGCGCGATCAGGATCAGTGGTGTGCTCTGCGAACATCAATGTGCCTTTTGTGAGGTCGTCCATACATACCTACCGTGGGGCTACGCACTCATCGTAAGCAAGCGAGGTAGCAGTATGTCCGCCACACCTTCCACGCCCCCCACGGTCGCGGTCATCGGCGCCGGCCCGGGCCTGGGACGCGCGATCGCCCGCCGCTTCGGCAGCGCCGGGCACCCCGTCGCCCTGATCGCCCGCAACGCCGACAAGCTGCGCGGCATCGCCGGCGCTCTGGCCGCCGAGGGCATCACCGCCCGCGCCTACCCGGCCGACGTCACCGACGCCGCGGGCCTGACCGGTGCGCTGAACACGGCCGCCGGGGAACTCGGGCGGATCGGCGTGCTCTCCTACAGCCCGGCCCCCACCTTCCCCAATGTGGCCGGCCAGGTGCCCGACCTGAAGGCGATGGGGTTCACCTCCGCGGCGGAGACCACCCCGGAATCGGTGCGCCCCATGTTCGACATGCTCGTCGGCGGCGCTCTCACCGCGGCCGCCGCGGTCCTGCCGGCCATGCGCGAGGCCCGCGACGGCGCACTCCTGTTCACCACCGGCACGACCGCCCTCGCCCCCATCCCCGGGATGAGCAACTCGGGCATCGCCCTGGCCGGGCTGCGCTCCTGGGCCCGCGGCCTGCACGACGACCTCGCCGGCGAAGGCGTCTGGGTCGGCCACTTGTCCATCGGCCTGCCGATCGTGCCCGGCTCGGGCGACGGCGACCCGGACGCCCTCGCCGACCGCTGGTACCAACTCGCGCAGGCGCGCGACGCTTTCGAGACCACAGTCGGCTTCTGAACCAGTGCTCGGTCCTGCGATCCGGCCGTACTCGGCGAGCGCCTGTCCCAGCGGGGTCGGACGCGCGCGGATACCGAAGGCGCTACCAACCTGACCAAGACCTACTGGCTGTCGGTGAAGGTGAGGGTCCACGACCCGCGGGCCCGCACCTGATACCACCCGGGGCCGGGAAGGGAGAATGACACGTCCTGGTCGTCCGTCCCGGACGCGGCCGTGGCCCACCTGACGAGCCGTCCGTTCAGGGCGAGCAGCTCGAACCGTCCGGGGCCGCGATGGGCGAAAACAGCCGGGCCGGCCGGGCCGTCGTGGCGGACCAGGCCGTCGCCGTGGCCGAGGGTCATCGCATCGTGCGTCGCAACCTCGTCCAGGGTGTGAGCGGTGGCAGCCCAGTCCGTGCCTGCGGCTCCGTCATCCGTCGCGGCCTCCACCCACACCTCGGTCCGGCCCTTCCTGGCCGGGAGCGGAAGCAGGGCTTCGGCCGGTCCGCCGCCGCCGTGCACCCTGTAGGCCTGCCCTCCGCGGCCCGGGTCCCCGCTCACGATGAAACGGGCCGGTGAGACGGTCACCACCCGCAGGACGTGGGGTCCCGGCGCGTCCGGCAGTGTCACGCGACGACGACGCTCGTCTCCGTACGCCTCGTCCTTGCCGGACGCCCTCGGGCCGGAGATCTCGGCCAGGCGCGCGGCGTCGGTGGCGCAGACGGCCACGAGGCGCTCCCGGCCGCCCTCCGGCGCCCACCGGACGCGCGCCGTCGCGCGGCCGTGAACGGGGTCGAAGAAGCACTCCGGCATCCGGTCCGGCGGACGCTGCCCCGCGAGCCTCGCGTCGAGGACGGCCAGCGCGTGCCGACCGTCCTCCAGCGCTTCCCGCGCGCCGCACGGGTCGTCGTCCGCTGCCCTGCGTTTGGCCTGGTCGTAGGCGTCAAGGGCGTCCAGCAGGTCCCGCCGCATGGCGGCCGTCGTACCGTCCTGACCGGGGCGGAAGGGATGCTCGTCAAGGGCGATGCCGAGAGCCGTGATCGCCGCGTCGAGCCGCGCCCGCTCCGCAGCCCGCGGCTTTTTCGGCCTCCCGGCGAACGGACTCCGCCACCGCCACCTCATGCCGTCCCTCCCGCGAACATCGTGTCCGGTAGGCGTTCGACCGCCTGTTCGCAGTGAACGTGAGGGCACCGTACTTCATCATCCGGCCGGCGCTGCCGCTGATGGGCGACGGCGGCCGGATCATCTGGGGGAGAACCGAGCCCAGAGAGGAATCAGTGCCGGCCGGTGATCGTGTCCGCCAGCCGGGCGAAGGCCGAGGTGCCCTCGTGGCGGGCGCTGCCCTCGCTGAGGTCGGCGATTCGGTAGAGGCCGTACATGGCGTAGGAGCCCAGCCAGCGCAGGGGTTCCGGCTCCCAGCGGGGGGAGGTGCGGCCCGACCAGGGCAGGCGGGTGTAGCGGGTCTCCTTCCCGGCCACCAGGTCGGCGAGGGTGCGGCCGGCCAGGTAGGAGGCCGTCACGCCCTGGCCGACGTAGCCCCCGGCGTGGCCGAGGCCCGTCGCCGGGTCCCACACCACCGAGGGCGACCAGTCGCGCGGTACGCCCAGGGAGCCGCACCAGGCGTGGGCGAGTTCGAAGCGCACCTCGGGCCACAGGCCGCGCAGCACTCCGTGCAGCTGGCCGATGGTCCAGCGGTCCAGGCGGCCGTCCCGGTCGAGCCGGGAGCCGAAGCGGTACGGGAGGCCGCGGCCGCCGAGGGCGATGCGGCCGTCGGCGGTGCGCTGGGCGTAGAAGTAGGTGTGCTGGGCGCCGGAGAGGGCCTCGCCGCCGGTCCAGCCGATGGTCTTCCAGTCCGCTTCGGACAGCGGCTCGGTGATGACCATCGAGCTGTTCATGGGCAGCATGTCGCGGCGCCGGCCGGGCAGCCGCGCGGTGTATCCCTCGGTGGCGCGCAGGACGTGGCGGGCGGTCACAGTGCCGTGCGGGGTGCGGACGCGGCCGGGGGCGATGTCCAGGGCCGGGGTGCGCTCGGCGATCCGGACGCCGGCGGCCTCGGCGGCCGAGGCCAGGCCGGCGACCAGCTTTCCGGGGTGGAGCCGTACGTTGTGCGGGCTGTAGAGCGCGCCGAGCATTCCGTCGATGCTGATCCGGTCGGCCGCCTCGGCCGCGGACAGCAGCCGTACGTCGTCCTCGGTCATGCCCCACGCGCGCTCGGCCTCGACCGCCGCCCGGATCCGGGCGAGTTCGGCGGGGGTGCGGCCGATGGTGAGGTAGCCGCCGTGCACGGCGTCCACGTCCACGGCGTGGTCGGCCATGATCCCGAGGATCTCGTCGAACGCGTCGACTGCCGCGCGCCGCAGTTCGAGGACCGCCTCCCGGCCCCCGGGGCCCTCGGCCATGTGGCGGGAGAGCCCGATCATCTTGCCGGAGAGCCAGCCGCCGTTGCGGCCGGAGGCGCCGTAGCCGACGTGCTGCGCCTCGACCACGAGGATCGAGGCGTCGGGCAGCGCCTGGCGGAGCCAGTACGCGGTCCACAGCCCGGTGTATCCGGCGCCGACGACGCACACGTCGACGGTGGTGTCCCCGTCCAGCGGGGGCCTTTCCGGGCGTTCGGTGGCGGCCGTGTCCTGCATCCAGTAGGAGACCTGACCGTTGATCACTTCGCTTGTCCTTATAAAGAGGTCATGTGGCGGGGACCACGGCGGCGACGGCCGGGTCCCAGGTGGCGAAGCCGGTGTCGCCGACGCGCAGCCCGGAGGCGGTGCCGGGACCCTCCCGGACCAGCCCGGTGGACCCGCCGGGCAGCTCGACGGTCAGCTTGCGCGAGTGGCCGAGGTACGTCTCGTCGCGCACGGTGATCGGCACCCCGGCCCGGCCGGGGGCCGGCTGCTCGGCCGACAGCCGCAGCCGCTCGGGGCGGATCACGACCACGGCGTCGCCGCGCACCGTGTGGGCGCCGCCCAGCGGTACGCCGTACGCGCCCGCGTGCAGCCGCTTGGGGTCGTCGGGGTGGACGACGCCGCGCAGCAGCGTGGACTCGCCGAGGAACTGGGCCACGAACAGCGACTCGGGCCGCTCGTAGAGCTCCTCCGCGGTGCCCACCTGCACGATCCGCCCGTCGTCGTAGACGGCGATCCGGTCGGAGAGGGTGAGCGCCTCCTCCTGGTCGTGGGTGACATAGAGGAACGTGGTGCCCACCTGGCGGTGGATCTCCCGGATCTCCTCCTGGAGGGCCTCGCGGAGCTTCTTGTCGAGCGCGCCCAGCGGCTCGTCCATGAGCAGCACCGGCGGCCGGTAGACGATCGCCCGCGCGAAGGCGACGCGCTGCTGCTGGCCGCCGGACAGCTCCGCGGGGCGGCGCCGTTCGAACCCCTCCAGCTGTACGGTCCGCACCGCCGCGCGCACCAGTTCGCGCCGCCGCGCCTTCGGCAGCTTCCGCTGCCGCAGCGGGAATTCGATGTTGTCCCACACGCTCAGGTGCGGGAACAGGGCGTAGCCCTGGAAGACCATGCCCATCTCGCGCCGGTGCGGGGGCACGGAGTTCAGCGGCTTGCCGTCGACCAGGATGTCGCCCGAGGTCGGCGGCACAAAGCCCGCGATCATGTTGAGCGTGGTCGTCTTGCCCGAGCCGCTGGGGCCCAGGAAGGTCATGAACTCGCCCGGCTGGATGGTGAGATCGACGCCGCGCACGGCCCGGCTCGACCCGTAGTCCTTGGTCAGGCCGCGCAGTTCGATGGCGGCCCCGGTGCGCTTGAGGTCGGCCGACGTGAGATCGGCGGCCCCGCCGCGCTTGAGGTCAGCTGACACGTCGCCTCCGCGATTGTGC
This sequence comes from Streptomyces sp. NPDC097640, assembly GCF_040302705.1. NCBI lineage: Bacteria > Bacillati > Actinomycetota > Actinomycetes > Kitasatosporales > Streptomycetaceae > Streptomyces > Streptomyces sp. NPDC097640. Next base: position 92,388 of record NZ_JBEOSB010000038.1, read on the forward strand.
GAGCAGCGCGATCGCGATCAGCGCGCTGGTGAAGCAGATGATGAGGGTGGCCGCGGCGGCGATGGTGGGATCGACGTCGCGCTGGATGCTGCTGTACATCCGCACCGGCAGGGTCTCCAGATAGGGGCTGGAGATGAACATGGACACCACGACCTCGTCGAAGGAGGTCACGAAGGCGAACATGAACCCGGACAGCAGACCGGGCGCGATCACCGGCAGGGTGACCGTGAGAAAGGCGCGCCCGCGGCTCGCGCCGCAGATCGCCGCCGCGCGCTCCAGCGTGGTGTCGAACCGCGACAGCACCGAGGACACCGGGACGATCACGAACGGCAGGGCCAGCACGGTGTGCGCGATCAGGAACCCGGTGAACGTCCCCACCAGCCGCAGCTGGAGGAACAGCGCGTAGAGGCCCACCGCGAAGACGACCGTGGGCACCAGCATCGGGGCGATCAGCAGCGCGCCCGCCACGCCCCGGCCCCGGAACCGGCCGCGGGTCAGGGCGTAGCTGGCGGCCGTGCCCAGCACGGTGGCCAGGACCCCGACGAGGGCGCCGATCTGGAGCGAGTTCAGCAGATCGGCCACCCAGCGGCTGTCCGAGAAGAACGACTCGTACCACCGCAGGGACCAGCGCTCGGGCGGAAACGCCAGCGAGCGCTGCCCGGTGAAGCTGAGCGGGATCACCACCAGCGTCGGGGCGACCAGCCAGAGCGCGACCAGCGCGCCGAAGATCTTGAGGGGGATTCGCCTGCTCACAGCTCCAGACCTCCCGTGACCTGGGCCGACTTACCGGTCACCCGCTTGGACACCCAGGCCGTCACCGCGAGCAGCAGGCCCGCCGTGAGCAGCAGCGCCACCGCGAGCGCCCCGCCGCGGCCCCAGTTCAGCAACTCGCTGATCTGCGTGTACAGCGCGTTGGGCAGCAGCTCCTGGCGGGGCGAGCCGAGCACGGCGGGGGTGATGTAGAAGCCGAGCGAGAGGATGAACACCATCAGCGACCCGGCGAACACCCCGGGCAGCGACAGCGGGACGAAGACCCGCCGGAACGCCGTCCAGGGCGGTGCGCCGCAGATCATCCCGGCCTGCACCACCCGCCGGTCGATCGAGCGCATCGCGTTGAACAGGGGCAGCACCATGAACGGCATCAGGAGCTGGCACATGCCGATCAGCACGCCCGTGGTGGTCCCCAGCAGATGAGTCTCGCCGAGGCCCAGCGCGCCCAGGACCGTGTTGAGCACGCCGTTGTCCTGAAGGATGATCACCCAGGCGAAGACGCGCACCATCAGGCTGGTCCAGAACGGCATCAGCACGGCCAGCATCAGCAGCCCGCGCAGCGCCGGTCCGGACACGGTCATCAGATACGCGTACGGGTAGCCGAGCACCAGGGTGATCAGCGTGGCCAGGGCGGCGACGGCCAGGGTGCGGCCCAGCACCTCGAGCGAGGTGGTGTCGTGCAGCAGCCACGAGAAGTTCTGGAGACCGGGCTCCGGCTGGGTGACGCTGCGCACCACGATCGTGGCGACCGGGTAGACGAAGCCGGCCAACACCAGCAGCGCGGTCGGCACGATCAGCAGCCAGCGCCGGGGGGAGCCGGGGGCCCGGTCGGTGGCGGCGGCGGAGGGGGCCGCCGACCGCCCGCCCGGCCGGCCGGCGTGCCGGCCGGGCGTCGTACGGGGGGAGGGCGCTGTCATCCGTTCAGCCAGTCGGACCAGGCCTTGGACAGCTTGTCCCGGTTCTTGCCCCAGTAGGTGAAGTCGGGGGTGATGGACTGGTTGAGCACCGTCTCCTGGGTCGGGTCGAGCTTCTTGCCCTGCGGGGACAGCTTGGGCTTGGCGCCGACGTTGACCGGCGCGTAGCTGGTGTACTCGGACTGCCTGGTCTGCTGCTCGGCCCCGAGCGCGTAGTTGATCAGGCCCATCGCGGCCTTGTCGTTCTTCGAGCCCTTCGGGACGGCGAACACGTCATAGAGGGTGAAGCTGTTGTTCCACACCGGGCGGAAGTTCGCCCCGTTGGCGTTGGCCTCGTAGATACGGCCGCTCCAGGCCATGATCATGTCCGCCTGGCCGGACTGCACGATCTGGGTCTGCTGGGCGCCGGTCTTCCAGTACGTGAGGTCGGACTTGACGCTGTCCCACTTGCGCAGCGCCCGCTTGGTGTCCAGCGGGTACAGCTTGCTCGGGCCCACGCCGTCGGCCAGCAGGGCCGCCTCGAAGATGCCGGGGGTGGGGGTCGGGCGGCCGTCGACGCCCCGCTTGCCCGGGAACTTCTCGGTGTCGAAGAAGTCCGCCCAGGTCGTGGGGGGATTGTCCCCGTACTTCTCGGCGTTGTAGAAGAGGCCGTACCCGTAGATCAGCGAGGGGACCATGCAGTCCGACTCGGGGGTCTGGCGCGGCAGCTGGCTGGTGTCGATGATTTTGTAGTCCAGCTTTTCGTACAGCGTCCCGCAGTTGGCGGCGGCGTCCCACGGGGTGGTGTCGACCACGTCCCACAGCACGTTCTTGGAGTCCACCTGCGTCTTGATCTTGGCCGGGTCGGTGGGGCCGTCGGTGAGCACATCGGCGCCGGACTCCTTGGCGAACGGCTCGACGAACGCGGCCTCCTGGCCGTCCTGCATGCCGCCGCCGTATGACACATAGGTCATCCGGACGTCCTTGAGCGCTTCCTTCTTGACCGTGCCCGCGGGCTTGCCGACGAGATCGGCCGCGTCGGCCTCCTTGCCGGGCCCCCCTTGCGCGCAGCCGGCCGTGAGCAGCACACCGACGGTCGCGAAGGCGGTCCCGGCCAGCGCGGGGCGTCGGGTCCGCACTCCGCGGAACGCCCCGTGGAATGCTCCGGAGAATGGGGATCGGGGGGACATCGGCTACTCCTTGTCGCCGGGCTGAACGGGGCCCAGCACCCAGTGGACGACGGACATGGCGTCGGTCTCGTTGACGATGCGGTGCGGTTGCCTGGAGTCGAAGTCCAGGCTGTCTCCCTCGCCGAGCACGAAGCGTTCGGTGTCGAGCAGTACGGTCACCTGGTTGGTCAGCACCACGACGACCTCATGCCACCCGGGGTGGCTGTACTGCTCGTCCCCGGTCGAGCCCCCCGGCGCGAACTCGGCCTCGTACACCCCGAAACCGGCCAGCGGTTCCCGGGTGAGCGAGGTCTTGCGGCCACCACCGACCCAGGGGAGCTCCGGCCGGTCCTGGGCGCGCAGGGGCGTGGGACCGATGGCCGAGGTGTCGAACAGCTCGGCCATGGTGATGCCGAGGGCGGAGGCGATGCGCGCCAGCGTCGAGATGGAGGCGCTGCTGCGCCCGCGCTCGAGCTGGCTGAGGAAGCTCCCGCTGACGTCGCTGCGCTCCGCGAGGGCGCGCAGCGACATACGGCGCAGGCGTCGGAACGCATGCACACGCCTGCCCACGTCCGACTCGGGACGTTCGGCGGGCGGTTCGGGGGCGGACTTCGGTTCGACGGACACTTGAGCTCCGGGCGGGGTAGGAAGCGGAAGTGATCGACGGGAGATGAATGGCAAGCACCATGACACGGCCCAACTGGCGTGACAAGAGGTGCTTAACAAAATCTGTCAGGTGTGAAGTAACCGTGATGCGGGCGTAGTTGCAGTGAGCGGGACAGGTGGGGGCCGTGCGGACGCGGGCATCGCACGCCGGCGGCGAGTCTGTCATGGCCGCGTCACAGATCACGGCCCTGGTGCTCGCTCTTGCCTGCCCCTGGCCACTACCTGTTGTGCGCGCTCTGCCGCGACGGGTACTTGCGCAAGCTCGACGACGGCGGGTTCGTGGTAGGGGCCTGCGTCGCCGACCCGGCTGATCCGCGGGCGAGCCGCGTGACCAGGTGCCTTTCGCTCACTATGTCAACTACCCTTCGCTGAGCGAAGGGCTTGCACAGCGGGCGCCACTGGCTGTGGTGCTGCGCTTGCGTCCAGCCCCGTTCCCGGTTTTCGGGGGTGGGGCAGGGGTGATTGACTGCACCCCGCGTCGCCACAACTCTTCCGCGCGGGCGCGGATGTTGCGGGAGCCGTTCCGGTCCGCGTGATCAACGAATCCGCAGTTCCGGCACGCGAACCAGGCCTGGGAGACTCGGTTCGCCTTGTCGATGTGGCCGCATTCGGCGCAGGCGCGGGAGGTGTACGCCGGATCGACGCGCACCACCGGGACTCCGGCCTTGCGGGCCTTGTATTCGATGAAGCTGCCCAGCTGGGCGAAGGCCCAGGAGTGCAAGGTGGCCCGTTGGGGCTTGGCCAGCCGTACCCGTTCGCGGATACCGCCCAGGTCTTCCAGGGCGACGCCGCGACCGGTGCGTTCTGCCTCGGCCACCACATGCTTGGCGATCTTGTGGTTGATGTCCTTGGCCCGCCGCGCCTCCTTGCGCCGTCGTTTCTTCAGCCGGCGCTTGGCGGACGGGGTGTTTTTCTTCTGCAACTTGGCGCGCAGCGTGCGCTCCCGTGTGCGGGTGCGGTTGAGGGCGCGTCCGGCCATGATCTCGCCGTCACTGGTGGTGGCGATATTGACGATGCCCAGGTCGATGCCGAGAAAGCCCTGTGGGTCGGTATTCGGCTCCGCCTCGGGGACCTCACAGGTGGCCCACAGGAACCACATGCCGTCCCGTGCGATCAGGTCGGATTCGCCCCGGCGGTACAGGGTGAGCGTGGCGAGCTGTTCGGCCGAAGCGGTGAACGCCACGTTCTTCAGCCGGCCTCTCACGGTCCAGATCGACACAGTGCGCTGGTTGATCTGCCAGGACAGCATCCGGTCGTCATAGGGCTGGGCGCTCTTGAGGCGGAAGGCGATCGGTTTCCCGGTCGCCTTGCGGTACCGCTTCGAGCCGGGCTTGCCGAGGTTGCCCGCCTTCAGGTTGGCGCGCAGGGTCTCGTAGGCGTCGCAGGTCTTCTTGATGACGTGCTGGGCGGCCTGGGCACCCAGACCCCACTGGTCCTTGACCGGGCGGTAGGTGAGCTTGCGCAGAGCGAAGTTCTTTCTCGCGTCCCGCTCATAGGCGATCTCGCTGACCCAGCACGCGGCCTCGTTACAGGCGTACAGAGTCGCCTCAAGCGCCTGCGCCTGTATGGGCGTTGGCAGAAGCTTGATCTGTACGACCAGTTTCATGCCCCTGACGTTAGCCAGGAAGCCGCACACGCGAACGACCATCACACGAACATACGCAGATCCGGTGATCAGTCGATCACGCGTTTGCTTTCTCCGGTTCTGCCGGACAGCATCTCGGGCGCCGCCGCGGAGGCCCGGATCGGCGGCGACCTGTACGCGCTGGTGCCCACCCCGTACGGCGTACGGCTGATCGTGGGCGATGTGCGCGGCAAGGGGCTGCCCGCGGTGGGCACCACCGCGCTGGTGCTCGGCGTCTTCCGCGAGGCCGCGTACGACGAGCCGGACCTGCTGGACGTCGTCGAGCGGATCGAACGCAGCCTGGCCCGCAACCTCGGCCCCGACGACTTCGTGACCGCCGTCGTCGCCGGATACCCCCAGCCGGGCCGGATGGAGGTCGTCAACTGCGGACACGCCCCGCTGCTGGTCAGCCACTCCAACGTCACGGCGGTCGAGCCGACCCACCCGGCCCCGCCGCTGGGGCTGCGCGCCCTGGTCGGCCGCTGCCCGAGCCTCCAGGTGCTGCCCTTCTCCGACGGCGACCAGCTGCTGCTCTACACCGACGGGGTCACCGAGGCCCGGGACGGCATGCGCGCCTTCTACCCGCTGGCCGAGCGGGTGGCCCGGCACGCCTGCGCGGAGCCGTCCCGCACCGTCGCCGCCCTCCACGACGAGCTGCTGGAGCACGTCGGCGGCCGGCTCCACGACGACGCGGCGCTGCTGCTGCTCCGCAAGCCGACCGCCGCGGACGCGGCCGCCGCCTCGGCCGTGGCCGCCGACCCGGGGCCCGGTGCCTGAGGCACCGGGGCCCGAGGCGCTCAGGGTTCTCAGGGCTGGGCGTCGGTGAGGACCAGCACATCGGGGCCCGCGACGCGGCTGATCTCGTCCCAGGAGACGGCGATCACGCCGTGCCCGGCGAGCGACGGCACCAGTTGCTGAGGCTCGCCGCTTCCGCCCCGGTCCAGCTCGGGCAGGCTGATGGAGTAGCTGAGCCCGCCGCGCTCGGCGTCCAGGACCAGCAGCCGCGACGGGCCGGCCGGAGCGGGCCGGCCCTTCTCCTGGGGCGGCTGCTCCACGACATACACCCGTCCGCCGGCGACCACCGCCTCACCCAGGCGGGTGCCCTTCGCCGGCCGGTGGGTCCACCGCCGTCGGCCGTCGTCCAGGGCGTAGCCGCGCAGCGCGCCGGGGTCGTCGTAGGCCTGGGACACCAGGGTCCGGGCCGTGTTCCCCCGCGCCCGCTCCCCGTCGGGGAACGGCAGGGTACGGGTGCCGGGCCGCCGCCCGGACACATCGGTCACCGACAGGCCGCCGTCGCGGTCGGCCGGGGCGACGACCAGGGTGGCGTCGTCCACGGGCCGGTACGGGGCGAGCCGCGCGTCGTGCGCGAACCGCCACCGTACGGCGCCGGTGCCCGCGTCCAGCCCGATCTGCGCCATCCGGGCGGTCTGCGGATCGTCGTCCAGGGCGGGGTCGTCCGGGCAGCCGCCGGCCTCCACGACGTACACCTCCCTCAGCGCGAATGGGGCGTCCGTGGGCGACCACCGCTCGCAGCCCTTCGGCGGCGCGGCCCGCCACCGGCGCTTCCCGTCGGCCGCGGAGAGCGCCCACAGCTCCTCCTCGGACGCGACGAGCACGGTCCCGTCCATGACGCGCAGGTTCGTGACCAGGCCGTGGTGGCCGTCGTCGAGCGTCCTCGGTGTCCCGGCGTGCCACCGCGGCTCGCCGGTGCGCAGATCGACGGCGGTCAGGCCCTCGCCGCCCCACCACAGGAGGGCCAGTTCGTCCCCGATCACCAGGTCGTACGGGAACTCCTTGTCGCGCCCGTACTGCCAGTGGACCCGGTCCGTGCGCACACTCCGCGCGGTCAGGCGGGTGCCGTCGCGGGTGGTGTCCTCGTACAGCGCCAGCCCGCCGACGACGGCCAGGGGAGTCCTGTTCAGGCGCCGCACCATCTCGCCGGGGCGGGCCGGGGCCGTCTTCCCCAGCGCCACGGGCGCCTTCCCGTACGGCCCCTTCGTCCACTCGCGCGGGCCGCCGTCGTCCGTGAACCGGGCGTACGCCTGCCAGCCGCCCGCCCCCAGCGCGAGGACGAGCACCAGGGCGAGGGGCACCCGCAACCGGGGCCGGGGCGCGAACCAGCGGTCCCAGAGGCGTCGAATGGACATCGTGTGCTCCCTCCCCCGGCGGCCGACGCCCCGCTCAGGGGACGCCGGCCGCTGCTGACTATGCCGCCGCTAGTACTTGCGGCACACCCTCACCTCTTTGCTGGGCTGGCTGGCCTGGGTCCACTTGTTGCCGGTGTTCGCCCAGTTGAAGCCGATGCTCGTGAGCCCGAGGGTGATGCCGGTCGCGCTTTGGGACTTCCAGGAGTGGCCGTACTTGGAGAACGCCTGGAGGTTCCAGCAGCCGCGCTTGCTGGCCTTGAAGGAGATACCCATGACGCCCTGGTACCCCTGCATGTCGATCTTGCCCATGTTCGGGCCCTCGTTGAAGAGGAACCCCGCTCCGTAGGCGCCGGACTTGAACGCCTGCGTCATCTTCTTCTTGCCGAAGACCTGCCCGTTGCCCCGGTAGACAAGCGAGTGCGCCAGGGGGGTGACCTTCTTGCTGAAGCTGATGGCGAACGCGTCGAGCCCCTTGGTGTTGGAGGGGATCTTCTTCCACTTCCAGCCGGCGGAGGCGATGTAGCGGTCCTTCCCCTCGGCCTTGTAGATGGCCGGCTTCACGATCTTGATTTCATCGCTCGGGTTGCCGAGTGTGCTGAACTCCGAGCCGCCCCCGTCCACCCGCTCCAGGCAGTGGTCCGCGGCCAGCTTCGCGTCGATCCGGTCCTGCGAGAGACCCTGGCTGTTCAGCTTCTCGATGAGCGCGGTGACCTGCTGGGTCTGCGCCTTGGCGTCATCGGGCAGCTTCGAGACACAGCCCCGAGCGGCCGGCGCCCCCGTCGGCGCCGACTGGCCGAAGGCCGTCGACGACGCGCCGATCGGGAGCAGAACCGCCCCCGCCACAGCGGCGCCCACCAGTCGCATCTTCGTGTGCATGTGCTTGTTCCCCTCGTTCGCGATGGACTGACGAGGTACGCGGGCCGGTCGCGTTGTCCGGCCGGTGCGACCCCGTCTGACCTCGAGTTTTCGCGGCCGGACGTTGTCTGGCACGCCCCATTCGCCGCGCTGGACAATTCATGGCGGGCGGGAACGGCTGCCGTCCCGGCGGCGTCCGGTACGGGTGGGAGGCGTGCGCCGGGTGGAAATGCCAGGCCATGACGGGGAGGGGTGGCGAGTGGGGCGCAAGGAGAGTCCGCTGGACCCGAGTGCCGGGCCGGTGGAGCGATTCGCCTTTGAGTTGCGGGCCTTGCGGCAGAGCGCGGGCGGGGTGACCTATCGGGCGATGGCGCGCAGGACCGAGTACTCGACGGCGACCCTGGCCCAGGCGGCCTCGGGCGACCGGCTTCCCTCGCTGGCGGTCGCCCTGGCGTATGTGACCGCGTGCGGCGGGGACAGCGCGGAGTGGGAGCGGCGCTGGCAGCAGGTGACGGACCAACTCCTGTGCCGGCCGCCCGAGGAGGACGACGACGCCGTCCCGCCCTACCCGGGGCTGCGGCGCTTCCAGCCGGAGGACCGCGAGCGGTTCTTCGGGCGCGACCGGCTCACCGAGGACCTCGTCGGGCTGGTCCGGGAGCGGCGGTTCGCGGCCGTGGTGGGCGCCTCGGGCAGCGGGAAGTCGTCGCTGCTGCGCGCCGGGTTCATCCCGGCCCTCCAGGAGGCGGGCCCGGCGGCCGGGCGCCCCGCCGCCCTCCGCATCCTCACCCCGGGCCCGCACCCCGCCCGCGCCCACGCCCAGGCGCTGACGGCGGCCCGGGGCCGGGGCGACACCGTGGTCCTCGTCGACCAGTTCGAGGAGACCTTCACGCTCTGCCATGACCCGGCCGAGCGGGCGGAGTTCATCGAGCTTCTGCTGTCCGCCCGCGACCCCGAGCGCCGCTTACGCGTCGTGGTCGCCGTGCGCGCGGACTTCTTCGGCCACTGCGCCGGGCACCGCGCCCTCGCCGACGCGCTGCGCGACGCCACGCTGCTGGTGGCCCCGATGACCCCGGCGGAGCTGCGCGAGGCCATCGTCAAACCGGCCGCCGCCGAGGGGCTGATCGTCGAACGCGCCCTGACCGCGCGGCTCGTCGAGGAGGTCGGTGAGGAGCCCGGCGGGCTGCCGCTGCTGTCGCACGTCCTGCTGGAGACCTGGCGCCGCCGCCGCGCCCGCACGCTGACCATGGCCGCGTACGAGGCCACCGGCGGCATCCACGGCGCCGTCGCCCAGACCGCCGAGGACCTCTACGACCGGCTGCCGCCCCAACAGGCCCTCGCGGCCCGGCGGATCCTGCTGCGGCTGGTCACCCCGGGCGAGGGGGCGCCCGACACCCGGCGCCCGGCGGACCGCGCCGAACTCCAGGCCGACGGGCCCGGCGAGGCGGCCGTGGTGCTGGAACGGCTGGCCCGCGCCCGGCTGATCACCCTCGACGACGAGGTCGTCAATCTCGCGCACGAGGCCCTGATCACCGCCTGGCCCCGGCTGCGCGACTGGATCGACGAGGACCGGCACCGGCTGCGCCTCCACCGCCAGTTGACCGAGGCCGCCCTCGCCTGGGAGCGGCTGGGCCGGGATCACGGGGCGCTGTACCGGGGGGTGCGGCTGGCCGAGGCGGACGAGGCGTTCGGCCTGCCGGAGCGGGCCGCGGACCTCACCCCGGCCGAGCACGCCTTCCTCGCGGAGAGCCGCGCGGGCCTGCGCAAGGAGCGGCGGCGGCTGCGCCAGGTCCTTACGGCGGTCTCCGTGGCCCTGTGCCTCGCCCTGGTCGCGATGGGGGTCGCCTTCTGGCAGCGGAACACGGCCATGGCCGCAGAGGACAGAGCGGTCGCCGCACAGGAGGTGGCGCAGTCGAGGCAACTGGCCGCCCAATCGACAGCGTTGCTGGACAGCAATCCGGATGTCGCCTCCCTGCTGGCGGTCCAGGCATATCGAGCCGGGAACACCAAGGAATCCACCAATAGCCTCTACGCCGCCGCCGCACTGCCGCTGCGGAAACGGCTGGCCGGCCATGCCGAAACGGTGCGGACGCTGGCGTTCAGTCCCGACGGCCGCACGCTCGCCACGGGCAGCGAAGATGGCTCGGTGCGGCTGTGGGAAGCGGCCACGGGCAAGCTCCGCACCACCCTCACCGGACGGGTGCAGGTGCTGGCGTTCAGTCCCGACGGCCGCACGCTGGCCGCCGGGAGCGCCGATGGCCAGGTGCGGTTGTGGGAGGTGGCCACGGGCAGGGACCGGACCACGTTCACCGCTCACACGGGCCAGGTGGAGGCGCTGGCGTTCAGCCCGGATGGCCGCAGGCTCGCCACCGCCAGCAGCTTCGACGACACCGTGCGTCTGTGGAACGCCACCGCCGTACGCCCGCACACCACTCTCGCCGGCGAGCCGACCATCCTCACCGGCGAGGCGCGAAACGTCAGGTCCCTGGCGTTCAGCCCCGACGGCCGCACGCTCGCCACGGGCAGCAGCGACGGACCCGTGCGCCTGTGGAACACGGCCACCGGCCGAGTCCGTGACACACTCACCGGGCACACGCGGGTCGTCGGGCTGGTCGCGTTCAGCGCGGACGGCCGCACTCTCGCCACCAGCAGCTACGACGGAACGGCCCGTTTGTGGGACCCGGCCACGGGCGCCACCCGCAGGACCTTCCGTGACCACGTCGGGCGGGTCTGGGCGGCCGCGTTCAGCCCCGACGGCCGCACCCTGGCGACCAGCGACGGACGACAGACCGTCCGGCTCTGGGACACCTCCACCGGACGTGTCCGGACCACCCTCACCGGGCACGCCGACTACCTGTACTCGATCGCGTTCAGCCCGGATGGCCGCACCCTGGCCACCGGTGGCCCCGATCGCACCGCACGGCTGTGGGACCTGGCCAGGGGGCAGACCCGGCGCACCTTCGACGGTCACACGGATGGCGTCTGGGCGGCCGCGCTCAGCCCCGACGGCCGCACGCTGGTCACCACGGACCGCGGCGGGCCGGCTCGCCTGTGGAACACGGGAACAGGGACGCGCCGCTCCCTGCCGGGCGGCGGCGGCCAAGGGGAGGCTGAAGCAGTGGCGTTCAGCCCGGACGGCAGGACGCTGGCCATCGGGACCAGCGACGGACGAGTGCGGTTCCACGATCTGCGCACCGGCAAGACCACTGAGCGGGAGACCACTCACATCCGCCACAGCGTCGACGTGCTGGCGTACAGCCCGGACGGCCGCATGCTGGCCGTCGCAAGCGACGAGGTGGAAGACGTGCAGCTGTGGGACATGTCCTCCGGCCTGGTGCGGGCCACCCTCCGGGTGTCCAGGCTCGGGGCGGAGGCCCTCGCCTTCAGCCCGGACGGCCGGACCTTGGCCACGAGCGGGATCAGTATGAGGGACAGGGTCCAGCTGTGGGACACCGCCAGCGGCAAGGTCCGGATCACGCTGAACACCGGTCGCACCAATGCGGTGGCGTTCAGCCCGGACGGCCGGACGCTCGCCACCGGAAGCTCCGATGGCACGGCCCGGCTGTGGAACGTCGCGGACGGCGACCGCCGCGCCACCTTCACCGGACACGTCGACGCGGCCGAGTCCGTCGCCTTCAGCCCGGACGGCCGCTCTCTCGCCGTTGGCAGCTATGAAGGGGGCGTGCGCGTGTGGGACGTGACCGGGAGCCGGACTAGGACCACCCTCACCGGTCACACCAGCGCCGTGAAGGTGGTGGCGTTCAGCCGTGACGGCCGAACGCTCGTCACAGGCAGTCTGGATGGGACGGCGCGCCTGTGGGACGTCTTCCTGCCAGGCCCCCAGGAGGCGATGAGCAGCATATGCAAGGCCGTCCACCGTGATCTCACCGCCGAGGAGCGCTCGACCTATCTGCCGGACCAGCCGTCCTCAGGCCGGGTGTGCCCGGCGTGAGAATCCGGTGGTGGACTCAGACCACGCCGTGCGCGGCCATGGCCTCCGCCACCCGCAGATACCCCGCGACGTTCGCGCCGAGCGCGTAGTCGTCCGGGGCCCCGTACTCCTCCGCCGTGGCCCGGCACAGCGCGTGGACATCGGACATGACGGCGGCCAGCCGGGTCTCGGTCTGCTCGAAGGTCCACCGCTCGCGGGCCGCGTTCTGCCGCATCTCCAGCGCGGAGGTGGCCACTCCGCCCGCGTTGGCGGCCTTGCCGGGGCCGAACAGCACCCCGGCCTCCCTCAGGATCTCGACCGCGGCCGGGGTGCAGGGCATGTTCGCGCCCTCGGCCACGGCCAGCACGCCGTTCTTCACCAGCGTCACCGCGTCCTGCTCGTCCAGCTCGTTCTGGGTGGCGCAGGGCAGGGCGATGTCGCAGTCCACCTCGAACACCGAGCCCCGGTCGGAGAACACCGCCCCCTGCCGGGCCCGGGCGTACTCGGCGATCCGCGCCCGCCGGGCCTCCTTGACCTCCTTGAGCAGGCCGAGGTCGATCCCGTCCCGGTCGACCACGAATCCGGAGGAGTCGGAGCAGGCCACCACGCGGCCGCCGAGGGCGTGCACCTTCTCGACGGCGTAGACGGCCACATTGCCGGAGCCGGAGACCACCACATCGCAGCCGTCGAACTGGCGGCCGCGGGTGCGCAGCATCTCCTGGGCGAAGTGGACGGTGCCGTATCCGGTGGCCTCGGTGCGCGCGTGCGAGCCGCCCCAGCCGACGCCCTTGCCGGTCAGCACGCCGGCCTCGAAGCGGTTGGTCAGCCGCTTGTACTGGCCGAACAGATAGCCGATCTCGCGCCCGCCCACCCCGATGTCCCCGGCCGGGACGTCGGTGTGCTCGCCGATGTGCCGGTGGAGCTCGGTCATGAAGGACTGGCAGAAGCGCATGACCTCGCCGTCGGAGCGGCCCTTCGGGTCGAAGTCCGCGCCGCCCTTGCCGCCGCCGATCGACAGCCCGGTCAGCGCGTTCTTGAAGATCTGCTCGAAGCCGAGGAACTTGACGATGCCCAGGTTGACGCTGGGGTGGAAGCGCAGGCCCCCCTTGTACGGCCCGAGCGCGCTGTTGAACTCCACCCGGAAGCCCCGGTTCACATGGATGTCCCCCTGGTCGTCCACCCAGGGCACCCGGAAGATGATCTGTCGCTCCGGTTCGCAGAGCCGCTCCACGATCCGGGCGTCGAGATGGTCCGGATGCGCGCGGAGCACGGGCGCGAGGGTGTGCAGCACCTCGCCCGCGGCCTGGTGGAACTCCGCTTCCCCGGGGTTGCGGCGCACGATCTGCGCGTACACGGACTCGATACGAGCGGTGACGTCCATGGCCGCTCAGTGTGGCAGCGGACCCCGCCGGGACCCGTCCGCCGCGCCGAGCGTGACGGCGGGCCGGGGGATCCGGTCATCCGGGGGATGCAGCGGGGCCCGCCCGCGACCGGTCGTCGGTCGCGGGCGGGCCCGATGCGTGGGTGGGCTGCTGCTCCGGCTTACTTCGCGAAGCCGTAGTTCAGCAGCTTCTTCGCGTCCGCCGTGCGGTTGTCCACCGAGGAGGAGGCGAGGACGGTGCCGATGACCGTCTTGCTGTTCCGGGTGGCGGCGAAGACCAGGCAGTACTTGGCCTCCGGGCCCGAGCCGGTCTTGACGCCGATGGCGCCCGAGTAGGTGCCGAGGAGCGGGTTGGTGTTGGTCCACTCCATGTAGCGGTAGCCACCGCTCTTCGTGGTGACCTTCTGCTTCGTCGTCTTCGTCTTCACGACCGTACGGAACGTGGAGTACTTCATCGCGCTGCTGGCGATCTTGGTGAGGTCGCGCGGCGTGGAGTAGTTCGCGCCGTGCCCTATGCCGTCGAACGAGTCGAAGTGCGTGTTGGTCAGGCCCAGGTTCTTGGCGGTCGTGTTCATCTTGCCGATGAACGACTTCACCCGCGCGGCCCGCGTGGACCCGGTGCCGAACTTGTCGGCCAGCGCGTACGCCGCGTCACAGCCGGACGGGAGCATCAGGCCGTACAGCAGCTGGCGGACGGTGACCTTGTCGCCGACGATCAGCCGGGCCGAGGAGGCCCAGTTGTTGTCGACGATGTAGTCGCTGTACGCCTTCTGGACCGTGACCTTCGCGTCCAGGTTGAGGTTCGGCTGGGCGAGTACCACCCGGGCCGTCATGATCTTGGTGGTGGAGCCGGTGGAGAGGCGGGTGTCCGCTGCCTTGGTGTAGAGGGACTTCCCCGTGCCGTTGTTCATCACGAAGCCGCCCTTGGCGGTGATCGTGGGGGTCGCGACCGTGGCGGCCTGCGCGACGGGGGCGAGCGCCCCGGCGTTGAGGACGGCTCCCGCGGCGATGACGGCCACGGCGGAAACGCGACGAATACCCTTGATGCCGGTTTTCAAGATTGATACTCCAAATGCCCCTGCGAGGTGGCGAAGATGAGAGTGCCGCTTGCTCAAGAGGAGACGCATGAGACGGGCCAATGGATGTGCCCCCCGTGACATTAACCCATTCGTTCGGATGGGGTCGCCGCAAGTGTCCTGTTGCCTGACAGGGGCGTGTGGGACGCCTGTGTCATCATTCCGACGACGGCGTGATCAAGGATTCCGTGCCGCGGGGAGCACGGGCTGAGGGCATGACGGCAGCTCGAGGGGGGACGATCGCGTGACCCGGGGTGATTCGACGGAGGGCGGTGCCGTCGAGCGGATACCGCCGGGCGCGGAACCCTCCGAGGTGATCTACGGCAATCCGTCGGATGTCGATGACCTGGTCGTCAAGCTGCGGGCTTATGCGGGTGCGTTCAAGGACGGGCAGGGCCAGCTGGATGTCCTGATGTTGATGGACTGGACCGGGGCCGGGTCGGAGGGGTTCGAGAAGGCGACGGAGAAGCTTCCCCGGGAGCTGGAGTCCGCGCAGACCTACTTCCACGCCGCCGCGAACGCCCTGGACTCGTACGCGGACAAGCTGCGCTCGGTGCAGAAGCGGGTCGAGCCGATCATCAAGGACGCGGACGCGGCGCGGGCTGCGTCCAAGAAGTACTGGAAGGACGTCACCGACTACGTCGACGCCGAGAACCGCAAGGACGATCCGCTGCCCCAGCGCCCGCCGGAGGACGATCCGGGGATCGCCGCGCTGGAGGGGTGTTACCGGCGGCTGGACAAGCTGGAGGGCGAGCTTCAGCCGGTCATCGACGCGGCGAAGAAGAAACTCGCCAAGGCGGCGGAGAAGGCCCCGGACAAGCCCCCGGCGCCGAAGGGCTGGGACAGGTTCAAGAAGGGGCTCGGGGACTTCGCCGGCGGCGCGGGCGACACCGTGTACGGCTGGTACGAGGGGTTCGACGACCTTGTCAACGACGGGCCCGAGGGCCTCGGCCTGCATCTGGCGGGTATCCAGGACGGCATCGCCTACGCCGTCGACCACCCCAAGGAGTTCGCGAAGGCTGTCACCAACTGGGACGAGTGGCAGCGCAACCCCGCCCGCGCCGCCGGCCAGCTCACCCCCGAGCTCCTCCTCGCCCTGGCCACCGGCGGAGCCGGCACCGCCCGCCGCGCCGGCGCCACCGCCAAGAACGCCGCCCAACGCCTGCTGAACCGTGAGCGCGGGCTGCGGCGGGACGGCAGCGCCCGCAGGCGCACGGACAGCGATCCCAAGCGGAACTGCACGCCCGGCGGGGACAAGTGCACCACCGGTGAGCCGATCGATGTGGCGACCGGCGAGATGGTGATGTCCGCCACCGACGTCAGCCTGCCCGGCGCCCTGCCTCTGGTTCTGGAGCGGCATTACGTCTCGGGGCATCCGTGCGGTGGCTGGTTCGGCCGCACCTGGGCGGGCACGCTCGACCAGCGCCTGGAGATCGACGACGCCGGTGTCATCTACGTCACCGACGACGGCATGCTCCTCACCTACCCCATCCCTCAGCCCGACGTCACGACGCTGCCCACCTCAGGGCCGCGCTGGCCGCTGCGCTGGGACGGCAAGCCCGACAGCGCGTTTGTCATCACCGCCCCGGAACACAACCGCACCCTGCACTTCGCGCCCCTTCCGGCAGGCGGCCGCGAGCTGATCCTGACCGCGATCACGGACCGCACCGGCGGCGGCGACCGCATCGACATCGCCTACGACGAGCAGGGCGCGCCGACCGAGATCGTCCACTCCGGTGGCTACCGGATCGCGGTCGACACCGACCCGGCGCTGCTGCGGATCACCGCGCTGCGGCTGCTGCACGGCGACGAGCACGAGCGCAGCACCACGCTGATCTCCTACGGCTACGACAAGGCCGGAAATCTCGCCGAGGTCATCAACTCCACGGGCCTGCCGCTGCGGTACCGGTACGACGACCGGCGCCGCGTCACGTCCTGGACGGACCGCAACGGCACGACGTACGGGTATGTCTACGACCACCGGGGCCGGGTGCTGCGCGGGATCGGCCCGGACGGCATTCTCTCGGGCCGCCTCCACTACGACACCCAGGCCCGCACCACCCGCTACACCGACTCGCAGGGCAACACCACCACCTACGTCTGCAACGAGGCCTACAAGGT
>NZ_JBEOSB010000039.1:0-99175 GCF_040302705.1 Streptomyces sp. NPDC097640
ATCCGGGCAGCCCTCGCCCCCCTTGCTCTTGTGGTGGTTAATCCGCCCCCCCCCCACGCCGTGACGACGGCGTGTCGCTGTCCCGTATTCACCACAAACGGTCAGCGCGGGATCACTTGCCGCCGTCGTTGAGCAGGGACAGGTCCTGGCGCGCCGCCGGGACCGCGACCGTGCCGCGGTCGTCGGGCAGCGGCTGGATCGTGAACATCGGGATGCCGCCCTGGGGCAGCGCCAGCATCCGGGACGCGTACACCGGCCCGCCCGAGATCCGCTCGACCGTCAGGGCGTATCCGCCCTTGCCCGAGGACGGGTGCGGCGGCTCCACGGCCTGGGTGGTGCCGCCCTTGATGTCGTAGGTCTTGCTGACGGGGCTGCCGCCCCCGCTCCCGGCCGACGCGGTGACCCGCACCTTCGCCGACGCGCTCGGGGCCACCAGGGACAGCGTCGAGCCCTTGGCGCGGTTGTCGGCCGCGGTGCCGGTCCGCTCGATGCTCGTGGTGGCGGGGATGAAGGCCGTCTCCTGGCTGCTCCCCTTGCCGCGCGTGACTCGCAGCGCGGCCACGACCGGGGTGGCCCGGCCCTCCCCGCCCTCCGGGGTGAGCACCAGGGATCCCGCCTCGCCCTTGGTGACGTCCGCGAGGTCGGCCCACGCCGTCATCCCGCTCTTGACGTGCAGCGACTCCTGCCCGGCCGGGGTGATCGAACTGCTGCGCCCGGCGAGCCGCACCTTCAGGTCCGCATCGTCCGAGCCGGGTGCGAAGACGACCAGGCGCACCGAGGTCGCGTCGGCCGGGATGCCGGGCAGCACCACGCTGTCCGACGGCTCGGCCGAGGCGGGGAGCCAGTCGCTGCCGAGTTCCTCATCCACCGCCTGGACGGCCGCCCCGACCCGGCCGGAGCGCGCCGACACCCGGAGGGTCGCGTCCTGCGCCTCCACGTCCGTCAGGGTGGAGAGCAGCACCGGGACGGTGGACCGCCCCGGGACCGTGATCTCCTCTTCGGCCGAGGGCTTGAGCCGCCCGTTCGGGCCGTAGAGCTTGAGGTCCACCTCGGCGGCGTTGTCGTCCGGGTTGGTCAGGTGGACGTAGTCCTGCCGGTCCTTCGCGGTGCTGGTGCCGGGGAACCAGAAGTCCGTGTCGGGGGCGGTGCACGTAGTGCCCAGCAGGCCGCGTCCGCTGCCCGCGGCCACCGTGGTGGTCTGCTGCACGGTCCAGCCGGGCGCGAGCGGGCCGTCGGCGGTGCCGATGAGGGCGGGGGCGTCCGAGCGGTCCGTCTCGGCGGTGACCGGCTTCCCGGGCTCCTTGAGGGACACGACGGGCTTGCTCGCCGTGCCTGCCTGGCCCTTCTGGCCCTTCTGATCCTTCTGAGTGTCCTTCTGAGCGCCGTCGTCCTCCGAGCCCTGGGCGGGGAGCAGCGCGGCGGTCCCCTTCTTGGCGCCCTGGGCGCCCGTGACCTTGGGCGTGAACGCGGTGTAGGTGGTGGTCGCCACGTCCGAGGAGGTGGGCGTCGGGCACACGAGCGCGGAGCGCTCCACGGGCAGCCTGGTGGCGGTCTTGGCCGCCGGCGCCGTGTCGTCGGACGACCCCGCGGTCAGCGAGGCGACGCCGGTGACGGCGGCGAGCGCCGTGACGGCGGCGATCAGGGACAGGGTGGTGCGGTTCATCGCTGCTGCTCGCTCCCGTCGCGGCGGGCCTCGGGCTCGGCGTCGCCGTACGTCGTGTCGCCCTGCTGCTGGGGGTACGTGCCGCCGTCGGCGTAGGGCTGCTGCTGGTCGTAGGCGTACGGGTCGGCGTACTGGCCGCTCGCGTACGGGTCCGCCGGGTACTGGCCCTGGGCGTACTGTCCTTGCGCGTACTGGCCCTGGCCGTACTGGTCGCCCTGGTAGCCGGCCGCGGAGTAGTCGCCGGCCTGGTACTCGCCGCCCTGCTGGTAGCCGGTGCCCTGGTATTCGCCGCTCTGATAGCCGGCGCCGGAGTAGTCACCGCCCTGGTACTGGTCGCCCTGGTACTGGTCCCCTTGCTGCCCGCCGTAGCCCGCGCCGCTCGCGCCGCCCGCGCCCGCGTAAGGCTGGGCGTCCCACTCGCCGTACTGCTGCTGGGGGGGCACCGCCGCGTACGGGTCGGCGGCCGCGGCGGCCTCCTGCCCCGCGTCCGTAACCTCCGGCGGCGCCGGGGGCGCGCCCGGGGCCTCGGGCGCCGGCGTGTCGGTGGTGCGCGCCGCGGGTGCGCCCGCCTCGGGTGCATCCGGCGCTGTCTGCGCCGCCGCCTCGGCGGCGGCCCGCAGCCGGCGGGCCCGACGTCCGTCGCCCGTCAGGTCCTCGGCCGCGACCGCCGCGGCCTCCGCCTCCGGCAGGTCGTCGTCGACCGTACGGCGGCGGCCCGGCAGCGCCAGCACCACCAGGACCAGCGCCAGCAGCCCCTGGGCCCACATCCAGGCGGTGTGTGTGACGGGGGACTCGTAGCTCAGGTCCAGCCGTCCGCCGTTCGCCGGGAGCTCGAAGCCCTGCGCCCAGCCGTCCACGGTCTTCGCCTTCAGCGGCTTGCCGTCGAGCGTGGCCTGCCAGCCTTCCGTCGCCCGGTCGGCGATCCGCAGCACCCGCCCCGCCGGGCCGGCCGGGACGGTGGTGTGCGCCTCGACGGGGCCGGAGGGGACGTTCACCGGGGCGGCCTGGGACCCGGCCGTCGAGCCGCCCTGGCCCCCCGTCTCGGCCGTCTCGCCCGCCTGGGCGCCGGGGACGATGGTGACCCGCGAGATCCGCTGGTCGACCCGCCACAGGGCGCTGCCGTCCTCCTGGCTGAGCCTGGTGAGCCCCGGTGTGGCGTCCAGCACCCGGCTCATCTGGCGCGCCGAGCCCTCGCGCACCACCACATAGCGGATGGCGTAGCCGCCGAGCTGGCCGGTCTGGTCGGCGCCGGAGCCCGCGATCAGGTTGGCCACGACCCGGTCGAGCCTGCGGTCGCCGCCGGCCGCGCCGGTGAGCTCGGCGTCGCCGAGCCGGGCGCCGGAGCCGCGCACCAGGACGTAGTCGGCCTGGGCGCCGTTGCCGTCGAGGACCAGGGTGCGGGCCTGGTCGCGGGTGCTGCTCTCGGCCGCCACGAAGGCCGGGACCTGGTCGGGGTCGCGCCGCCCGACCGGGCCGTCCGCGCCGCTCAGCATCCAGGCCGCGGCGGCCCACAGGGGCGCGGCGGCCGCGGCCGCCGCGATCAGCAGCGCGACCGGCTGGCGCCAGCCGAAGCTCTGCGCGGCAACGCGCTGCCGCGCACCCTCCGCGCCGACCACACCGGCGCTCAGCAGCGCCAGGCCGTAGACGAGGGTCGCGGGCCCGGCCCAGCCGGAGCCGTTGGTGAGCGCGGCGAAGAGGAAGCCGGTGAGCGCCACGGCCCAGGCCGTACGGACCGCCAGCTGCCGCTCGCCGCGCATCAGGGCGGCGAGCGCGGCCAGCACGAAGCCGAGCAGCAGGAGCGTTCCGCCTGCCTTGGGGCCGCCGGGGCTGAGCGCGAGCAGGTTCAGGGCGGCCGCGGAGCCGGTGGTGTAGCCGAGACCGGCCTCGTCCAGGAACCGGCCCGGGTCGGTCAGCAGATCGGCCGACCAGGGCGCGAGCACGGCGAGCGGGGTGAGGACGACCGCGAGGAAGCGCAGCCCGTACGCCGTCAGCTGCTCGGTGCGGCTCTCCGCGAACCGCACCGCGAGCACCCCGAGGCCCAGGAGCAGCGCGATCGGCCAGACGATGGGCGTGAACGCCATGGTGAAGGTCAGCAGCAGCGTGTACGCCCAGGTGGCGCGCCAGCTCGGCCGCTCGCCGTCGCGTGCCCGCTCGCCGAGCCCGAACCCGCTCGCCGCGACCGCGGCGCGGGCCATCAGCGGCAGCACGACGGCGAGCACGGCGGTGCCGAGCCGCCCGCTCGCCAGCGCCCCTGTCGCGGCCGGCAGGAAGGCGTACGCGACGCTCCCCCAGGCACGCAGCAGCCGGGACTCGACGAGCGGCCGGGAGGCGAAGTACGCGGTGAAGCCGGCCAGCGGCACCGAGCAGACCAGCAGCAGGGTGAGGGTGAAGCCGGTGCTGCCCAGGAAGAGCGTGGCGACCGAGGCGAGCACGGCCAGGTAGGGCGGCGCGCTCTGCGTCCCGCCGGTCCCCACCGGATGCCAGCCGTCCAGGTAGCGCGCCCACAGCTCGGAGACGCTGCCGGGCGCGGGCAGCAGCGCGCCGCCCGACAGCGCGCCGCCGCCGAGCAGTTCGCGGCAGGCGATCAGCGAGACGAGCAGCAGGACGGCGAAGAGCACCGGCCCGGGCTTGCCCGCGATCCGCTTCAGCCGGGCGAACTGCTCGACTTCCAGGAAGTCGGCGTCCTCGTCGCCAGGACCGGACTCCACGGCCCCGTGCCGTCCGCCGGAGGACAGCTCGGCATCGGAGCGGCTGCCGAAGTGGCCGGCGATCTGCTCGGCGGTGGCGCGCACCGTGGCGCCGGGCGGCGGGAACAGCGGCCGCAGCTCGTCCTTCTCGACCACGGGCCGCCCGCGCCGCTTCCGCGCGGCCAGGATCTTCTCGGGGCGCAGCAGGGTGCCGAAGAGCCCGGCGACCTCGTCCAGGGCCTGCCCGGGCACCTTGCCCACCAGATACGCGAGGGTGCGCACCATGGTGCCGACCAGCAGCCGCAGCAGTACGTACGGGAGGGCCGACCCGCGGCTGTTGACCAGCAGGGCGTAGACCGCGCCCGCCTTGTCGACGCGGTGCGGGTCGGCGACGGAGCGGCCCACGCAGTCGATGGGCCGCCGCTCGCGGGCGGCGGCCTCGGCGTGGCGCAGCGCGGCGTCCGGCGCGATCAGCACCTGGTGGCCGGCGGCCTGGGCGCGCCAGCACAGGTCCACGTCGTCGCGCATGAGGGGCAGCCGGGGGTCGAAGCCGCCGAGCTCCTCCCACACGTCGCGGCGCACCAGCATGCCGGCGCTGGACACCGACAGCACGGGCCGCACCTGGTCGTGCTGGCCCTGGTCCTGCTCGCGCCGCTCCAGGCCGGTCCAGCGGCGGCCGCTGCGGGCGATGCTGACACCGACTTCGAGCAGCTGCTTGCTGTCGTACCAGCTGCGCAGCTTGGGGCCGACGATCGCGGCGCGCGGGTGGTCGTCGGCGACCCGCAGCAGCTCGGCGAGGGCGTCCGGCGCGGGGGCGCAGTCGTCGTGCAGCAGCCACAGCCACTGGACGGGCTCGCCGTGGGGCAGCTCCGGCATGTCGTACGCGTCGTCGCGCCAGGTGCGGTTGACGGGGTCCCAGCCGCTGGGGCGCTTGAGGTACGGCAGCTCGTCGGGGCCCAGGACCTCGGCGCCCCGGACCGCCTCGGCGACGGCCGTGCCGAAGCCGCTGCGGCGGGCGAGGTGGAGCACCCGGTCGGGGCCGAGGGCGTCGGCCAGCAGCTGCGCGGAGTCGTCGGCGCTGCCGGTGTCGGCGGCGACGACGCTCTGGACGGGCCGCTCCTGGCCGAGCAGCCCGGCCAGCGCGTCGGGCAGCCAGCGGGCTCCGTCATGGGCGACGAGCACGGCGGTGACGACATGGCGGGGGAACTCAGGCGTCTGGGCGGGAGCGGATACCGCCGTCTGGGCGGGCGCAAACGCGGCGTTGGCGGCCGGGTATTGGGCCGCCGGGTGACTGTGCACGGACATCGAGGTACAGGCCCCGGTTCGCTGGACTGCGGTGGACGCGCGCGCCCTTGGCTGCGCCCGCGCGTCTCGGACGGGGCCCCACACTAACGGCTGTGTACACAGCGGTCCGCCTCCCGGCGCCAAGGGACGGGAGACGGACCGCTGGTTCAGGTCTGGTATGGCGTGGGGTCAGACGGCTGCCTTTTTCAGTCGGCGGCGTTCCCGCTCGGACAGACCGCCCCAGATACCGAAGCGCTCGTCGTTGGCAAGGGCGTACTCGAGGCATTCGGAACGGACCTCGCAGGCGAGGCAGACCTTCTTCGCCTCACGGGTGGATCCGCCCTTTTCCGGGAAGAACGACTCGGGATCGGTCTGGGCGCACAGCGCGCGCTCCTGCCAACCGAGCTCCTCGTCCGCCTCTTCGACCAGCAGTTGCTGGAACAACTCGGTCATGTGCGCCCCTCGTCTGTCATTGCGTCCCCATGTCCGCTGCCCTGCCGTCGGTCCGTCGGTCGGTCGGTCGGCGCGTCGGGCAGAAACGACACGAGTGAAATTACAAGTGTGCCGATCCGGGCCAGTCAAGCCGAGATCTGCTATTGAGCCCCTTATTCACTCTGCGGAACCAAGGCGAAGCAGAAAGTGTTCAAATCAGCCTAAAGCCGACACCTACCCCGATCGCCACTCGCGTCCCTTCTCTTACTCACAGAGGAGGACGTCACGAAGGCCGATCCCGTTGCACTCCGGGCGCTCCGGGTGTTGCGCCGTCTGACCGGTTCCCGCCCGGCACAAACCCCTCCGCCCTTCCCTCAACCGGATGAGGTGAAACTTCGCCCACCATCCGGACGTCAAGTTGACACGGGGGTCGGCGACCCGGTCTCCTAGTCCGCATGTCAGTGACCCCCGCGCCCCAGCCGACCCGCAACCACGGGTTCCGCTGCGCCGTGCAGGCTCGCTGTCGCTGTTCCAGCTGTTGATGCCTGTCGACGCCCCTGAGCTCCAGCCATCTCGCGCAGCAGCCGCCTCGCTGAGCCGTCTTACGCAGACGCCTCACACAGCCGTCTTACGCAGCCGCCGCCGCGCGGCCGCCCCCGCGCCCGCCACGCCACCTTCCGCCGAGGACCCCCATGAACAGCGACGTCCAGATCGCCGGTGACCCGCTCGCCATCCCGCATCTGCTGCCGCCCGCACCCGCACACCCCACCACCGTCTCCGCCTTCGCCGGACTGGCCCGCTCCATCGCCGCCGACCGCGCCCGCTGGGCGCCCCTGGTCCAGTACGACGCCACCAGCCGCTGGTACCACCGGCTGCGCACCGGCCCCGGCTACGAGGTGTGGCTGCTCAGCTGGGTCCCCGGCCAGGGCAGCGGGGCCCATGACCACGGCGCGTCCTCGGGCGTGCTGACCGTCCTCGAAGGCGAGCTGACCGAGCGGGTGGGACACGGCGGGCGGCACACCCTGACAGCGGGCGCACAGCGCGTCTTCGCGCCGGGCTATGTCCACGACGTCGTCAACGACGCACTCGAACCGGCCGTCAGCCTGCACATCTACTTCCCCGGGCTGACCGACATGCCGATGCACCCCTCGCAGGACGCGGTGCGAGAACTGGCGGAAGGCCGCGTTCCGGACGCCCCGGACACATTGGATGTCCTAGGCGGCTGAGAGTATGTCCGCATGCGCATTGTGGTTCTGGCAGGCGGCATCGGCGGCGCCCGTTTCCTCCGCGGTCTGAAGTCGGCGGCGCCGGACGCCGACATCACCGTCATCGGGAACACCGGCGACGACATCCACCTCTTCGGCCTCAAGGTCTGTCCCGACCTCGACACGGTGATGTACACCCTCGGCGGGGGCATCCACGAGGACCAGGGCTGGGGCCGGGCGGACGAGAGCTTCGCCGTCAAGGAGGAGCTGGCGGCGTACGGCGTCGGGCCCGAGTGGTTCGGCCTCGGCGACCGGGACTTCGCCACACACATCGTCCGGACGCAGATGATCGGCGCGGGCTATCCGCTGAGCGCCGTCACCGAGGCCCTGTGCGCGCGCTGGCAGCCCGGCGTGCGGCTGCTGCCGATGACCGACGACCGCATCGAGACACACGTCCTGATCGACGACCCCGACGCGCCGGCTGCCGAGGGGGCCGGCGAGGGCCGCCCCGCGCGCAAGGCCGTCCACTTCCAGGAGTACTGGGTGCGGCTGCGCGCCTCCGTGCCCGCCCACGCCGTCATCCCCGTCGGCGCCGAGCAGGCCAAGCCCGCGCCCGGGGTGCTGGAGGCCATCGCCGCGGCCGACGTCGTCCTCTTCCCGCCCTCCAACCCCGTCGTCAGCGTCGGCACCATCCTGGCCGTGCCCGGCGTCCGGGAGGCCATCGCCGACGCCGGGGTGCCCGTGGTCGGCCTGTCCCCCATCGTCGGCGACGCGCCCGTGCGCGGCATGGCCGACAAGGTGCTGGCCGCCGTGGGCGTGGAGTCCACCGCCGCGGCCGTCGCCCGCCACTACGGCTCCGGGCTGCTCGACGGCTGGCTCGTGGACACCGTGGACGCCGCCGCCGTGGGCGAGGTCGAGGCCGCCGGGATCCGCTGCCGCGCCGTCCCGCTGATGATGACCGACGTCGAGGCCACGGCCCGGATGGCCGCGGAGGCCCTGAAGCTGGCCGAGGAGGTACGGGCATGACGCAGGCCCCGACGCACGCGGGCATGACGCAGGCCCCGACGTACCGGGTGTGGGCGCTGCCCGGCATCCCCGAGGTGCGCCCCGGCGACGACCTCGCCAAGCTCATCGCCGAGGCCGCGGCCGCCGAGGGGCTGCCGGGGCTCGCGGACGGCGACGTTCTGCTGGTCACCTCCAAGATCGTCAGCAAGGCGGAGGGGCGGATCGTCCAGGCCGAGGACCGCGAGGCCGCCATAGACGCCGAGGCGGTCCGCATCGTCGCGCGGCGCGGGCGCACCCGCATCGTGGAGACCCGGCACGGCCTGGTGATGGCCGCGGCCGGGGTCGACGCCTCCAACACCCCCGCAGGGACGGTCCTGTTGCTCCCCGAAGACTCCGACGCCTCGGCGCGGCGGCTCCGGGCCGGGCTGCGGGACGCGCTCGGGGTCGAGGTGGGGGTCGTGGTCACCGACACCTTCGGGCGGCCCTGGCGCAGCGGGGTGACCGACGTCGCCATCGGGGCGGCGGGGGTGCGGGTCCTGGAGGACCTGCGCGGCGGCACCGACGCCCATGGCAACGCGCTGAGCGTCACCGTGGTCGCCACGGCCGACGAGCTGGCGGCGGCGGGCGATCTGGTCAAGGGCAAGGCGGGTGGGCTGCCGGTGGCGGTCGTGCGGGGTCTGCCACATGTTGTACGGCCGGCGGACACCGCCGATGCCCCCGCCGCCCCCGGTGAAGACGACGCCCCCGACGATCCCTCCGATCCCGACGACGGGGCCCGGCCGCTGATCCGGGGCGCCGCCGACGACATGTTCCGGCTCGGCACCTCCGAGGCCGTCCGCGAGGCCGTCACCCTGCGCCGTACGGTGCGGGAGTTCACCGACGAGCCGGTGGAGGGCGCCGCGGTGCGCCGGGCCGTGGCCGCCGCGATCACCGCCCCGGCCCCGCACCACACCACGCCCTGGCGGTTTGTGCTCCTGGAGTCGGCGGAGGCGCGGCTGCGGCTGCTCGACGCGATGCGCGAGGCCTGGATCGCGGATCTGCGGGGCGACGGCTTCTCCGAGGAGAGCATCGCCAAGCGGGTGCGGCGCGGGGACGTGCTGCGCAAGGCGCCGTATCTGGTGGTGCCCTGCCTGGTCGCGGACGGCGCGCACGCCTACCCGGACGCCCGGCGCGCCGCGGCCGAGCGCGAGATGTTCGTGGTGGCGGCGGGCGCCGGGGTGCAGAATCTGCTGGTCGCGCTGGCGGGCGAGGGGCTGGGGTCGGCGTGGGTGTCGTCGACGATGTTCTGCCGCCCGGTGGTGCGTCAGGTGCTGGGGCTGCCCGAGGAGTGGGACCCGATGGGGGCGGTCGCGGTGGGCCGCGCGGCGGCGCCGCCCTCGGCCCGGCCGCCGCGGGACGCGGACGCGTTCCTCGTGGTCCGCTAGAAACCCCCTTAGGGGCCGT
The DNA here is from genome assembly GCF_040302705.1 of Streptomyces sp. NPDC097640. NCBI lineage: Bacteria > Bacillati > Actinomycetota > Actinomycetes > Kitasatosporales > Streptomycetaceae > Streptomyces > Streptomyces sp. NPDC097640. The sequence continues at coordinate 9,720 of NZ_JBEOSB010000039.1, forward strand.
CCCCCCACGGTCGTACGGGGCCGGGGAACTTCCGTCCGCGGGGGGACGGGGCCGCCCGGCTCGCTGCCTAGGTTCAAGAGCCGTAGGAGAAACCCAGCGGCGAGAGGCGGCAGGCGGCGTGATCGAGGCACGAGGACTCACCAAGCGGTATGGGGACAGAACGGCGGTCGAGGATCTGACATTCACGGTCCGGCCGGGCAAGGTCACCGGCTTCCTGGGGCCCAACGGCGCGGGCAAGTCCACCACGATGCGCATGGTCCTCGGCCTGGACGCCCCCACCCGCGGCCGGGTGACCGTGGCCGGGCGCTCGTACGCCGAGCATCCCGCCCCGCTCACCGTGGCCGGCGCCCTGCTGGAGGCCAAGTCCGTCCACAAGGGGCGTACGGCGCTCGGCCATCTCATGGCGCTCGCGCACACCCACGGCATTCCGCGCCGCCGCGTCGAGGAGGTCGTGGACCAGGTCGGGCTGCGCGAGGCGGCGGGCAGGCGGGTGGGGGGCTTCTCGCTCGGGATGGGCCAGCGGCTGGGCATCGCCGCCGCGCTGCTCGGCGACCCCGGCACGGTCATCCTGGACGAGCCGGTCAACGGCCTCGACCCGGAGGGCGTGCGATGGATCCGTACGCTCCTCCAGGGGCTGGCGGCCGGGGGCCGCACCGTCTTCGTCTCCTCCCACCTGATGAGCGAAATGGCGGTCACCGCAGAGCACTTGATCATCATCGGGCGCGGCAGGCTGCTGGCGGACACCACCGTGGAGCAGTTCGTCCGGAGCGCGGGGGTGGGCGAGGTCAAGGTCGTCAGCCCTGAGGCGGCGCGGCTGCGCGACCTGCTGGCCGCGCCCGGCGTCGAGATCACCTCGGACGCGCCCGGCACGCTCCGGGTCACCGGCGCGGACGGCGAGCACATCGGGCGCACCGCCGCGCACCACGGCATCCCCGTCTACGAGCTCACCCCGCACGCCGTCTCCTTGGAGGATGCCTTCATGGAACTCACCCATGACGCCGTCGAGTACCGCGAGGGGGCCGCCGCATGACCGCCACGGTCGCCTACCGTGTGACGCCCGTGCGCGTGCTGCGCTCGGAGTGGGCCAAGCTGTGGTCGGTGCGTTCCACGGGGATCGCGCTCGGCGCAACCGCCCTGCTGACCGTCGCCATCGGCGCGGTCGTCGGGGCGAACTACAGCTCGGGAAACGGGGACGGGGACGGGACCACCGGGCCGGTGCAGTTCACCCTCCTCGGCATCCAGTTCAGCCAGCTGATCGTCGCTGTCCTCGGGGTCATGGTGGCGGCGGGCGAGTACTCGACCGGCACGATCCGCGCCACGCTCACGGCGGTGCCCCGTCGGCTGCCGGTGCTGTGGGCCAAGGCCGCCGTCTTCGGCGCGGTCGCCTTCGCCACGCTGCTCGCGACCGCCTTCGCCACCTTCGCGATCTCCCAGAGCTTCCTGAACGGCACCGACCAGGAGGCCACGCTGACCGACCCCGGGATCGCCCGCGCCCTGGTCGGCGCGGCGGCCGGGATCGCCCTCATCGGGGTGATCTCGCTCGCGCTGGGCGCCGCCCTGCGCGGCGTCCCGGCCGGGATCGGCGCGTACATCGGCGGGGTGCTGCTCCTCCCGGAGGTGGTGGGCGCGCTGCCGTTCGGCGAGGACGCCGTCGCGTACTTCCCCTCCCGGACGCTGGAGGCCCTGATGGCAACGGGCTCCGAGGCGGGCCTGCTCGCCCCCGGTACTGCGTTCCTGGCACTGTGCACCTGGGTAGCGGTCGCGCTGGGCGCGGCGGGGCTGCTGCTGCGGCGCCGCGACGTGTGACCGGGTGAGGACCGATGGCCTCCGAGTGGTCCCCCGGCACCCTGTCGCTGACCCGCCGCTTCCACCTGGCGGTCCAGCGCGTACGGGACTTCGACGCCCGCCGGCCGCTGGTGTGGGACCTGCTGCTGACGGGCGTACTGGCCCTGGCCGCGCTGGCCGACCTCATCGGTGCGCGGTGGAAGCTGACGGCGCACGGGACGGAGGTGCCGGGCTGGCTGCCGTGGCTGGTGAGCGCCGGGTTCGTACTGCCGGTGGCCTGGCGGCGGCGCAGGCCCCTCGCGGTCATGTGCGTACTGGCGGTGCCGGGGTTCGTCGACTCCTGGACCGGGATCGCTCTGGAGGCCGGGGCGATCCGGATGGCGGTCCTGTACGGGATCGCGGTACGGCGGCCCTGGCCCGAGCTGGTCTGGGCGAGCGCGCTCGCCGCCGCCCAGATCACCGTCTCCGCCGTGCGGTGGCCCGAGGGCGACTTCGACCAGCAGCTCGTGCCGTACCTGATGACGTGCGCGGTCATGGTGCTCGCCGGCATCGCGGTCCGCACCCGCCGCGACTACACGGCCTCGCTGCTGGAGCGGGCCAGGCAGCTTGAGGTGGAGCGGGACCAGCAGGCGCGGCTCGCCGCCGCGGCCGAACGGGCCCGGATCGCCGGGGAGATGCACGACATCATCGGCCACCACCTGTCCGTCATCACCGGCCTGGCCGACGGCGGCTCGTACGCGGCCCGCAAGAACCCCGAGCGCGCGACACAGGCCCTGGAGGCCATCGGCGACACCAGCCGCGAGGCCCTGGGCGAACTGCGCAAGCTGCTGGGCATGTTGCACGACGCGACCGCCGACCTGGCCCCGCAGCCCGCGCTCATGGACCTCGACCAGTTGCTGGGCCGGGTCCGCGAGGCGGGGCTGCCGGTGCGGGTGACCACCTCGGGCCGGGGCGACGCACTCTCCCCCGGCCTCCAGCTCGCCGTCTACCGCATCGTCCAGGAAGCCCTCACCAACACCCTCAAGCACGCCGGCCCCGGCGCGCACGCCGAAGTCACCCTCGGGCACACCCCGCACGGCGTCGACCTCGGCATCACGGACACGGGCTCCGGCGCCGCCTCGGGGGCCCCGAACGGCCCGGACGGCGGCCAGGGCATCCCCGGCATGCGGCAGCGCGCCGCGCTGTACGGCGGCACACTCGACGCGGGCCCGCTGCCCTCGGGCGGCTGGCGCGTACACGTACATCTACCGGCCGAGCGGAGCGGGCAGCAGTGACCACGGTGGCGATCGCGGACGACCAGGCCATGCAGCGCTTCGGCTTCCGGATGCTGTTGGAGAGCCAGGACGACATGGCGCTCGTCGGCGAGGCCGAGAACGGCTCGGCTGCCGTACGGCTGTGCGCCGAACTCCAGCCGGACGTGGTGCTGATGGACGTACGGATGCCCGGCCTCGACGGCATCGAGGCCACCCGCCGCATCGTCGCGTCCGGCGGCCGCACCCGCGTACTGATCCTCACCACCTTCGACCTCGACGAATACGCCCACGCCGGCCTGCGGGCCGGTGCGAGCGGCTTCCTCGTCAAGGACGCCCGCCCCGAGGAACTGCTCGCCGGCATCCGGGCCGTGGCGAGCGGCGACGCGGTCGTCGCCCCGGCCCTGACCCGCCGCCTCCTCGACCGCTACGCCCACCACCTGCCGACACCGGACGCACCCGCCGGAACCGACCCCCGCCTGACGGCCCTCACCGGCCGCGAGCGCGAGGTGCTGACGGCGATCGGCCGGGGCTGGACGAACGGCGAGATCGCGGAGCGGCTGGTCGTCGCGGAGTCCACCGTCAAGACACACGTGGGCCGCATCCTGGCGAAGATCGGCGCCCGGGACCGCGTCCAGGCGGTGATCTTCGCGTACGACACCCGGCTGGTCCGGCCGGAGTAGCGGGCCCGGCCGGAGTAGCGGGCCCGGCCGGAATGGCTCCACGCGTCCTTGCCACCGCCGGGCTCGACGGTTACGTGTCGCCTGCCTTCTTCCAGAGCTGGTACGTGAACTTCGCCCGCCCAAGGGCACCGTCCTCGTAGCTTGCGGCCTCGGCGATCCGGAGGTAGCCGTATCGGCCCTCGGTGGTCTTGACGCAGAGGATCATGCCCTTGGAAAGGTCACTGCCCAGGAATCCAGGGGTTTGGGAACCCTTCCAGTCAACATTGCCGGACTGGCAGTCGGCCGGGCCGGCCGGAGGGCTGTCGTGGGGGTATCGGGCGAGTTCGGTGGAGGCGAGGGCAGCGAGCCTGTTGCGGACGATCGCGAGGTCGGTGCCCGCATTCCCCTCTCCCTGCTGCCCAAGGGACGCGGTATCCAGGTCGACATTCCCGCCAGACGGATCCGGGCAGGTCACCACGGGGGAGTTGGTGCACAGCGCCACATCGCCCTTTTCAAACAGACGCGGCTCCTGGGACGTACCCGTGTGGTCTCCCGATGTGGAGTTCGTCACCGCGAGCACGACCGCGAGCAGAATCGCCATACCGGCTACACCGGCGGCCGCCAGCCGCCAGCGGCGCGAGCGACCTGCCCAGACTGCCGCGACCGCACCTCGGGGCGCCGCACGCCCAGGGGCACCGGCAGGGGACGTAACGGCTGTAGGCCTCTCGGGTACGGGGACGGGGACGGTCGGGCCGGTATCCAGCATCGCCAGCGCCTCGGAGACGGTGGCCCTGGTGGCAGGGGCCTTGTCCAGCAGCCGCGTGAGGAGTCCGGCGAGTTCGCCGGCGTACTTCGGGGGGTCCGGCTCGTGCGCCATGACGGCTGCGACCGAGGCCGTGGGGGTGGCGCGGTGGAACGGGGAGACACCCTCCACCGCGTGGTAGAGGGTGACGCCCAGGGAGAACAGGTCGCCGGCGGGGCTGTCGTCGCCGTGCCCGATCCGCTCGGGCGCGATGTACTCGAGGGAGCCGATCACCCCGCCGGTTGCGGTCAGTGCGGTGTCGGCATCGTGCACGGCGATGCCGAAGTCGGCCAGCAGGACCCGGCCGTCGGCGGCGAGCATCACGTTGGACGGCTTGACGTCGCGGTGCACGATCCCGGCCGCATGCGCCGCCCGCAGCGCTCCCAGGACCGCCTGGGCGATCCTCCATACCTCCGCGGCCGGGACGCGGCCACGTTCGCGGATCTCCCCCTCCAGCGTGTCCCCGGTCACCAACTCCATGACGATCCACGGCACATCGTCTTCCCGCACCACGTCGTGGACGGCCACGATGTTGGGGTGGGTGCGCAGCCGCGCGGCGTTGCGGGCCTCGTGGATGGCGCGGTTCACCCGCTCTGTACGCTCCGCGCCGGACCCGGCCGAGGAGAGCGTGACCTCCTTGAGCGCAACGTCGACCCGCAAACTCTCGTCCCGGGCCTTCCACACTCGTCCGAACCCGCCGGAACCCAATTCGCCGATGAGCCGATAGCGTCCCGCGACCAAGTGGCCCACACGTGTTTCGCTCGCCATCTGTTCCCCCATCGGCCTCGTAGCGGGACCCAGCATGGCATGACCGGCATGGCGGCCAGTGTCTGCGCCGTCCCCTGGTGCGCTTACCGCTGAGCACCAAGGCCGGGTCAGAGTTTCGGCCAATCTCGCTCAGGATCGCGCAGATAATCCCACGCGTGATCGACAATCCGTTGCCATGAGTGCCCGACATGCATACAGTGAGTAGTCACTGTCTTCCGTGGTGCGGGATGGGAGAGGTAATGGAGCGAGCCTGGGAGGCCGACCCCGCGGCCTCGTTCGAGCGGCGCTTAGGGAAGTCCGCCAAGGAGCTGAACGCCACCGGTGGCCGCGACGGGTGCCCCGACATCTGGCAGTTGGACAACGGCGACATCGCGGTAATCGGCCGGGACCTCACGGAGACCTACGCGGCCCGGCTGCCCGACGACGTCAGGATCGCCGCGGATGAGCGACTGGTGATCCTGCCGGGTGCGATGCTGAGCACGGCGAAACCGGATATTCCCGATGCTCGGCCTTGACGGTATCCGCCTCGAAACGTCGCGCGGCGCGCCTCTCGATCTGGACAGCTATCGCCGTGACTTCCGGCAGCGCCAGTGGACGATCGACGGGCAGGACTCATGGAAGCTGGAGCGGTGCCAGCATTTCCGGGAGCCGGGTTTCGCCAGCTGGGAGGCGTTCGACCGCGGCGACTGGCGTGGCGCTCTGAGACTCATCGAGGAAGAGCGCGACTATCTCAGGGAGTTCTCGGAGGAGAACGAGAGGCGCGGGACCACTCTTTTCCGTGTCCGCGTCGTCCAGGAACCACTCACCCCTTATCTCCAGTGGGAGCTGCACCTACTGCGGCTGCGCGCGGAGTGCGGGGAGAGAATCCGAGTGGTGAGCCCGGAGCGCGTCCGGTTCCTGGAGAAGGAGGGGCCGCTGCCGGAGCTGCTGACGCTCGGCGAGCGCACCGTCTACGAGATCCGCTATACGCGGCAGGGCGTTCTGGACGGGGCCATCCACTACTCCGATGCCGAGACCACCGACCGGTGTCGCGCATTCATCAGGGATCTCTACGAGTCGGGCGAGGACCTGATCCCGTACTTCGACGAAAACATAAGGCACCTGCCACCGCCCCATGTGGAGTAGACGATCAGCCGACACAGTGAGCAGCACGGCGAGGACGCGGAGCGCGGGCCGGGGCATGGACCCCATGGCACGCATTCGGAGCTGTCGGGCTCCGCGTCCGACGTCGTCCAGGCGAGAGACATCGAAGGCGGCGTTCACTTCCATGCCGGCGAGCGCCGCTCCGGTTATGACGCGCCGAAACCACGCCAACTCCCCGCCGACGTCCGTGGATTTGTGAATCGCGGCAGTGAGGTGCGGCGGCTCAACACGGTCCTCGACGACCAGTCGCAGGGCGGCGAACCCCTGGTCGTATGCGTCTATGTCATCGCCGGGACCGCCGGGGTGGGCAAAACCTCGCTCACCCTGCACTGGGCGCACCAGGCCGCCCGATCCTTCCCTGACGGCCAGCTGTACGTGAACCTGCGCGGCTACGACCCGGGCTCGCCGGTGACCGCTCATGAGGCGCTGAACCGGTTCCTGGCCGCGCTGGGCGTTCCCGCTCGGGCGATACCGCGGGACGAGGAAGCCGCCGCGGCGCTCTACCGGTCACTGCTGGCCGAACGGCGGATGCTGATCGTCCTCGACAACGCCGCCACGGTGGCCCAGGTGCGCCCTCTGCTGCCCGGTACGGCGGGGTGCCTGGTCGTGGTCACCAGCCGCAGCCGTCTGTCGGGGCTCAGCGTCCGGGACGGGGCCCGCCGGCTGACGCTCGGGATGCTGGACGAGCCGGATGCCGTCGAGCTGCTGTCCGTCGTCACCGCCGACTACCGGACCGAAGACGACGGACAGAAACTCGCCGAGCTGGCGCAGTTGTGCGCCCGGCTCCCGCTGGCCCTGCGGATCGCCGCCGAGCGTGCCGCGAGTCGCCCCTGGACGCACCTCGACGACCTGATACGGGACCTGCGCGACGAATCGTCGCTCTGGGAAGCCCTGAGCGTGGGCGACGAGCCGGAGGCCGACGCCGTACGAACGGTGTTCGCATGGTCCTATCGGGCGCTGACCGCCGAGGCCGCGACGCTGTTCCGACTGCTCGGCCTGCATCCGGGAGCGGCCTTCGGAGTGCCGGCCGCCGCCGCGGTCGCCGGCCTCAGCACCGCCCGGGCCCATCGCCTGCTGGACTCCCTCGCCGGGGCCCATCTGCTGGAACAGACCGCGCCCGACCGCTACGAGTTCCACGACCTGCTGCGCGCCTACGCGACCGACCAGGCCCAGTACGAGGAGACACCGGAGACCCGCGCGGCCGCGGTGCGCCGGGTCCTCACCTGGTACGTACACGCTGCCGACGCGGCCCAGGGGTGGATCAATCCGGGAGAGGCCCACATCCCGCTCACCCCGCTGGACGCCGGTGTCGCCGCCCTGACCTTCGACGGCTATGAGCAGGCCATGGCCTGGTACGAGCTGGAGTCGGCGAACCTGATGGCCGTCGCCCGCCAGGCAGAGGCGGCGGGACTGGACGAGATCGCCTGGCAGTTGGCGGTCGTGCTGCGCGGCATCCATATGCTGCTCAACCCGTTCGAGGACTGGCTGGCCATGGGGCACATCGGCCTGCGGGCCGCGCGGCGGCTCGGTGACCGTGGCGCCGAGGCCGAGATCCTGGAAAGCCTGGGCATGGCCTGCACCCAGTCCCACCGGCTGTCCGAAGCGGCGGACTTCCATGAGGGCGCCCTCGCCATCCGCCGCGAGTGCGGAGACCGGCTGGGCGAGTCGCTCTCCCTCAACGACATCGGCCTGATCCGCCTCAGGGAGCGGCGGTTGAGCGATGCGAAGAGCTATTTCGACGAGGCGCTGACGATCTTCCGGGAGATCGGTGCCCCCCAGTGGGAGGCCGTCGCCCTGGCAAACGCCGCCGAGGTGGCGTACGAACTCGGAGCGGCGGACCAGGCCCGTGACCTCGCCCAAAGCGCCCTGGAGAAGTTCCGCGCGCTGGACAACAAGGGTGGGCAGGGCAACGTCCTTCGGCTGCTCAGCGCCTCCTGTCTGGAACAGGGCGAGCCGCAAGAGGCTCTTGGATACGCGCGGCAGGCAGTGGACATCGCGGTGAGCCATCGCAACACCATGTGGGAGGGGTACTGGCTGCTCACCCTGGGCCGGGCTCAGCAGGCGACCGGCCACGCCGAGGACGCCCTGGCCTCGTACCAGCGGGCCGCCGTCCTCCAGCGGCAGCTCGGTGACCGCTCGCGCGAGGCGCGAGCCTGGCAGGGCGCGGGAGAGGCGTACCAGCAGCTCGAGCGGTTCGACGAGGCGGCCGACTTCCATCGGGCTGCGGCGGCGACGCATCGCGACCTGAGCAACGACTGGCAACTGGCCCTGGCTCTCGACGGGCTCGCCGCCGCGCTGGACGCGGCGGGCCAGTCCGACGAGGCGCGCACGCACTGGTCCGAGGCGCTGACCCTGACAGCCGGCTACGAGGATCCGCGGGCCGCCGAGCTCCGTACCCGGATCGGCCGTGCCCTCGAAGGAGCGTGACCGGCTACTCCGGCCGCTCCACGGCCCGGGACTCGACGATCCACAGCGGACCGTCCGCGCACTCGATCCGTACGCCCCCTTCGTCCGGATCGGTGCGCGTGCGCAGCACCGACACCCAGCGGCCGTTCACCTCAACGACGGGGCCGGGCGGGTCGTATACGCCGAACCGGGAGGCGCGGACCTGGTTGTGGATCTCCCGCGCGGTCCGGGTCCGGTCCACGCGGCGAAAGTCCTCCCCCATCCAGCCCGCGTGGGTCGCCTTCGCCTCGTCCTGCGGGTCGCCGGCGTCACCGGCGTCAGCGCGCCGCAAGGCGAGCGGAAGCAGTTCGCTGGTCAGGTCGTCCATACGGGCCAACAGCTCGTCCGGCACCACCTCGTCCTCCAGCGGCACACCACCGCGCTGGACGAGCACCCGGCCGGTGTCGAATTCCTCGTCCATCCAGTGGACAGTGACTCCCGTTTCGCGATCCCCGGCCCGGATCGCCCAATGGATCGGAATGGGGCCCCGGTGACGCGGCAGCAAGGACGGATGCACGTTGATTCCGCCGAGCCGTGCCGCGTCCAGCACTCGGCGGGGAATCCGCCAGGGAAAACCGTTGCAGAGCAGCAGATCGGGCCGGTAGCCCGGCAGCGCCTGCGCCAGGCCCGCGGCGCTGCGGGGTAGCAGCAGGTCGACCCCCGCGGGAAGGGACTCCACAATGCCGGCCGCCGCGGTCGGCGCTCCCGGACCACTGCGGCGCCCAGGCCGCGACGCACGCGCGTACACGTACGCAACCGGCTGATGTCCCACCGCCTCACACGCGCTGTGCGCGATGGCGAAGCCGTCGGCGGAGTGCGAGAACAGCACGATCCTCAGGTGCCCACTCATAGCATCTCCTGGGGTGACCGGCCGGTTTACGCCGTAAAGAGTGTCATTCGGCAAGTGTGAACGCGGTTACCTCAGGAACGGATCCGGCGGAACCACTCGGCGGACTGCCGCTGCGACAGCAGCACCACGATCACGATGCCGAACACCAACTCGACCAGACCCGCCGGTTGACGCTGTCCCATCGCGCCGAACCCGACGGCGATCATCAAGGAAGCGAAGACAATCGCTGTCGTCCTGTTCCCGGGCCCGCTGTTACCGAACCGGAGCGCACATACAAAGCCAACGATCACGGGAAAACTCGCCCCGACGATCGCCCCGGCCTTCTCCGGGTCACCGGACAGCACGACGCCGAGGGCGACGAGCCCTGCCATGACGAAAAACAGCACCTGCGCGGCCCGGACCGTCCCCGGCATGGTCATCGGCTGAGGCGGATATCCCGCCCCGGCCTGGGGGTTGTACGGGAGATGGGGCTGATAGGCACCGGGTGGCTGCGGGCCATAACCCGCGGGGGGACCGTATCCGACCGGTGGAGCCTGACCGGGCCCCTGGCCCGCGTCCCAACCTGGATGCTGTGGAGTGGACATGGCAGGGACGCTATCAACGACGCAGCGCGACGGTGTCATTGCGCCGCGGTCACGGGGGCCGGTGCGATGGTTTTGGGACACACGCTGCCAACGAGGCAGGGCCCCGACAGTCGCTGCCGGGGCCCGCACGCTTCTGAGCTGCCTAGCGGTCGAACTCCCGCCGCTTGACGCCCTGGAGGAACGTCTGCCATGCGCCTCCTGTGAACGTCAGATGCGCGCCACGCTGATCCTTGCTGTCCCGTACAGCACGACCATTGTCGATCGTGTCCGCGATTTCCACACAATTGCCCTCTTGCATGGAATATGACGACTTCCAATACGGGCCGACAATCTCAGGAGTCACATTTCCTCCTCATTGCTCCGCAGTGCGCGCCGGATGAGTCGTGATCTTTCAAGGGGACCCGGCAACAGTTTGCCCGGGGTGCCTCGCGCCTGAGTCGTCTACCGGTCGAACTCCTGCCGCTTGACGCCCAGGAGGAACGCCTGCCATGCGCCTCCCGTGAACGTCAGATGCGCACCACGCCGATCCTTGCTGTCCCGCACGGCGCGGCCGCCCCCGGACGTGGCCGCAATCTCCAGGCAGTTATTGTTCTGGCCCGAGTAGGACGATTTAACGAAGGCACCCATGACTTCAGGGGTCACTATTCATCTTCCTTGCCGCTTCGCAGTGCGCGCCGGATAAGCCGTGAGCCTTCAAGGGGACCCGGCAACGGTTTGCCGGGTCCCCTTGCGTCGAGCTGCCTAGCGGTCGAAATCCCGTCGCTTGACACTCAGGAGGAACGCCTGCCATGCCCCGCCCGTGAACGTCAGATGCGGGCCACGCTGAGCCTTGCTGTCCCGCACGGCACGACCGTTGTTGGACATGTCCGCGATCTCCACGCAGTTATTTTCTCCGCCGGAATATGAAGACTTCCGGTAGGGCCCTATTGCCTCAGGGGTCACTTTGATTCTTCCTTGCTTCTCCGCAGTACGCCCCGGATGAGCCTTGCGCTTGCATCCGGGCCCAGTGCTGCCGATCGTAGCTGGTCAAATGCCAGTGTGTAAGCCGTAAGGTCCTCTGTTCCTTCGAGGATGGACGAACCACGCAGGTTGTCCAGCGTCACGGCTTCCACAGTGGGCTCTGCATCGAACGAGAAGCAAGAGAACGCAGACGGCATTGTGGCCTTGACTCCAGCCGAGAGGGGCAGCACCTGCAGCGTTACGTTCTGCCGCTTGCTCACTTCGAGGATGCGAGCAAGTTGTTCTTGGTGGATTTCGACCTTGACAATGGGGTGGATGATTACCGGCTCCCAGATGATTGCCGTGTAATTCGCCGCACCTTCCGTCTCGTCGATCCTTGCCTGCCTGTCCCCCCTCACTTTGACCAGACTCGGAACCTTGCTGGGGTCGATAAAGTCCGCGTTGCTGGTGATGACGGCTTCTGCATACGCAGGAACTTGCAGCAGCCCTGGAATCAATGTGGGCTGCCACTCCCGAATGTGGGTTGCGTCATCCTCAAGCGAGATGTGATCCAGAAGGTCCTGCCGAAGGTGCGCCGCATGCTCAAGCCACCAGCCTCGCCTATTTGCGTTCTTGGCCAACGTCTCAAGTTTTATGCGGACTTTAGGGTCATCGACTCCATAGGCGCTCAACAGCGCGCGGATTTCGATGATTCGAGCGGTGGAGTGCCCGCCTTCAATCCGGCTGACCCTGGTCTGATGCACCCCAAGCACTTCGGCCGCTTGAGGCTGGTCGAGCTTGGCGCCCTGTCGATACCTCCTGAGCGCTGCGCCAAGTCGCCTACTGCGCACGGTCGGCCGTCCTCCTACGGGCATCGCTTCCCCTCTCTCCAGACGCCCCGTCCCGTATCGGGACCACTGTAGGGCTTGCACACACGATAGAGGCGCGTATGGCATGTATGCGGGACAGCATTGTTGCGGAGCTGCCGATTTGCCCTCTAGTCTTGGTGCACGCGCCGCTACACGGCGTAATCTTGACGATCAGTCAGGGGGTAACCGCATGCCCACCACCGCTACGGCGGCGGACCGACGCCGGGACACCTTCCGTGTCTCCAAGCACAAGCGCAACGTCCCGGGTGCACGAACCCGCATACGGAAGACCCTCGCGGACTGGGGGATCAGCGGCCCCCTCGCCGACGACGTCACCCTGGCGGCTGACGAACTGCTGTCCAACGCCATCCGCCACTGTCGCGTGACGTTCGCTCAGATCGAGATCTCTGTAGCTCTCCAGGACGGGGCCTTGCTCCTTGAGGTTTCCGACCCCGACACCGACAAGATCCCCCGGCTCCGGAACCCCACTTCCGAAGAGGAATGCGGGCGCGGGCTGTACCTCGTCGCCCAGCTGGCGGACGCCTGGGGCCACAGGCACAACAAAAACAGCAAATGCGTCTGGGCGCGTTTCGTGATCGCAGAAGAGTTCACGTGCACTGGCTGACGTACGACGGAACCGAACAGACCTACCGACCCGCCACACCCCGCAGGTTCCCGTTACGCGACAGAAAGTCACCGCGTAACGGGTGCAAGAGGACTCCCGGTAACTGCGCCCCCGTGGCGTGGCGGCTGGTCGAGTCCCGCGCAGGGGTCCCGTAACTCCGCAGGCGGGGCCCCTGCGTCCCCATACATAAACGCCCCAGGACAGCGGGCAGGCCGTCCTGGGGCAACCAGCCAACAGACAGGAGCTGTTGACCTTGTCGTTAAACCCTATCGTTCGCTTCCTCGCCTGGGCGATGGGCTTCTGGCCACATCGCTCCCCGCGCGGAAAGCACCGGCGCGGCACCCCGGTGCCCGCCAGTCGGCCGCTGCCGGTAGCCGTGCGCGAGCAGTCGACGCCGGACGCATGGCCACCCCGCATCCCCTCCCAGCGAACGCGCCGCAATCCACAGCTTCCCTCGCACCCCTCCGCACCACCGACGGAGTGGGTGGTCGCGGGACCGCTTGTACGGGCCTACCTGATCATGCACGAGGAGCGGCAGCACGCCCTCTCGCTCCGCTGGGCATGGGTGGACCGGTCACCGGCCCGAAAAAGGTAACCCCATGACCGAACACACACGGGCCGACGACGAGACGTCCGCTGCCGTACAGCACCGGCCCGCCGGCGCGGACAAGAAGCCGGCCCGCGAGGCTGAGTCACAGGCATGGTCCGCGTTCATTACGCACGCCGCAGTCTGCAAGGACCGGTGCCGGACACACGGCGAAGACTGCGAAACAGCGGCAGAACTGCGCACAGTCTGGCGCGCGGCACGCGCCAGACTCTAGAACACGGGGCTCTCAGCAGCAGTTGCACTCCCGGACGCCGGGAATTCGGTGGCCCGCTGTCGGCGTGTCACGCTATCGGCGGTCTACTCCCACTCAACCTGTCTTCGTACGCCCATCGTTGAGCGCCTCTGATGGTGATCAGGGATGCCGCCCAGGCACTCCGTCCACGTACCGCAACCCAAGGAGATAGCGCCCTGATGGCTCTCGATCCCGGCCCCGGGTTCAGGGCGCTGATCAGGCCGTACACGGGCCGGGTGACCCGTATCGGTCCGCCTGACGGGCACGGGTTCAGCACGGATCTCCTTGCCGTCGTCGAATGCGGGAACGGGCCTTTCTTCGTCAAGGCGATGAAGAACCGCCCCGGTGGTCGGCGTGATCAGATGGTGCGGGAGAAGGTGATCAACCCGTTCGTTCGATCGGTCGCCCCGGCCCTGCTCTGGTCAGCTGAAGATGAGGAATGGATCGTCCTCGGGTTCGAAATGGTCAAGGGACGAGAGAGCGACTTCACGCCTGGCTCAGCAGACCTGCCGGTGGTGGTGGATCTTCTCAATCGCATCCACGACGTGGAGCTTCCGAGGGTCGTCCGGGATTGGACCGAGACCCGGTGGGACTGGTTCGCCGACATGGGCGCTCCAGCCCTGTTCCGGGGCGACGCGCTACTCCACGCGGATATCAACCCGAGCAACCTGCTCATCGGCCGGCGGTCCTGGGTCGTGGACTGGTCCTGGCCGACCAGAGGCGCGGCGTTCATCGATCCGGCCATGCTCGTGGTGCAGCTCGTCGCCGCCGAGCACACGCCGGAGAGCGCCGAGTCGTGGGCGTCCAAATGCACGGCGTGGACGAACGCCGACCCGGAGGCCATCGACGCCTTTGCCGTGGCCTACGCCCGCATGAGCCGCCACAGGGCCCTTCGGAGGCCCGAAGAGCGGTGGCTGGCAGCCATGGCCGAGGCAACCGAGGCGTGGGCCACACACCGAGGCGTGCACCTGTGAACCGCGTGATCGGCAGCGTCCCGGGGCCTGTGCGGACAGGTAAGTGATCACTGGGAGATGATGGAAGAGCCCTCGAACCAGGCAAGGACATCGCCCCAACTGAACTCCTGCCCCACGATGGCTCCACCGCCGGAATCAACAAGCCGTCGGTCACCGCCTCCTGGCTCGGACGGCCACCGAACGCGGTCACACCCACGGGCGGACGACGAGAGGTCCGCTGCCGCAGGGCCGGCCTCTGATGGGCGGCGCGGCGTGGTCCGGCTGACCGCGCGGGCCCGGCGGAGGCGGTTCAGCCGGATCGATGACGGCGTCGAGGACGGTGTCGAGGGCGGCAACGAGGACTTCAGGCGTCGTCCAGGAGGTCGTTCGCGGCGCGGTGGATCTTCGTCAGCGCGCTGAGCAGGTGCCGCCGTTCGTCGTCGGTGAGGTCCGCGGTCACGGCTGCCTCCATGCGTCGGCGTTCCTGCTCGACCGGTTGTCGCAGGGCGCGTCCGGCGTCGGTGAGCCACAGCCTGACGAGGCGGCTGTCCCGGTCGTCGGGGCGCCGGGTGAGCAGGCCGGTGGCGGCCATGCGGGTGGCCATCTTGGTGACGGTGGGGGTGGTGACGTGGAGCGCCGCGGCGATCTCGCCCGGGGTGCGGCCGTCGTGTTCCCAGAGGGCCGCGAGGAGGTGGTTCTGGCCGAGGTGGAGGCCGTGCTCCCGCATACCGCGCTCGGCCAGGGCCCGCAGGGTCTTCGACGTCTTGCTGTGCAGGTCCAGGAACTCGGGCATCGCGGCCTTCCGGTGAGGCGGTGTACGGGGCGGGCACCCGAGGCCACCAGTCGATCGTTTGACGGCTAATCATTTCCCGGCTAACGTCCGGCCCGATGAACTCGTTAACCGGCAAATGACCGAAGGAGTGTCATGCTACTGCTCACCGGAGCCACCGGAAACATCGGCCGCGAACTCGTCCGCCAACTCGATGCCCAAGGCGTCGAATTCCGCATCCTCGTACGCGACCCGGACCGCGCCGCCGACCTGCCCCAGCGGGCCGAACGCGTCGTGGCCGACCTGGACGAACCGACGACACTCACCTCCGCCTTCCACGGCGCAGACCGCCTGTTCCTGCTCACCCCGGGCATCGGCACCGACCACACCGCACACGCCGTCACCGCCGCCCGGGCCGCCGGAGTACGCCACATCGTGCACCTGTCCTCCTTCAACGTCCTGGGCGACCCCATGCCCGCCATGGGCCGCTGGCACCACGAACGCGAAAACCTCGTCCGCGCCTCCGGCATCCCGGCCACCTTCCTGCGCCCCGGCGGCTTCATGACCAACGCCCTGGACTGGCTGCCCACCCTCCGCGAAGCCCGCTACGTCCTCGACCCCATCGGCCCCGGCCGCTACGCACCCATCGACCCCGCGGACATCGCCGCAGTCGCCGCCCTCGCCCTGACCCAGGACGGCCACCAGGACAAGGAATACGTCCTCACCGGCGCCGAGACGCTCACCATCACCGACCAGGTCCGCATCCTCGCGGAAACAACCGGGACCGCCATCGAGATCCGCGAGGTCGCCACAGCCGCCGAGGCGGTACGGTCCCGATTCCCCCACGGAGCACCACCGGCCCTCGCCCAGGCCCTCATAGAAGGCTTCACCCTCATGCGCGCCGACACCACCGGACTCCGCACGGACACCGTCGAGCAACTCCTCGCCCGCAAACCAGGCACCTTCACCGCCTGGTGCGCCGCCCACGCGGACGTGTTCCGGCGGGCACTCGGCGCCTGAGCGCCCATCGGGAACGAGGCAGGCGCCCTTCGTCCCCGCCCGCTCAGAGTTTGCGGACGATGATGCGGCCGGTGTCGCCGCCGGAGGCGACGAGCGTGCCGTCCGCCGAGATCCTGACCGTATAGGTGCGCCCCGTGCCCAGGTCTCCTGGGCGGTGTGTGAAGGCGGGGTCACTGTGGCGGGTAACGGCGTCGACGACATCGGTGTTCCCCCGTCGGCCGATGGCCAGGGTGGAGCCGTCGGGCGAGTACGCCCAGCCGTAGCAGGTGGCCCCGCGGTCGGCGAGAAACGGGTGCGGGAAGTGCCAGACGAGTTCGCCGGTCTCCAGGGAGTACGCGCGCGGGCCCTCGTTGGACTCGGGGTTGGCGACCAACAGCGTGCCGGTGGGATCGAAGCCGATCGAATGCGGCTTCCGGTCCATCGGGATGCGGCGCACGACCTTGCGCCGGTCGATGTCCCAGATCTCGACCTCGGTGACCTCGGGGTCGTCGTCCTTGTACCGGGACCCCTTGGTGAAGCACAGCGCCATGAGCTTCCCGGACGGCGAAAGCGCGCCCGCCCAGCAGCGCGTCGAGGGCCTTTCCGCGGACGTCGCGAACACGTCGTTCCCGTCCTGGTCGAGCATGTCGACTATGCGGACGCGGTCGCCGGTGTCGAAGAGCAGCAGCCGCCGCCGGGCCGCGTCCCATGAAGGACGCACGCGGAAAGGGTTGAAGTGGGCGTCCTGGAACTCCCTGTACTGGGCGAGCACCCGGGTTTGCCCGCTTGCCGGATTGAACAGGCGCGTTTCCTCATTGAGCGCGTAGACGATGTGCTCACCGCCGGCGTCGAAGTGCACGGCGTGCACGAACGTCTGCCTGTCGCCCACTGGCTCGGCGTGGATCAGCCGGCGGTGTCCGGTGCCGACGTCGATCAGGTGGATCTCGGCGCCGTACGCGTCCTTGAGCATCGTGCCGACGACGATGGTCCGGCCGTCCGGGGACAGGTCGAACGCCTCGGCCCAGGACCGGTTGGGGACCTTGACGTCCAACACGACGGCGCCGCGCGCCGCCTGGGCGGCGTCGGCGACGTGGGCGAAGCCCTCCCGCAGCTTCTTCCAGCACAGTTTCTCGAACTCCCGCTCCGCCTCGGGCTCGCTCGCGCACTCCGTCACGGTCTCCCGGGGCCGCCTTCCCTCGGTCCACGCCGAGCGGATCAGCCGGGAGCCCTCGACGGCGATCCGGTAGAACTTCACCTTTGCCGGGTCGGCCGACAACCTCATCGTTGTATCCAGGCTGGTCATGGCAGCCGAAGCTATACGGAGGGACTGACACGGGCCCCGCCCGGGTTCGACCCGGGGTTGAGGGTTATCCGCTCATCGGCCCCGGGTCGCGGACCGCGGCCATGAAAAGTCTCCGGAGTCAGTTCAACGAAAGACTCGAAGACATGAACTCCCCAGACATCAAACCGCCCGGGGCGGAGCCTGCCGTCAAGACCCACGACAACCGGCGGCTGTGGTGGGCTCTGCCGGCGGTGAGCGCGGCCCAGCTTCTCGTGGTCCTCGACGGAACGATCGTGAACATCGCGCTGCCCTCCGCACAGACCGCGCTCGGCATGTCCGACGCGAGCCGGCAGTGGGCGATCACCGCGTACGCCCTGGCCTTCGGCGGGCTGTTACTGATCGGCGGCCGGGTCAGCAGCGCACTCGGCCACCGGCGCACGTTCATCATCGGCCTGGTCGGCTTCGCCGCCTCGTCCGCGCTGGGCGGGGCCGCCATGAACCCCGGGATGCTCTTCGGGGCCCGGGCCCTGCAAGGAGTGTTCGCCGCCGCGCTCGCGCCCGCCGGGTTGTCGTTGCTGACCACGACGTTCACCGAGCCTCGCGAACGCGGCCGGGCGTTCGGTGTGTTCGCCGCGGTCGGGGCCGCCGGATCGGCCCTCGGCCTGGTCGCCGGAGGGCTGCTGACCGAGTACACGAGCTGGCGGTGGTGCCTGTACATCAACGTCCCCATCGCCCTGTTCGCCGTACTCGGCACGGCGCTCGTGCCGGCGGACCGCCACCGCGATGCTGATCCTGCCCGGGCTGATCGCCGCGGCCGCCGGAATGCTCATCCTGACCCGCCTGACACCGCAGACCACGGACGTCCTGCCGCTGTATCTCGTACCCGCCCTGGTGCTCACCGGCCTCGGCCTCGGCTGCGTCCTGCCCCCGACCGCCGGCCTGGCCACCTCGGACGTGCACCCGTACGACATCGGAGCCGCGTCGGCCGCCTACAACGCCTCCCAGCAACTCGGGGCCGCGCTCGGCACCGCGCTGCTCAACACCATCGCGACCAACGCCGCGGCCTCACACCTGGCGTCCGCGCGCCACGCCACGCCGGCCGGGGCGTCCGTGCACGGCTACACCACCGCCCTGACGGTCGGCTTCGGCATCCTTCTCGCCACCGCGTGCGTCACGGCACCGCTGATCTTCAAACAACGGCGGGCATAGGGTCAGCCCACAGTCCAGAACAGCAGCGTGTCCATGGTGTGGCCGTACTTCAGCGCGCTCTGCCACTCCTCGTGCTCCACATTGAGTTTGTCGATGAGGAGTTCGGCGTCGTGGACGAAGCCGCGGTCCATGCGGTCGAGTACGGCCGTATAGGCGTCGGCGACGGTCTTGGCCTTGGCCAGGGGGAGATAGCCGATGGCCGGGGAGCCGTCCATGGGGCTCGGGACGGTGAACGGGAGCAGGTCGGCGAAGTCCGCGAACAGGAAGCCGGACGGCAGCAGATCGGCGGGGACTCCCAGGGCCCGGAGCTCGTCGTCCATGAGGCCGAAGAAGGTGAACGGTTTGGAATACACGCCCACGTCGATGGGGTCGGATCCGGTGCACTCGATGACGGCCAGCAGCGCGGTGTAGTACGCGTTGCCGACGCACTCGCCCACCGCGTCGGCCCGGCCCCTGATGAGGTGTTCCAGGGCCTCGGGGACGGTGAGGTCCCAGTCGATGTCCTGATGGTCGAGGCTGTGCTGGGCGGCCCGCGCCCGCTCGCGTGCGGTGTCGAGGATCCGCTCCTGCTGGGCGGTGAGCTCACCCCCCTGCACATAGCCGAGGGCCCGGCTCAGGGTGACGGTCTTCATGGTGATCACGCGGCTCATGCGGCCATGTTCGCAAGCGCCACTGACACCCCGGTCCCCGGGGACGGTTCGGGCGGCGCCGAACCGTCCCCGCCCTAGCGTCGGGACATGACACACACGACACATGAGTCCGTCGCCCGACTGCATGCCCTGCACCACCAGCCCGGCGCCCCGCTGCTACTGCCCAACGCCTGGGACTACGCCTCCGCGGCCGCCCTGGCGGCGCAGGGCTTCCCGGCGATCGGCACCACGAGCCTGGGCGTGGCCGCGGCCGCCGGACTGCCGGATGGGGCGGCCGCGACCAGGGACGCGACCTTGGCCCTGGCCCGCCAGCTCGGGCAGGGCTCCTTCCTGTTCACCGTCGACGCCGAAGGGGGTTTCAGCGACGACCCGGAGGAAGTGGCCGAACTGGCCCGAGAGCTGTACGACGCGGGCGCCGCGGGGATCAACCTGGAGGACGGCCGGCCGGACGGCACCCTCGCCCCCGTGGAGCTGCACGCCGCGAAGATCGCCGCGGTCAAGGCCGCCGTGCCCGCGCTGTTCGTGAACGCCCGCACCGACACCCACTGGCTAGGACGCCACCAGGAAGACACCGCGGCGCGCCTCGCGGTCTACGAACAGGCCGGGGCGGACGGGGTGTTCGTACCGGGGCTGTCGGATCCGGACGGGATCGCCGCCCTGACGGCGGCCCTCCTCGTTCCGCTGAACATCCTGTACACGCCGACCGGACCCACCGTCGCCGAGCTGGCCGCGCTGGGCGTGCGCAGGGTCAGCCTCGGCTCGCTGCTCTACCGCAGGGCCCTGGCGGCGGCCGTGACCGCCGCGACCGCCATCCGCGACGGCCGGTCGACGGACCTCACAGCCCCCTCCTATGCGGAGGTACAGGCACTGGTGGCACGGACCACCAAAACGGATGGCTAGTGTGCCGGCATGTCCGAGACCTCTGACCACGCCACGCCGGCGGCCGTACCCGGGCTGCGCTACATCGCCGACTGGCTCACTCCCCACACCGGCGCGGCCTTGCTCGCGAGCATCGACGCGGCGTCATGGTCGGCGCAGCTGAAGCGGCGTGTGCAGCATTATGGCCATCGGTACGACTACGGCCGCCGCAGCGTGGCCGCCGACTCGGCGGAATCCGCGCCGCCGCTTCCGGAGTGGGCCCGGGAGTTGGCTGCCCGACTCGTGGCCGAAAAGTTGATGGACGACAAGGCGGAGCAAGTCATCGTCAACGAGTATCAGCCAGGGCAGGGGATCAGCGCCCACGTCGACTGCGTGCCGTGCTTCGGCCCGGTCGTCGCCGCGATATCCCTGGGTTCCAGCTGCCTCATGGACTTCACCGACCCCGCCGACAACACCAAACTCGCGGTGCCGCTGGCGCCGGGCAGCCTGCTGGTCATGGCGGGCCCGGCCCGGTACACCTGGCGCCATGCCATCGCCCCGCGCAAGAGCGACCCCGGCGCGGCAGGCCGTGTCCCCCGCGGACGTCGGGTGTCGGTGACATTCCGCACGATCCTGCCCTGAACAGATGCCCCGCCCACTCAGATCGCCCGGAAGTCCCGGACCGAGAAGCGCGGAGCGCGGCGTGGGGGGACCCGGCCGGCCAGCACAATCAGCCGGGCGGCGCGGTGGCGCTGGCCGGCGTAGGGGGCCAGCAGCTCCAGCATCGCCGCGTCATCAGTGCCGCGCTCGCCGGTGAGCGCATAGCCGATGATGTTCGGCAGATGCAGATCGCCGACCGTGATCGCATCAGGCGTGCCGTTGCTGCGCTGAAGGGTCTCCGCCGCCGTCCACGGCCCGATGCCCGGGATGGCCTGGAGCCGGGCCGAGGCGGCGGCGAGGTCCATGGCCGCTGCCTCCTCCAGGCGCCGGGCGACCCGTACAGCCCGCAGGATGGTCGACGAGCGCTTGGCGTCGACGCCGGCCCGGTGCCACTCCCAGGACGGGATCAGCGCCCAGGTGCGCGGATCGGGCATGACCCGCAGCCGCTCGGCGGGGCCGGGGGCGGGTTCGCCGTGGCGCTGGAGCAGCAGCCGCCAGCCCCGGTACGCCTCGTCGCTGGTGACCTTCTGCTCCAGGATCGAGGGGATCAGCGACTCCAGAACCAGACCCGTGCGGATCAGCCGGAGGCCCGGGTGGCGGCGGTGTGCCTCGTGCACCAGGCGGTGGCGGGGGGTGAAGGCGGAGGGGTCGTCGTCGGCGCCGAGCAGCGCGGGCAGCCGCTCCAGCAGCCAGTCGGCGCCCGGCCCCCAGGCCTGCGCCTCGACCGTCTCGCCCCTGCGCACCACACGCAGCGTCCCCGCGCCCTCCGGGGTCCGGCTGGCGCGCCAGATGGCGCCGTCGGCGGACACCTGGAACGCCGGGTCGCCCGGTCCCCGCCGCAGCACGCTCAGGCTGCGCGCGAGGTCGTACGGACCGGAGGGGGTCCAGCTGCGGTGGGCGGGCACAGCGCCACCCTACGACGCGCGCGGGGCGGGAGAGCCGGGGGACGGCGGGAGGGGGTGGGGGTGCAGGGGTGGTGCCCTGGACGCTTACGCATATTTGTGGCGCCAAGTTCCGGGTAAGGCCACGCTTCCGGGCACCGGCGCCGTAAATATGCGGTCCAGGGTGACAGCCCCGGAGGCCCCGCCCCCGCACCACGCACGCACCAGCCACCCACAAGCCGCAGCCGGCAGGCCACCCCTACTGATCGGACGAGAACCGCACCGCCCCCGCCGGAATGTCCACCCCGCACCACACCCGCACGCCGTCCCGCAGTTCGTTGTCCGCCCCCACCAGCGCGCCGTCCCCGACCACCGCGCCCTGGAGCACCGTACGGGCCCCGATCCGGGCCCGCGCGCCGATAAGGGAGTCGCTGACCTGCGCGCCCTCCTCGACCACCGCGCCGGCCAGCACCGTGGAGCCGTCGATGCGGGCGCCCGCGCCCACCCGGGCCCGGGGCCCGATGACCGTGCCGCCGGTGAGCTTGGCGTCGCGCGCCACGAACGCGCTGTCCAGGACCAGCCGGTCGCCGCAGCGGCCGGGCACCGCCGGGGAGGGGGCGCGGCCGAGCACGAGGTCGGCGGAGCCGCGTACGAAGGCCTGGGGGGTGCCGAGGTCCAGCCAGTACGTGGAGTCGACCATGCCCTGGAGGTGGGCGCCCGCGGCCAGCAGGCCGGGGAATGTCTCGCGTTCGACGGAGACGGAGCGGCCGGCCGGGATGGCGTCGATCACCGAGCGGTTGAAGACGTAGGCGCCCGCGTTTATCTGGTCGGTGACGATCTGCTCGGCGGTCTGCGGCTTTTCGAGGAAAGCGGTGACGCGCCCGGTGGCGTCGGTCGGCACCAGACCGTACGCCCGCGGGTCGGTGACGCGGGTGAGGTGCAGGGAGACATCGGCGCCGGTGGAGCGGTGGGTGTCGACGAGCGCCCCGATGTCGAGCCCGGTCAGGATGTCGCCGTTGAAGATCAGCACCGGGTCGTCCGGGCCCGAGCGCAGCCGCGAGGCGACGTTGCGGATCGCGCCGCCGGTGCCCAGCGGCTCCTCCTCGGTCACGTATTCCAGGTGCAGGCCGAGTGACGAGCCGTCACCGAAGTACGGCTCGAACACCTCGGCCAGATACGACGTGGCGAGCACGATGTGCTCGACGCCCGCCGCCCGGGCGCGCGCCAGCTGGTGCGTGAGGAACGGGACGCCGGCCGCCGGGACCATCGGCTTGGGGGTGTTCACCGTCATCGGCCGCAGCCGGGTGCCCTTGCCGCCGACCAGGAGGATCGCTTCTGGCGTCGATGGCGCTGTGGTCACGTATCGTCTCTGCTTCCTGCTGGGGCTCGCCGGGTCGGCGGCCAGTGTATGCAGACCGTGAGCGCCCGCCCGCGCCTGGTCAGCGGCCCTGCGGTCAGCGGCCTTGCAGCCGGGCGGCCGTGCTGCGCACGGTGCCCAGCTTGCCGTAGAGGCCAGTTCCCGGGCACTCGGTGTTGTAGCCGTCGCGGTGTCCGGAGATGACGCGCAGCTTGGCCTTGGTGCCCTTCTTGTACCTGTTCCCGCCGGCGGACTTCAGATGGGTGGTGCCGCGGGGATTTTTGCCGAACAGGCCGAGCTTCCAGGCGGTGAGCTTGGCCACGGCCTTGACCGCCTTGGCGGCGGGCTTCTTGGAGGAGTAGGTGCCGATGACCGCGATGCCCATGCTGTTCGTGTTGAAGCCGCGCGTGTGCGCGCCCTGAACCGCCTTGGTCACGCCGCCGGATCTGCCCTCGTAGATGTTTCCGCACTTGTCGACGGCGAAGTTGTAGCCGAAGTCACGCCACTTCATGCTCTGGACGTGATACCGGTAGATGCTTCGCATAATGGACGGGGCCTGCGAGCAGCTGTACGCGTTGCCGGTGACGGTGTGGTGGACGAAGGCCACCTTCACGGTCTTGGTGTAGCGGTGGCCCTTCTCACGCAGCTTCTCGTCGGCGCCCCAGCCCGCGCGGGTGACGATGCGGGGCCGCGGCGCGGTGTGCGGGCGGGCGGCGCTGGTGTCCGGCGGCTCCGCGGGGAGCTCCCGCGGGGGCTGGGTACCGGCGCCGGGGTCGGAGTCGGAGGCGGGCCGGGAGGGCTCGGGCTCGGGGGGCTGCTGGAGCTCCGGGGGCGCCGAGGGGTACTCGGGATCGCCCGACGGGTCCTCGGCGGACGCGGCGGGATCCTCGGAGGAGCCGGGATCCGAGCTGGGGTCGGTCGTCAGCGGCCGGGAGAGCGTGGCCGGGGACCGGCGGAGCCTGGAGGGCAGGTCCGGCGCCCGGCCGGGGTCGACGAGCTCCAGGCGGAGCCCGGAGGGCAGGTCGGCCGGCCGGGCGGCGAGCAGACGGGAGCCGTCGCTGGGGCGGACGCGGGCCTGGACGCCGTCCGAGTCGCCGACCCACAGGGGCGTGGTGCCGCCGCGCCGGCGGCTGTCGCCGCCCTCGGACGAGTCGGGGTCGGGGGCGTCGTCGTCGAGCGCCTCCAGGTCGCGCCAGTCCGACCAGACGCCGGTGGCCGCCGCACGGGTGCGCACCTGCACCTGCCCGCGCAGCGGCGCGGAGGCGTCGTCCCAGACCACGCCGACGAGGGAGAAGGGCCGCACGCTCCGTGGCGCGACCCCCTGCACGGGCCCGGAGGACATCACCGCGCCCCGGTTGAGGCCGCCGCCGCCGAGCGGCAGCAGGGGCAGCGACTGGGTGCCGCCGGCCGGGTCCGCACCGGCCGCGCGGTCCGCGCGGGCCGGGGGCGGGTTGAGGGTGAGGGGGAGGGCGAGGGCGGCGGTGCACACGACGCCGATCGAGGATGCCAGAAATGCACGCATGGTGAAAATCCTGGACATAACGCAACAAATGTGTCCATTCGAGAGGGCGCCGGAACGGACCCCGATCAGGGATCCCCGACCCCGCACACCGCGTCCGGCGCACCCCGGCGCCGCGTACCCTGACGCCGATGAACGCTACCGACCACACCCCCGCCGACCTGCTGCGATCCGCGCTCGCCGCAGATCCGGCGCGTCCGCTTGTGACCTTCTACGACGACGCGACCGGCGAGCGCGTCGAACTGTCCGTGGCCACCTTCGCCAATTGGGTGGCGAAGACCGCCAATCTCCTCCAGGGCGAGCTGGCCGCCGCACCCGGCGACCGGCTGGCGCTGCTGCTGCCCACCCACTGGCAGACCGCGGTGTGGCTGCTGGCCTGCTCCTCCGTGGGCGTGGTGGCAGAGGTGGGCGGCGACCCGGCCGCCGCCGACCTCGTGGTCAGCGGCCCGGACACGCTGGAGGAGGCGCGCGCCTGCTCCGGGGAGCGAGTGGCGCTGGCGCTGCGCCCCCTGGGCGGGCGGTTCCCGCAGCCGCCGGAGGGCTTCATCGACTACGCCGTGGAGGTACCCGGCCAGGGTGACCGCTTCGCGCCGTACGCGCCGGTGGACCCGCACGAGGCCGCGCTGGCCGTGGGCGGCCTCGAGCTCACGGGCGCGGAGCTGGTGGAGCGGGCGCGCGCGGACGCCGCCGGGCAGGGGCTCGGCCCCGGCTCCCGGGTGCTGTCCGGGCTGCCGTACGACACCTGGGAGGGGCTGTCGTACGGGCTGTACGCGCCGCTGGCCGCGGGCGGCTCGGTGGTGCTGTGCCGCCACCTGGACCGGCTGGACGAGGGCCGCCTCGCGGAGCGCCGGGCGAGCGAGCGGGTCACCGCGACCGCGCCGCAGCCGCCCACGCCGTAGCCGCCCGCGCCGCAGCCACGCACGCCCGCAGCCGCCCACGCCGTAGAGGCGCACGCCGCGGCGCCGCGGAGCCCGCCCCACCCCTGACCCGTCCGACGGACCCGTGGGCCGAGCCCACGGGATCCGCCGTCCACCCCGCGCGATGATCGACGCGATGTACAACCATGTGCGGGGCTCGTACGTCTGCTCCAGTAATCACGGCCCCGGCATCGGGCCGATACCGCTCCTCCCGGTCGAGGAGGGGGACGGGTGGGAGGACGCAGACGTGACAACGGACAGTGCGGGCAGCGAGACGCCGGAACGAAGACCGCGCCGCCGCCGCTGGCTGCGCGTACTCGCGCTCACGGTGGCCCTGCTGGTGCTGTCGGGGGCCGGGGCGGCGTGGTGGCTCTACGAGCGCCTCGACGGCAACATCAAGACCGACACCCGCACCACCAACGAGCTGCGGAAGTACGAGGCCGAGCGGCCGGTGGCGGTGGTCCGGGACGCACAGAACATCCTGCTCATCGGCTCCGACAACCGCGGCGGCAAGGGCAACGGCAAGTACGGCCAGGACACCGGCACCCAGCGCTCGGACACCACGATCCTGCTGCATCTCCAGGCCGACGGAAAGAGCGCGACCGCCATCTCCATCCCGCGCGATCTGATGGTGGACATCCCCAGCTGCACCCGGCCGGACGGGACGCGCGCCAAGGCCAGGTTCGCCCAATTCAATTGGGCGTTCGAATTCGGCGGGGCGGCCTGCACGATCCGCACCGTCGAAAAGCTCACCGGCATCCGCCTCGACCACCACATGATCGTGGACTTCCGCGGCTTCAAGAAGATGGTGAACGCCGTCGGCGGCGTCGAGGTGTGTCTGAAAGAGCCCATCGACGACGACGAGGCGCATCTGAAGCTGCCCGCGGGCCGTCAGACGCTCCGCGGCGAGCAGGCCCTCGGCTATGTCCGGGCGCGCTACAGCATCGGTGACGGCAGCGACACCGAGCGTATGGGCCGGCAGCAGCAGTTCCTCGGCTCGCTTGTGAAGAAGTTGCAGAGCAATGGTGTGCTGCTCAATCCCCGCCGGCTGTACCCGGTGCTCGACGCGGCGACCTCGTCACTGACCACGGATCCGGGTCTGAACTCACTGAAGGACCTGTACGATCTGGCCCGCGGAATACGGCACATCCCCCGTGAGAAGATCCGTTTCCTCACGATTCCGCGGCAGCCCTACACGTACGACCGGAACCGCGATGAGCTGGTCCAGCCCGACGCCGACCGGCTGTTTCGGCAACTGCGGCTCGATCATCCGGTATCGGTGGCGAAGACGGTCACCCACGCGTCCGGCGACGATCCGAAGAGCGAGAAGAGCGAGAGGTCGACGCCGTACGAGGGAACCACCGCAGCCCATGACATGTGCGAGTAAAGCCGCCAAAAGGTACGCTCAACAGTTCCCCAGAGTTCTCGAAAGGATTGGGCAGATTGCCCAGTTGTAGGGAAGTGGAATTTGTCACCAGCGTCGCTTGACGCTGAACTGGGCGGATAGTGTGAGCGATCCGGTGCGCTTAGCAGGTGGCCGCGCACTATTTTTTGACGATCGACCGAGCGCCTTGAGGGGGAGGCGCCGCGTGGCACCAACGGAGGACTCAGGGGACCGTGGACGCGCAAGGCCATGGGCAGGCGGATGACTTCGATCCCGCCGATCAGTGGGTGTTCGACCCGAACACCGGCAGCTATGAGCTGCGGCTGAATCCTGCCGGAGACCCGGCAGACATCTCTCCCCAGGAGCGGCCGGCCCCGAGACCCCGGAGCCGTCGCCGCGCCCCCGAACCCGATCCCGAGCCGCCGCCGTCCCGCGGGCGGCGCCGGGCGGCGGGTAAATCGGAGAAGGCGGAGAAGCCGACCGGGCCCACCAGCCGCCGCAAGCCGAAACCGAAGAAGTCCAAGGGGAAGAAGGTCCTGTACTGGACCAGCGGCACCCTCGCCTTCATCCTGGTCGGCGGGTCCGTCGCGGCGTACCTCGTCTACCAGCACCTCAACGGCAACATCAAAAAGGTCGACGTCGGCGAGAACAACGCCGCGGTCAGCGACGGCCCGATGAACATCCTGGTCATCGGCACCGACAAGCGCGACGGCAAGGGCAACGAGGGCTATGGCGACGCGGGTAGCGTCGGACATGCCGACACCACCCTCCTCTTCCATGTCTCCGAGGACCGGACGAACGCCACCGCGCTGAGCATTCCGCGCGACATGATCACGGACGTCCCGGAGTGCTCCACCAAGCAGGAGGACGGCTCGCGCAAGAAGATCTCCGGCGATCGGGAGGTCCGCTTCAACACCAGCCTCGGGCAGAAGGGGCGCGACCCCGGCTGCACCTGGGCGACGGTCGAGAAGCTCACCGGGCTGGAGATCGACCACTTCATGATGGCGGACTTCAACGCCGTCAAGACGCTCTCCAGCGCGGTCGGCGGGGTCGAGGTCTGTCTGGGCAAGGACATCGACGACCCCAAGTCGCATCTGAAGCTGAGCAAGGGCCGGCACACCATCGAGGGCGAGGACGCCCTGGCGTTCGTCCGGACCCGGCACAGCGTCGGCTACGAGAGCGACCTGGACCGGATCAAGCTCCAGCAGCAGTTCCTCAGCTCGATGATGCGCAAGATGAAGTCCAGCGGCACGCTGACCAGCCCCACGAAGATGTGGGACCTGGCCAACTCCGCCACCAAGGCGCTCACGGTGGACACCGGCATCGGCACCGTGAACAAGCTGAAGGACCTGGCGCTGAACCTCAGCAAGGTCGATCTCAAGAACGTCACCTTCGTCACGGTCCCCGTGTACGACAACACCGACGGCGCGACGGTGCTGCTCGACAAGGCCAAGGCGGAACCGCTGTTCGCCATGGTCAGGCAGGATGTCTCGCTGACCGAGGTGAAGAAGAAGGAGAAGGCCGACAAGGCGAAGCAGGCCGCCAAGCTCAAGGGCCCCAAGGCCGACCCGGCGAACGTCCGGGTGAAGGTCCTCAACGGCAGCGGGCAGATGGGCGCGGCTCAGGAGACCGTCGACTGGATGCAGAACATCAAGGGGATGATCCGCTCCAGCAACGGCGGAAACGCTTCGGCGGAGCTGAAGAAGACCACGCTGGAGTACGCGCCGAACCAGGCCGACCAGGCGCGCCGCCTGGCCGACAGCATGGGCCTGCCGGCCTCCGCGCTGAAGGAGGGCACCGAGGACGCTGCCCCCATGGCGGAGATGACCCTGACCCTCGGCGCGGACTTCAAGGGCGCCGGCACACCGATCAGCGCTCCGGCAAAGGCGCCGAAGGACATCCAGCGGGTCGAGGCGGACGACAAGAGCGTCTGCGCCAAGTGATCACACCCGGCCATCGGAGCATGCTGCACCCATCGGGCCGGAACCACCATTGATGAACAGGGGAGGCCCGGTGCGGCAGAGCAGTGTGCGGGGGGAGGGCGCCCGTCGGCGGGCGCCCGGCCCCCGCGACGGGGGCGGGGACCGCAAACCACGCGAGGAAGACGGGACCAGGGCACCGCAGGACGCCGGGGCCGAGGGCGGCGGGGACGCCGGAGCCAAGGACGCCGCGGGCGCCGCCGGTGCGGGGGCCGGCGGGGGCCGCGCGGAGTCCCGGCGCGCCTCCCGTACCGAGGCGCAGGGCGGCGGACGCCGCCGCAAGGGCAAGGGGCCGCGCCGCAAAAGGAGCCGAGGCGTGCGAATACTGCGCTGGACCGCGCTGACCCTGGCCGTGCTGATAGTCGGCGCCGCCGGCGCGGGCTATCTCTACTACCAGCACCTGAACGGCAACATCAGGAAGGAGGATCTGGACCTCGGCGACAGCAACCTCACCAAGCCGGAGCCGAACGCCGCGGGCCAGAGTCCCCTCAACATCCTCCTGATCGGGCAGGACAGCCGGAACGACAAGGAGAACCTCAAGCTCGGCGGCGCCAAGGCGGACGTCGGCCGCAAGGGGCTCGCCGATGTGCAGATGCTGATACACGTCTCGGCCGACCGCAGCAACATGTCGGTGATCAGCATCCCGCGCGACACCCGGGTCACCATCCCCAAGTGCACCGACCCGGACGACGACCAGGTCTACGAGAAGACGTTCGCGCCGATCAACGAGTCGCTCACGCACGGCGGCCCCGGCTGCACGGTGGCCACCTGGAAAGAGCTCACCGGCATCTACATCGACCACTTCATGATGGTCGACTTCAAGGGCGTGGTGTCCATGGCGGACGCCATCGGCGGCGTCCCGGTGTGCGTGAACAAAAACATCTACTCCCACGACAGCAGGGGCCACGGCTCCGGTCTGAAGCTGACCAAGGGCACCCACCCGGTCAAGGGCGAGCAGGCGCTCGCGTGGCTGCGGACGCGCTACGGCTTCGAGGACAACACCGACATCGGCCGCGCCAAGGCCCAGCACATGTACATGACGTCGATGATCCGGCAGCTGAAGTCCGGCACCAAGCTCTCCGACCCGGGCCAGCTGATGGACCTGGCGGAGGCCGCGACCAGCGCGCTGACCGTCGACCGCGGCCTCGGCACCGTCAAGAAGCTGTACGACCTCGGCAACGACCTCAAGCGGGTGCCGACCAAGCGGACCACCATGGTCACCATGCCCTGGGAGTACCGCAACGACGGCGAGTACGTGGTGCCCAAGCCCGGCGACGCCGAGAAGACCTTCTCGCTCATCCGCAACGACACCGCGCTGGACGGCAAGGACAAGAAGAAGCCCGACAAGGTTCCGGCCCCCAGTGAGCCCAAGGGCGAGCTCCCGGTGGTCGTGCAGAACGGCACCGCTTCCACCGTCCTGGGGCCGGTCTCCGGCCGGGCCAGCGCCATCACCGATGAGCTGGTCCGGCTCGGCTACGCCGCGGCCAAGGCCAACACCGAGCTGACCTCGCAGGCCGACACCACCATCAACTACCCGGGCGAGGCCAAGCAGGGCGACGCCCTGGCCGTGGCCAAGGCGCTGGGGCTGCCGAAGAGCGCGGTGAAGGAGTCCCAGTCGGTCACCGAGGTGACGCTGGTGGTCGGCAACGACTGGCGCGAGGGCGCGGCCTACCCGAAGTCCGACGCCACGGACGAGGACAAGGCGCCCCAGATCGACGACAAGATCAACGGCGAGGAGAAGAAGTGCATGGACGTCAACCCGGACTACACGTTCTGAGCCTCCCCGAGCACCTCTGAGCAGCGCGAAGGGGCCGGATCCCACAAAGATCCGGCCCCTTCTCCGTACCCAGCCGCCGGCTGCCGGCCGACTGGCTGCTAGCTGCTCATGACCGCCGGGCGGCGGCTGGCGATGACCTTCTTGGCGAGCGCGCGAGGGCTGGTGAGGAAGCCCCAGCCCCACGACATGTGCATGGTCGCCAGCGCCACCGGGATCTGGAGCCGGGCCTTCACCGGGAGCCCCTTGCCGGCCGGGACGGAGCCCGCCGCGATGGCCGCCAGATAGCCGCCCGGCACCAGCAGCCCCCACGGGGTCAGCGCGGCGCCCACCACGACGCCCGCCGCGATGGCCACGACGGCGGTCGGCGGCGCCAGATAGCGCAGATTGATCGAGCCCTGGTGGAAGCGGGCCACCACATGCCGCCAGCGGCCGTAGTTCCGGTACTGCTTGGCCAGCTCCCGCACATTGGGGCGCGGCCGGTACGAGACCTTGAGCTCGGGCGAGAACCAGATCAGCCCGCCCGCCTCGCGGATCCGGAAGTTCAGCTCCCAGTCCTGGGCGCGGATGAACTCCTCGTTGTAGCCGCCCTGCCGCTCCAGCACCTCACGCCGGAAGACCCCGAGGTACACGGTCTCGGCCGGGGCCGCCTCGCCGCCGGTGTGGAAGGCGGCGTTGCCCACGCCGATCTTGGAGGTCATGGCGGCGGCGACGGCGTGCTCCCAGTCGTTCTCGCCCTCGGCGTGCATGATGCCGCCGACGTTCTGCGCGCCGGTCTCCTCCATGAGCCGCACGGCGGTCGCGATGTAGTTGGGCGAGAGCATCCCGTGGCCGTCGACCCGCACCACCACCGGGTGGCGGGAGGCCTTGATCGCCGCGTTCAGCGCGGCGGGGGTGCGGCCCGTGGGGTTGGGGACCGTGTGCACCCGCGGGTCCTCGCGCACCAGCTCGGCGGCGATCTCGTCGGTGCGGTCCGTGGACGGGCCGAGGGCGATCACCACCTCCATCTCTCCGGCGTACTCCTGCTCCAGGATGTGCCGGACGGAGTTGCGCAGATGGCGTTCCTCATTGAGCACCGGCATGATCACGGAGACCGCCGGGAGCTGATGCGGGGGCATGGCACCTCGGAGCTCGGGGGGTGGGTTCGAAAGGTCACGTTACCGCGAATGGGGGACGCCGGAGCGCGCCGCCCGGGTGGCAGCGGGCGGGGCGGGCGGCGTGGGGCCACCGCGCCGCTCATCGTATGGACCTACGGTGTCGGCGGTTGTGCCCCGTAAGCCCCGCAGGCCCGAAAGCCCCCCGCAGGCCCGTCAGCCCCGCCGGGCCCGTCAGCCCCGCCCGTCACGGAGGTCACCCACAGTGAGCGCACCGGCCCGCCCGCCGCGTCCCCGGCAGTCCTCCCGGCCCCGCTGGGGCCTGCGGATCGCCACGGGCGGCGCCGCCCTGGTGCTGCTCGCCGGGGGTGTCGGGCATCTGCTGGTCGCCGAGCTGGAGTCCGGCATCCACCGGGTCGACGCCTTCGGCGGCCTCGACGACCGGCCGGTCGACAGCGACCGCGGCGTCAACTTCCTGGTGGTCGGCACGGACGGCCGGGACAAGATCACCCCCGCGCAGAAGCGGCGCTACCGGCTGGGCGGCGCCCCCTGCCACTGCACCGACACCATGATGCTGGTGCATCTGTCGGCCGACCGGGACCGCGCCAGCGTGGTCAGCCTCCCCCGCGACTCGTACGCCCGGATCCCCGCGTACACCACCCCGTCCGGGCGGGTGCGCCCCGCGCATCCGCAGAAGCTCAACGCCGCCTACGCCGAGGGCGGCCCCAGCCTGACCGTGCGCACCGTCGAGCACATGACCCGGGTGCACATCGACCACTACCTGGAAGTGGACTTCACCAGCTTCATGAAGACCGTGGACGTGGTGGGCGGGGTGACCGTGTGCACGACCCGGCCGCTCAAGGACAGCTACACGGGGCTGAACCTGCCGGCCGGCACCCACGCCCTGGACGGCGGCCAGGCGCTCCAGTACGTACGCTCCCGGCACCTCGACGGCGCCGCCGACCTGGGCCGGATCCGCCGTCAGCAGCGCTTCCTGGCCGCCGTGATCCACCAGGTCACCGGGAGCGGCACCCTGCTGAACCCGGTGAAGTTCGGCCGGGTCGCGGCCACTCTGCTCGGCTCGGTCCGCGCCGACCGCGGCTTCGGCGCGGCCGACATGGTCGCGCTCGGCCAGGCCATGCGCGGTTTCACCGTCGAGTCCTCGGAGTTCGTCTCCGTCCCGGTCCGGCTGCCCGGCACCCCGGTCAAGGGCCTCGGCTCGACGCTCCGCTGGGACCGGGTGCGGGCCGCGCGCCTGTTCCGGGCCCTCCGCCAGGACCGCCCGCTCGCCGTCCGCCGCCCCAAGCGGCTGCGGGCCACCCTGGTCGACGTGCCCCCCTCCCAGGTCCGGGTCCAGGTGTTCAACGGCACCCACACCACGGGCCTGGCCCGGCGCACCCAGCGGGCGCTGCGCGCGGGCGGCTTCGCCACCGTCGGGGCCCCGGCGGACGCGGCGTCCCAGGGCGTGCGGCACACGCTGATCGAGTACGACCCGATCTGGAACCGCTCGGTGCGCTCCCTGGCGGCCGCGCTTCCGGGCGCCCGGCTCAAGCCCGTGGCCCGGCAGGGGTCGGTGATGCGGGTGACGCTGGGCACGGACTTCCGGGCGGTGCACCCGGTGCGGGCCGAGGACCCCACGGCGGAGCGGGGCGCCGCCAAGGCCGTCACTGGCGCCGAGGTCGCCTGCCCCTAGGCGTGCGGGGGTTGCCGGTGCCGCGTACGGGGCGGGTGGGGCGGCTCTCGGCGGGCTGCGGCTCCCCGCGGCCCGAGCCGGCGGCGCGGCGCAGGCCCAGGTACAGCCCGATCAGGGCGGTCGTCATGCCGATGGTCTGGCTGCACAGGCCCACCCAGGCGGTCAGGAGCGCCGGCGAGTTGGCCTGGAGCGTCGTCCCCTGGGCCGACCGCGGCCCGGGGAGGCCGGACGGGAGGCCGGTGGGAAGACCTGAGGGGAGGCCCGGCGTGTCGTGCAGGGCCGCGGGGGTCATGACCCGCCCGGTCGGCCCCTGCTGCCCGCCCGGCGGCTGCTGCTGGGGTTGCTGCTGGGGTTGCTGGGGCTTGGGTTGTTGCGGCTTGGGTCGCTGGGGCTGATGCGGCGAGGGCCCGCTGGCCGGGGGCGACGTCGGCGGTGGCGTCGGCGGTGATGTCGGGGGTGGCGTCGGGTGCCCGCTGACCGTCGCGGTCCGCGTCGGCGTGGTCGGCGTCGAGGTGCCCGAGGCCGTGGAATGGACGGGGTTGGGCTGGGGGGAGACCGTGCGGACGGGCCTGACCGTCAGCGTGACGAGACCGCCCGCGTTGATGATCGTCCCGCCGACCAGCAGCCCGAGGGCGACGAGCAGCAAGGTGGCGGGGAAGTACAGAACGGCCAGGGACCCTGCTCGGGGAAGGCGCGGCATGCGCCCACTGTACGAACCAACAGTGACGGCACGATCGCGCACCGTTGCGCCTGTCGGGGGCAACCCCGCCGGGGCGCTCAGTCCTCGATGCCGTCGGCGGCCCGCTGGGCGCGCAGCTCCTTGATGGCGCGCCGCCGGGCCAGCCGGTGCGTACGCCGGATCTGGGCCTCCTCGTACCGCCGCTTGTCCCGCTCGGTCTCCGGTATGACCGGTGGCACGGCCCGTGGCCTGCCGTCGGCGTCGACGGCCGCGAAGACCAGATAGGCACTGCCGACCTGGGTGGCGGGCGTGGACTCGTTCCACCGCTCGGCCATCACCCGCACCCCGACCTCCATCGAGGACCGCCCGGTCCAGTTCACCTGGGCCTTCACATGGACGAGGTCCCCGACCCTGACCGGCTCCAGAAAGGCCATCTCGTCCATCGAGGCGGTGACGGCGGGGCCCTCGGAGTGCCGCCCGGCGACCGCCCCCGCCGCGTCATCGACCAGTTTCATGATCACGCCGCCGTGCACGGTACCGAGGAGATTGGTGTCACTGCCGGTCATGATGTGGGAGAGCGTGGTGCGCGAGGCGGAGGTGGGCTTACCCGGAATGTCTGACTCCGGATTCGAGGCCTGAATGGTCATGCGCTCAACCATATGCCGGGCCGATTCTTATCAGGTCTGCAACAGCCGTGCCCCGATCCGGCACCCGCCCTGTAAGGGTGACGACCCGGGAAGGCACACTTCCCTGCATGAGTGATTGGCCCGACGGATGGACGAGCGACCGCAGGGACCGGTACGGCAGCGGCAGCGGCAGCGCCGAACCGGAAGGCGCCCGCGCCATGCCGCATGTGCGGCGTGCGGGCCAGGGCGCCGGCGGCGCGCCGCGGCAGGCCGAGCCGCCACTGCCCCCTGAGATGTCGCCGCGCGGCCCCGTCCCGCACCAGCAGCGCCAGCAGGCGTCCCAGGACTTCGACGGCTACGGCGACGACGACTACAACACCGGCCAGGTCTACGGCCACGGCGCGGGCGGCCCCGGTGGCCCGAGCGGACCGGGCGGACCGGGCGGCCCCGGTGGCCACGGCGGCGCCCCGCGCGCGGCCCGGCCCAAGAACTGGAAGCGCCGGATAACCATCGGCCTGGTCACCTTCCTCGTGCTGCTGCTCGCGGTCGGCGTCGGCACGTACTTCTGGGCCGACTCCAAGCTCCGGCGCGAGGTGGACCTCGGCAAGGTCGAGGACCGGCCGGAGGGCGGCAAGGGCACCAACTACCTGATCGTCGGCTCGGACAGCCGCGAGGGCCTGTCCGCCGAGGAGAAGAAGAAGCTGCACACCGGCTCCGCCGACGGCCGCCGCACCGACTCGATGATCCTCCTGCACGTCGGTGACAACGGGAACACCATGGTCAGCCTGCCCCGTGACTCCTGGGTCACCATCCCGGCCTTCACCGGCCCGGACACCGGCAAGCGCTACCAGCCCTCGCAGAACAAACTGAACGCGTCCTTCTCCATGGCGGGCCCCGAGCTTTTGGTCCGCACGGTCGAGTACAACACCGGCCTGCGCATCGACCACTACGCGGAGATCGGCTTCGACGGCTTCGCCAAGATCGTCGACTCGGTCGGCGGCGTCGAGATCGACATCCCGCAGGACATGAAGGAGAAGAACTCCGGCACGGACTTCAAGAAGGGCAAGCAGACGCTGGACGGCCAGCAGGCGCTCGCCTTCGTGCGCCAGCGCTACGGCCTCGCCGGCGGCGACCTGGACCGCACCAAGAACCAGCAGAAGTTCCTGTCCGCGCTGGCCAACAAGGCCGCCACGCCGAGCACCATCCTCAACCCCTTCAAGCTCTACCCGACCCTGGGCTCCGGCCTGGACTCGCTGATCGTGGACAAGGACATGGGCCTGTGGGACGTGAAGGACATGTTCTTCGCGATGAAGGGCGTCTCCGGCGGTGACGGCAAGCAGATGAACATGCCCGTCTCCAACCCGGGCCTGGCCACCTCCAAGGGCAGCGCGGTCCAGTGGGACATGCCGAAGGTCAAGCAGCTGATGCAGGAGCTGAAGAACGACGAGAAGGTGACCGTCTCCAGCAACTGAGCCTTCCGCCGACGCCAACGGCTGCCGCACCGAACCGGGTGCGGCAGCCGTTCGCGTTTCACCAGACGCCTGAGGGGCCCGGGCGGGCCGGGCCCCTCAGGGCGTCAGTCGCATGTGGGCGGGGTCTCCTTCGTCACCGTGAAGTACACCGGCGGAAAGCCCGCCGCCTCGAACACCGCCTCGTCCTTGGACAGCAGCGTCATATAGCCCGCCGTGGCGTTGCCCCCTTCCGGGGCATCGCCCTCGACCCGCTTGCCGACGCCGGAGCCGACTCCGGAGATCTTCCAGGTCCTGCCGCCGAAGGTCGCCCATGCGATGCCGCAGTGGCTGGGCATGTCGTACGAGTACGCCACCTGCGCCTTCGGCTGCTTCGGCCCCTGCTCCCAGTGCTCCCCCGCCATCTCCCGCGCCTTCAGCCGCTCCTCGGCGGGCGGATCCTCCTTCGACCCGCCACCCCCGCCGCACGCGACCCCGCCCAGCGCCAGCGTCAACACCAGCGCCCCCACGCGAACTCTGCCCACCGCTGCCCCCTGCCCGTGGCTCCACCCCTGTGTGACGCTTCGACGACCAGAGGCGACAGCCGGTTCCGCGGCGGGCCTTACGAGCCTTACGGGAGGTTGCGCGCCATCACGATGCGCTGGACCTGGTTGGTGCCCTCGTAGATCTGCGTGATCTTGGCGTCCCGCATCATCCGCTCGACCGGGTAGTCGCGGGTGTAGCCGTAGCCGCCGAGGAGTTGGACCGCGTCGGTGGTGATCTCCATGGCGGCGTCGGAGGCGTAGCACTTGGCGGCGGCGCCGAAGAAGGTGAGGTCCTCCTTTTTGCCTCCGGCGGCGGCGCGCTCGGACCTGGCGGCCGCCGCGTACGTCAGCTGGCGGGCGGCTTCGAGCTTCATGGCCATGTCGGCGAGCATGAACTGGATGCCCTGGAAGTCGGCGATGCGCTTGCCGAACTGCTTGCGCTCCTGGACATAGCCCTTGGCGTAGTCGAGGGCGCCCTGGGCTATGCCGAGGGCCTGGGCGGCGATGGTGATGCGGGTGTGGTCGAGGGTCCTCATGGCGGTGGCGAAGCCGGTGCCCTCGGCGCCGATCATGCGATCGGCGGGGATGCGGACGTTGTCGAGGTAGACCTCGCGGGTCGGGGAGCCCTTGATGCCCAGCTTCTTCTCGGGGGCGCCGAAGGACACTCCGGGGTCGGACTTCTCGACGACGAAGGCGGATATCCCCTTGGAGCGCTTCTCGGGGGCGGTCACGGCCATGACCGTGTAGTACTCGGAGACCCCGGCGTTGGTGATCCAGCGCTTGACGCCGTCGAGGACGTAGTGGTCGCCGTCGCGCACGGCCTTGGTCTTCATGCCTGCCGCGTCGGAGCCCGCGTCCGGCTCGCTCAGGCAGTACGAGAACATCGCGTCGCCCTTGGCCAGCGGCGCCAGGTACTTCTTCTTCAGCTCCTCGGAGCCGGAGAGGATCACCGGGAGGGAGCCCAGCTTGTTGACGGCGGGGATCAGGGAGGAGGACGCGCAGACGCGGGCGACCTCCTCGATGACGATCACAGTCGCCAGGGCGTCCGCGCCCGCGCCGCCGTACGACTCGGGTACGTGCACCGCGTGCAGGTCATTGGCGACCAGGGCGTCCAGCGCCTCCTGGGGGAACCGCCCCTCCTCGTCGACCTCCGCGGCATGGGGAGCGATCTTCGCCTCGGCGAGCGCGCGCACCGATTCGCGGAGCAGGTCGTGCTCCTCCAACGGCCGGTACAGGTCGAAGTCCATGGAACTCGCCAAGATCTTCTCACTCCCCTGAGTGCTAACTACCGTTAAGTAACTGAATTCTAGAGCGCCGTCCTGATCAGGTACAGGTGACTTTGCCGACAGCGGACGGCAGGGAGGGGACAGGGAGAGGGGCAGCGGATCGGAGCCCGCGCGCGGGCGCGACTATGCTCATGCAGCGCACCCCGCCCACACGCCTTCTGGAGCACGCATGGCCCTCAAGATCACCGTGATCGGCACCGGCTACCTGGGCGCCACACACGCCGCGGCCATGGCCGAGCTCGGCTTCGAGGTGCTGGGCCTGGACGTGGTCCCGGAGAAGATCGAGAAGCTCGCGGCCGGCAAGGCCCCCATGTACGAGCCGGGCCTGGAGGAGCTGCTGCGGCGGCATGTCGCGGGGTTCGAGGGGACGACCGGGCGGCTGCGCTTCTCCACCTCCTACGAGGAGGCCGGCGAGTTCGGCGACATCCACTTCATCTGTGTGAACACTCCGCAGAAGCACGGCGAGTACGCGTGTGACATGAGTTACGTGGACGCCGCCGTCGAGTCCCTCGCCCCGCATCTGCGCCGCCCCGCCCTGGTCGTCGGCAAGTCCACCGTCCCGGTCGGCAGCGCGGTCCGGCTCGCGGCCCGGCTGGCGGAGCTGGCCCCGGTGGGGGCGGACGCCGAGCTGGCCTGGAACCCGGAGTTCCTGCGGGAGGGCTTCGCCGTGCAGGACACCCTGCACCCGGACCGCATCGTGGTCGGTGTGACGAGCGACCGCGCGGAGAAGCTGCTGCGCGAGGTTTACGAGACGCCGCTCGCAGAAGGCTCGCCGTTCGTCGTCACCGACTTCCCGACCTCCGAGCTGGTGAAGACCGCGGCCAACTCCTTCCTCGCGACCAAGATCTCGTTCATCAACGCCATGGCCGAGGTCTGTGAGGCCTCGGACGGCGATGTGGTCAAGCTGGCCGAGGCCATCGGCCATGACGACCGCATCGGGAAGAAGTTCCTGCGGGCCGGGATCGGCTTCGGCGGCGGCTGTCTGCCCAAGGACATCCGGGCCTTCATGGCGCGCGCCGGTGAACTCGGCGCCGACCAGGCGCTGACCTTCCTGCGCGAGGTCGACTCGATCAACATGCGGCGGCGCGGCCACATGGTCGAGCTGGCCCGCGACGCCGTCGGCGGCAGCTTCCTCGGGAAGCGCGTCGCGGTGCTGGGGGCGACCTTCAAGCCGGACTCGGACGACGTGCGGGACTCCCCCGCGCTCAATGTCGCGGGCCAGATCCACCTCCAGGGCGCCCAGGTCACCGTCTTCGACCCCAAGGGCATGGACAACGCGCGCGCCCAGTTCCCCACCCTCGCCTACGCGCCCAGCGCGCTGGAGGCCGCGCAGGGCGCGCACGCGGTGCTGCACCTGACCGAGTGGGCCGAGTTCCGCGAGCTGGACCCGGCGGCGCTGGGCAAGGCCGTCGCGGAGCGCCGGATCCTCGACGGGCGCAACGCGCTGGACCCGGAGCGGTGGCGCGAGGCGGGCTGGACCTACCGGGCGCTGGGCCGCCCCACGGCCTGAACCTCCACGGCCTGAACCTCCACGGCCTGATCCCCCACGACCCGGCCGGGCGCCGTCAGGCGCCCGCCGCGTCCAGCTCGTCGATCGTCGCCAGCGAAGGGCCTCGGTGGGTGCCGAGGTCCCGGGCCACCGCCTCCGCGTCCCGCAGCACCCGCACCGCGTTGTGCCAGGTCAGCTTGGCCAGGTCCGCCTCGGACCAGCGGCGCTCCAGCAGCTCGGCGATCAGGTTCGGATAGCCCGCGACATCGGCGAGGTCCGAGGGGACGAAGGGCGTGCCGTCGTAGTCGCCGCCGATGCCGAGGTGGTCGATGCCCGCCACCTCGCGCATGTGGTCGAGGTGGTCGGCGACGGTGGCCGCGGTGGCCACCGGGCGGGGGTTGGCCTCCTCGTACGCCTGGTGGATCTTCATGGCCTCGGGCGTGGTCGCCACCGGGTCCAGGCCGTGGGCGCGCATGTTCTCCTCCGCCGCCCGCGTCCATGCCACGGCCTCGGGCAGCACGAACTTCGGGACGAAGGTGACCATCGCCACACCCCCGTTGGCGGGCAGCAGCGCGAGGACGTCGTCGGGGATGTTGCGCGGGTGGTCGCACACGGCGCGCGACGAGGAGTGCGAGAAGACGACGGGGGCGTCGGTCACCCGCAGCGCGTCCCGCATGGTGTCCGCCGAGACATGCGAGAGGTCGACGAGCATGCCGATCCGGTTCATCTCCCGGACGACCTCCTCGCCGAAGCGGGTGAGGCCGTGGGCGCGCGGCTCGTCGGTCGCGGAGTCCGCCCAGGGGATGTTGTCGTTGTGCGTGAGCGTCATATAGCGCACGCCGAGTTCGTACAGCGCGCGCAGCGTGGCGAGCGAGCAGTTGATGCTGTGGCCGCCCTCCGCGCCCATGAGCGAGGCGATCCGGCCCTCGGCCCGCGCCGCCTCCATGTCGTCGGCGGTGTGGGCGAGCCGCAGATCGGAGGGGTAGCGGTCGGCCAGCCGCCGCACCACGTCGATCTGTTCGAGGGTGGCGCTGACCGCCGCGTCGCCGCTCAGCCGCGAGGGGACGTAGACGGACCAGAACTGCGCGCCCACGCCGCCCGCCCGCAGCCGCGGGATGTCGGTGTGCAGATGGGCGCGCTGGTCGAGGGCGATATCGCGCCGGTCGAGGTCGTAGCGGACCTGCTCGCGCAGGGCCCAGGGGAGGTCGTTGTGGCCGTCGACGACGGGGTGGGCGGCCAGCAGGGCACGGGCTTGCGCGAGTCGCTCGGTCATTCCCCCATCCTCTTACGTGGCCCCGGCCCACGTCACGGGGGCCACGTCGGACACGCCCGGCATGCCGGGCATGCCCCGTACGGGGTCCTGCGCCCCGCTACTTCCCGAAGCCGAAGGACTTCGCGCCGTCCACCTTGGCGCGCAGCCGCTTGCCCTTCTGCGTCGCCTGCTCGTTCAGCTCCTCCTGGAAGTCGCGCATCCGGGCGAGCAGTTCGGGGTCGTGGGCGGCCAGCATCCGGGCGGCCAGCAGCCCGGCGTTGCGGGCGCCGCCGACGGAGACGGTGGCCACGGGCACGCCCGCGGGCATCTGGACGATCGACAGCAGCGAGTCCATCCCGTCCAGGTACTTCAGCGGGACCGGCACGCCGATCACCGGCAGCGGGGTGACGGAGGCCAGCATGCCCGGGAGATGGGCGGCGCCGCCGGCGCCCGCGATGATCGACTTGAGGCCGCGGGGCGCCGCGTTCTCGCCGTATGTGACCATCTCGCGCGGCATGCGGTGGGCGGAGACCACGTCCACCTCGTACGGGATCTCGAACTCGTCGAGGGCCTTCGCCGCCTCCTCCATCACGGGCCAGTCGGAGTCGGAACCCATGACGATGCCGACGACGGGGGTGCTGGGGCTGCTCATTCGGTGATGGTCCCTCGGAGGTAGTCGGCGGCGTGGCGGCCGCGCTCGCGCACGTCGGCCAGGTCGTCGCCGTAGGTGTTGACGTGGCCGACCTTGCGGCCGGGCTTCACATCCTTGCCGTACATATGGATCTTCAGGGCGGGGTCGCGGGCCATGCAGTGCAGATAGGCGGTGTACATGTCGGGGTAGTCGCCGCCGAGCACATTGGTCATCACGGTCCAGGTGGCGCGCGGGCGCGGATCGCCGAGCGGCAGGTCGAGCACGGCGCGCACATGGTTGGCGAACTGGGAGGTGACGGCGCCGTCCTGGGTCCAGTGGCCGGAGTTGTGCGGGCGCATCGCCAGTTCGTTGACCAGCAGCCGCCCGTCCCGGGTCTCGAAGAGCTCGACCGCGAGATGGCCGACGACCCCGAGCTCCGCCGCGATCTTCAGCGCCATCTCCTGGGCCTGCCCGGACAGCTCGTCGGAGAGCCCGGGGGCCGGGGCGATCACGGTGTCGCAGACCCCGTTGACCTGGATCGACTCGACGACGGGGTAGGCGACGGCCTGGCCGTGCGGGGACCGTACGACATTGGCGGCCAGCTCGCGGGCGAAGTCGACCTTCTCCTCGGCGAGGACCGGCACCCCGGCGCGGAAGGGCTCGGCCGCCTCGGCCGCGTCCCGGACAACCCACACGCCCTTGCCGTCGTAACCGCCGCGCACGGTCTTGAGGACGACCGGAAAACCGTCACCCTCCGTCGCGAACCGCTCGACGTCGGCGGGGTCGGCCACGATGCGGTGGCGGGGGCAGGGCACCCCGGCGGCGCGCAGCCGCTCCCGCATCACGCCCTTGTCCTGGGCGTGCAGCAGCGCCTCGACGCCGGGGCGGATGACGACGCCGTCCGCCTCCAGGGCGCGCAGGTGCTCGGCCGGGACATGTTCGTGATCGAAGGTGACCACATCACAGCCCTGTGCGAACGCACGAAGGGTCTCCAGGTCGCGGTAGTCCCCCACCACGACGTCGCTGACCACCTGGGCCGCCGAGTCCTGGCGGGTGTCACTGAGCAGCTTGAACCTGATACCGAGGGGGATGCCCGCCTCGTGGGTCATACGGGCGAGCT
This sequence comes from Streptomyces sp. NPDC097640, assembly GCF_040302705.1. NCBI lineage: Bacteria > Bacillati > Actinomycetota > Actinomycetes > Kitasatosporales > Streptomycetaceae > Streptomyces > Streptomyces sp. NPDC097640. Next base: position 52,335 of record NZ_JBEOSB010000039.1, read on the forward strand.
GGCCGCCGCCGACCATGCCGACTACCGGGAATGTCACGCCCCCAGGGTAGCTTCCCGGCCAGGCGCGCCCCGGGGCGCGTATCCAGGGCCCCGAGGGGCTGCCTCGGCGGATCTATTGGATGTTGCTCCTCGACGTTATGATCTCCGTGCATTCGACATGGATCTGTCAGCAGGGTTTGACGTGGACCTGCTGAGCAGGTCCTACGGGGGGAAGCCGAATGACGACGGGCAGGCTGAGAGAGAAGTTCACCGACAACCAGGACGGGCTGAACAAGCTGCACAAGCGCGTCCAGGCGATCCAGGTGGACGCCGATTCACTCGACGACCAGCTGAGGGTCCGCAATGACCTGGCCGGCGCGATCGCCGAGGCGCGGGAATTCTCCGCCCCGCACGGCAGCTCGGACCACATCGACGGCGTCGCGGCGGGCTACGGAAAAGCGGCCGCGATCGTGGACAGGGCCCAGGGCGATCTGAGGAAGGTCGCCAAGGACGGGCTGCCCGCCGTGTGGGTGGGCACCGCAGGGGCGAAAGCGAGCGAGGTCGTGGGCGCCGCCTCGTACTCCGCCGATCAGATGGCCCAGAAGCTCCAGGAGGCCGTACCCGTACTGAAGGCCCTCTCCATGGGCATCGGCAAGGCCCAGGCGAGGCACGACTACGGGCTCACCGCGCTCGAAGTCGCGGCGTCGATCCTGAACAACGGCGACCTCATCATGCCGCCGGACGAGCTGCGCGAGGCCAGGACCGCCGTCCTCGACGGCGTCTCGTATATGAGCGAGGCCGCCGGCGGTGCCAAGGCGGCCGGCATCGAGGCCCAGAAGGCGCTCACCAAGCTGGCGTCCGAGGCCCGGGCCCGGAAGGTCACCGCCGACGGGCTCACCGACGCCGACCGGCTCGTCCTCGCCGACGCCGCGGCCCCCGGCGGGCCCGCAGAACTCAACGAGATCCTCACCGCCAACGAACTCAAGCGGTCCTCCGAGTTCATGGACAAGATGAACGCGCACGACAAGGCGGAGTTCGACCGGCTGCTGTCCGCCGCCAAGTCCCCGCAGGAACGGGCGTATCTGATGAAGGCCCTGGCCGCGGGGCACGACGTACGGGAGATCGACCGCTTCGCCCAGCAGATCCACGGCCGGTCCCCGCAGTGGCTGAGCGACCGCCTCACCCCCGTCGTCATCCAGAGCACCGACGCCGGCACCAACGACGTGAACTACCAGGGCGCCAAGTGGGACCAGGGTCCGGACGGGACATGTGTCGCCTCGTCCACCGTCAACGCACGGGCGATGATCGACCCGCTGTACGCCTTCAACCTCACGACCGGTGGCCATCCCGGCGACCCCAAGTACGACAACCCCGCGGCGTTCAGCGAGCGCCTGCGGGATGAGCAGCACCGCGCCCACTACGCGGCCGACGGCGATCCGCTCCCCTATGGCGGCGGCATTGACGAGACCGAACGGGAGCGGCTCAACGACGTCGAGTTGGGCAGGCACACCGGCGCCGACTACGCCGAACGGAGGCTGGACAACGCCGAGGACCGTCGCGCGTCTCTGGTCGAGGTCGAGAAGCAGCTCGACAACGGCGTGCCCGTCCAGGTCTTCGTCACGGGCTCCACCGGCCAGCACGCGATGATGATCGTCGGGCACGAGGGCGACAGACTCCAGGTCTACAACCCCTGGGGCACCACCACCTGGGTCAGCGAGGACGACTTCGTCAACAACCGGATGGGCTACGCAAACAACGGCTACTACCCGACCGCCTACGCCATCTCCCTGCCGAAGTGACCATGAACACCTTTACCCATCGCACCTCCGCCCTGCTCCTGACCGGCCTCGCGCTCTGCGCGGCGGGCTGCCAGGACACCACCACTCCCAACGAGCACGCCGAGCCGACCTCGGCCTCGTCCTCCCCCACCTCCTCCCCCTCGCCGTCCTCCGACCCGAAACCCACCGGTCTCGGCACGGTCCACCAGGACCCGGGCTACTCCAAGGACCTGGACCGCGCCGAGGGCCCGCTCACCGTCAAGAGCGGCGAGCGGTTCTCGATCGCCATGCGGCAGAACATCTCCGCGCGCGCCGACTGGAGCCTGGCCGAGCCCGGCCCGTCGGCGGCGGTGCTGCGCAAGGTGGGCGAGAGCTCGTACCAGACCGCCCGGGAGAAGGAACTGGTCGGCGGGGGCCACACCAAGTACTTCACCTTCGAGGCGCTGAAGGCCGGAGAGACCCGGATCGTCCTCGCCAACTCCTTCGGCACGGACAAATCCGCCGGAGGCTACTCCCCCGACCTTCCCCGCACCGTCACCTATCGGGTGACCGTGCGCTGATCCGGCGTTTCGGGACGACGCCCATGGCCCGCCCGTCCCGGTCTCAGTCACGATGGTTAGGATTCGGCCGTATTTGGCGCGGACCCACCGCGTCCACTTCCTCGGGGGAGGCATTGATGGGGCAGGACAAGGACCTCGGCATCCAACACGGCGGCGCGCTCAGTCAGGGGGAGCGCCTGGGGCTCGCCGCCGATGACATCAAGGCGGCCAAGGGGCTGCTGGAGCAGGGCGACGAGGGCGGCGGGCTCCCCGGATTCGGCGGGCTCCTCGAACTGCCCTCCTCCCTGATGCACTTCGGCGAGTACGGGGCCGCGTCCGCCTTCAACGACTTCTCCGACGCCTGGATCGCCGAATGCAAGACCCTTGAGGGCGCGGTGCGCGAGCTCCAGAAGAAGATCGGGGTCAGTTCGAGGGCGTATCACGGAACCGACCTCGCCAGAAAGAGCGAGTTCAGCGCCATCGACCGCTTCTCGCAGAACCCCTGAGAGGCGCAGCGCACATGGCCGGGCACGATAAAACGCAGCACAAGTCGCAGGATCAGACCAAGCGGCAGAAGCTGGACGCGCTGCACAAGCACGTGAAGTCCCTGAAGTTCGAGGACGCGGGCTTCGCGGCGATCGGGTTCTGCTCGGATCTGTCCGACGCGATCGGCAAGGCACGGGAGACCCCCGTGCCCTTCGGTGACCCGGACCACATCGACGGCGTCGCGGCGAGCTACACGCGCGCCGCGGAGCTCTTGGAGTCCGCGCAGGGCGACCTGGGAAAGGTGGCGAAGGCCGGACTGCCCGCGGTGTGGGTGGGCACGGCCGGGGAGAAGGCGAGCGAGGTCGTGGGCGCCGCCTCGCGCACCACCGACGAGACGGCCGAGAAGCTCCGGGAGGCCGTGCCGGTGCTGCGGCAGCTGGCCATCGACATCGGGGCGGCGCAGGCGACGGACGAGTACGCGCGCGTCGCGCTGGACTACGGGAAGTCGCTGTGCGGCATGTTCAGCGATCACGAACAGCTCCTGGAAGCCAAGAAGGCCACCCTCGACGGCATCACGTACCTGATGGAGGCGGACGACCGGGCCAAGGAGGGCGGGAAGAAGGCGGCGGACAAGCTCAACAAGCTGGCCGCACAGGCCCGGACCCGGAAGGTCACCGCCGGCGGCCTCACCGACGCGGACCGGCTGGTCATCGCCGACGCGGCCGATCCGGGCGGCCCCGCGGACCTCAACGAGATCCTCAGCGCCAACGAACTCAAGCGCTCCGCGCAGTTCAGGGACAAGATGAGCGCGCAGGACCAGGCCGAGTTCGACCGGCTGATCTCCCGCGCCAAGTCCCCGCAGGAGAGCGCGTATCTGATGAAGGCCCTGGCCGCCGGGTACGACATCAAGACGCTGCGGTCCTTCGGCGAGGACATCCACGGCCGGGACGCGACCTGGCTGCGCGAACACCTCGCGCCGTTCCACACCAGCGGGGACACCAGGGTCGGCCTCGAGTTGGCGTCCGAGTTCGACGTCCCCGGCTCGAAGGGGGCGGTGTGGATGCAGCCCGACAAGAGCGGGACCTGCGTGGCCTCGTCCACCGTCACCGCCCGCGCCCTGGTCGACCCCGTCTACACGCTGCGGCTGACCACCGGCGGGCACCCCGGCGACCCGGCGTACGACAGCCCCGCCGCGTTCGAGAAGCGGCTGCTCGACGAGCAGACCCGGGTCCACAAGGAGGGCGACGGCGGTCCCCTCCCCGACGGGGGCATGGACGATATCGGCAAGAACAACGTCCTCAACGACGAGGTCGCGTCGCACACCGGCGCCCGCTACGAGCACCACGACATGTACACGGCGGAATCCCGGCGCAAGGCCCTGCCCCTGATCGAGGAGGCGGTGGACCAGGGCAAGCCGGTCCCGGTCGGTGTGCACGGGTTCGACACCATCGACGGGCAGAAGGTCTCGGTGGCGCACGCGCTGATGATCGTCGGCCACGAGGGCGACAAACTGGAGGTCTACAACCCCTGGGGGTTCACCAGCTGGGTCAGCGAGGACGACTTCCTCAACAACCACATGGACAAGGCTTCGGACAAGCGCCTGCCGGAGGCCTACAACTTCAATCTTCCGAAGTGACCAGCACCACCCTGAGCGAGACCTCATGACACACCAGAACATGACCGACAAAGAGCTGATCGCCCTCGACGTCCCCCTGATGATCCGCTACGGGCTGATGTTCGGCGGCGCCCACCGCACCGCGCTCTTCGGGGACGGGGCGATCGCCGCGGCGCTCGGGGCCGAGCGGCTGGAGGTACAGCCGCGGTCGGTGGCGTACCTCGCGGAGGTGGTACGGCGCGGGGGCACCCGGATGGCCTCCGAGCTGCCGGAACCGCTGCCCGGGCCCGAGGCGGGCGCGCTGGCGCGCGACTGGCTGGGGACGGCCGCGCCCCTGGTCAAGGGCGTGGCGGAGGACGAGACGGTGGCACGGTGGCTGGAAGCGGTGGCCGCGGTGCTGGAGCTGCGGGTACGGGCCCGCGGCGACCGATGAGAAAAGGCCGGTTCGGGGGCACCGGCAGGCGGGCGCCCCGCCCGCTGGTTAGCATGGGGCGATGTTGTCGATGCGATCGGACGGGGCTGAGTAGTCGCCATGAGTGAACAGCGCATGTTCGGCAGGCTGCGCGCACGAGTGGATCAACTCACCCATGAGATCCTCAAGTTCGGAGCCGTCGGCGGGGCCGGTGTGCTCGTCAACCTCGGCGTCTTCAACCTGATCAGCCATGTCACCGAGCTGCCCACGGTGCGGGCCAGCATCGCGGCGACCATCGTCGCCATCGCCTTCAACTACGTCGGGTTCCGGTACTTCACCTACCGGGACCGCGACAAGCAGGGGCGCACCAAGGAACTCACCCTCTTTCTGCTGTTCAGCGCGGTCGGCCTGATCATCGAGAACGGCGTGCTCTACACGGCCACGTACGGGTTCGGCTGGGACAGCCAGCTCCAGAACAACGTGTTCAAGTTCCTCGGCATCGGCATCGCCACGCTCTTCCGGTTCTGGTCCTACCGCACCTGGGTGTTCCGCGCGCTGCCCGCCAAGGAGGCGGTGGAGACGGCCGAGTCCTTCCTCTCCGAGACGCCCGACCGGACGGTCAGGAAGTAGTCAGGAGTAGTCAGGAACCAGCGCCCTCGCGCCCGGCGTCGCCCTCGCGGCTCAGGAAGAGCGCGAAGACCGGCGGGTGCTGCTGGAGCAGCTCCAGACGGCCGCCGTCCGCCTCCGCGAGGTCGCGGGCGACGGCGAGCCCAAGACCCGTGGAGTTGCGCCCGCTGACCGTGCGCTCGAAGACCCGCGCGCCCAGGTCGGGCGGCACGCCTGGCCCCTCGTCGGACACCTCGACCACCGCCTGGTTGCCGGTCACCCGGGTGCGCAGCGCGACCGTTCCGTCACCGTGCATCAGCGAGTTCTCGATCAGCGTGGCCAGCACCTGGGCGACGGCCCCCGGGGTGCCCACCGCCCGCAGCCCCTTCTTCCCGGAGCGCACGATGGCGCGGCCCTCGCTGCGCGAGGCCGGGCGCCACTCCTCGATCTGCTGCTTGACCACCTCGTCCAGGTCGAAGGCGACCGCGGAGCCGGTCCGCGGGTCCCGCGAATTGGTCAGCAGCCGCTGGACGACGTCGGTGAGCCGCTCCACCTGGGCCAGCGCGATCTGAGCCTCCTCCTTGACCGTCTCCGGGTCGTCGGTGAGCGTGATCTCCTCCAGCCGCATGGACAGCGCGGTCAGCGGCGTACGCAGCTGGTGCGAGGCGTCGGCGGCCAGCCGGCGCTCGGCGGTGAGCATCCGGGCGATCCGCTCGGCGCTCGAGTCGAGCACATCGGCGACCCGGTCCAGCTCCGGCACCCCGTAGCGCCGGTGGCGGGGGCGCGGGTCCCCCGAGCCCAGGCGCTCGGCGGTCTCGGCGAGGTCGGTGAGCGGGGCGGAGAGCCGGTGGGCCTGCCGTACGGCGAGGAAGACGGCGGCGAGCACGGCGAGCAGCGCCACCGCCAGGATGATCAGCATGGTGCGGCCGATCTCCTGGCTGACGGTCGAGCGCGACGCCTCGACCAGCACCGTCTCGCCCTGCTCGCCCTTCTCCTTGGCGGAGATGACGCTGCCGGTCGGGCGCCGGCCGATCTCCACCACATCGTGGCCCGGGATCCTGATCAGGGCGTAGCGGCCCGGCTCGATCTGCTCCCGCAGCACCGTCGGGGTCACCCCCTCGCCGCCCAGCAGTCTGCTGTCGACGATGCTGACCAGGCGCACCGCGTCCGATTCGACGCTCTCCTGGGCGCTGTTCTCGATGGTCCGGGTCTCCACGATGACCAGGGAAAGACCGAAGACGGCGATGACGACGAGCACCACGGCGAGCGTGGAATTGATCAAACGACGGCGCATAGCCCTACCGTGTCACGCTGGGGATGTCTCTCGGCTTTGCTCAGGTTTTCTCAGCTTTTCTCGAAGCGGAACCCGACCCCGCGCACGGTGGCGATGTACCGGGGGTTGGCCGCGTCGTCGCCGAGCTTCTTGCGCAGCCAGGAGATGTGCATGTCGAGGGTCTTGGTGGACGACCACCAGGTGGTGTCCCACACCTCGCGCATCAGCTGGTCGCGGGTGACGACCCGCCCCGCGTCCCGGACCAGGACCCGCAGCAGATCGAATTCCTTGGCGGTCAGCTGGAGCTCCTCGTCACCCATCCAGGCGCGGTGCGACTCGACGTCGATGCGCACCCCGTGGGTGGCCGGCTGCTGCGCCTGCGTCTCCACGGCACCGCGCCGCAGCAGGGCCCGCACCCGGGCCAGCAGCTCGGCGAGGCGGAACGGCTTGGTGACATAGTCGTCGGCGCCGGCGTCGAGGCCGACCACCGTGTCCACCTCGTCCGCGCGCGCGGTGAGCACCAGGACGGGGAAACCGTGGCCCTCCGTACGCAGACGGCGGCACACCTCCAGGCCGTCCATGCCCGGCAGGCCCAGGTCGAGGACGAGCAGGTCGACGCCTCCTTGCAGCCCGGCGTCGAGCGCGGTGGGTCCGTCCTCCCGCACCTCGACCTCGTATCCTTCGCGGCGCAGGGCGCGGGCGAGCGGCTCCGAGATGGACGCGTCATCCTCGGCGAGCAGTACTCGGGTCATGGGGTGATGGTAGTCCGACCACGTTCGCGCACGGGGCGCGCACGGGACTACGGCCGAAGCACAAAAGGTTGCACACGGCACGCGTGAGCTATCTCTCAATACGGTCATTGTCGTGCATGGCGTGTCGTATGGTGACAGGGAGTCCGTAGCAACTTTTCGGGACCTTTGGCCGTAATCGCAGCGCCGAAGGTCCTCGTCGTGTACGGGGCCGCAGCCATCTGCTCTGCCGGTCCGGCACACGGCCGCCACCCCCCACCGGGCACGCCCTCGTGCGACACCCTGCCCGGGCATGAGCACATACAAGGAACCACCATGGCGTCCAGCCAGACGAAGGGCGCGGCCAGGCAGGGAACCCCTGCCGACGGCGGCAAGACCTTCTTCGGCCACCCCCGCGGCCTGGCCACTCTCTTCATGACCGAGATGTGGGAGCGCTTCAGCTTCTACGGCATGCGGGCCCTGCTGGTCCTCTACCTGATCGCCGGGGGCCCGGACGCCAAGGCCGGCAGCCAGGGCGGCGGCCTTGAGCTGACGCAGGGCAACGCGGTGGCCATCTACTCGGTGTACCTGGCCATGGTCTATCTGCTCGCGATGCCGGGCGGCTGGTTCGGTGACCGCGTCTGGGGCCCGCGCAAGACGGTCGCCGTCGCGGCGGGCATCATCATGGCCGGCCACCTGGCGCTCGCCGTGCCCGGCCAGGCGACGTTCTTCGCCGGTCTGGCGCTGGTCGCCCTGGGCTCGGGGCTGTTGAAGGCCAACATCTCCACGATGGTCGGCCACCTCTACGACGGCCCGTCCGACCCGCGCCGGGACGGCGGCTTCACGATCTTCTACATGGGCATCAACCTCGGTGCCTTCGCCGCCCCGCTGGTGATCGGCACCATCGGCCAGCAGTACAGCTGGCACCTGGGCTTCGGGCTCGCCGCGGTGGGCATGGGGCTCGGCCTGATCCAGTTCCTGGTCGGCACCCGCCATCTGAGCCCGCGCAGCAGCGTGGTGCCGACCCCGCTGGCGGTCGCCGAGCGCAACGCCTGGCTGCGCAAGGGCCTGATCTGGCTGGCCGTCGCGGCGGTCTTCTACACCGTGGTGGTGGCCACCGGCCACTGGACGCTCAACTGGGCGCTGGTGCCGATCACCATCCTGGGTCTGATCATCCCCACCGGGGTGCTGGTCCGCATCAAGCGCGACAAGGAGCTCACACCGGTCGAGCAGACCAAGGTGAGCGGCTACATCTGGTTCTTCGTGGCCGCGGCCGTCTTCTGGATGATCTACGACCAGGGCGGCTCGACGATGTCCGCCTTCGGCGAGACCAAGACCGCCGACACGATCTTCGGCCTGCACTTCCCGTCGTCCTGGTTCCAGTCGGTGAACCCGCTGATGGTGATGGCGCTGGCGCCGGTCTTCGCCTGGGCCTGGCTGGCCCTGGCCCGGCGCAGCCGGGAGCCGGGCACCATGGCGAAGTTCGCCCTGGCCCTGCTGCTGATCGGCGCGTCCTTCTTCGTCTTCATGGTCCCGATGGGGATGGCCTCGGACGGTGCGAAGGTCAGCCCGATGTGGCTGGTGTCGATCTATCTGATCCAGACCATGGGCGAGCTGTGCCTGTCGCCCGTGGGGCTCTCGGTGACCACCAAGATGGCGCCCGCGAAGTACGCGAGCCAGATGATGGGCGTGTGGTTCCTGGCCGTCACCGCCGGCGACTGCGTCACGGGCCTGCTGTCCATCGCGGGGGTCGACCTGAGCGGCGTGGGGATCATCGCGCTGGAGGCGGCGGCGGCCGCGGCGGCCGGTGTCGCGATCTATTTCTCGCGCAAGAAGGTCGTGCGGCTGATGGCCGACGTCCACTGAGACGCCGTGGATGAGTGAGGGGCCCGGCGCGGGTGATCGCGCCGGGCCCCTCGCGTACGCGCCGTGCGTCAGCGGGTGCCGCGCAGTTTGCGCCAGGGGGTCAGGGTGAAGACGGCGGCGCCGAGCAGGATGGCCGTGCCGGCCACCAGCCCGAGGGCCTTGAGGCCGCCGTGGTCGCTTGCCCCGGTCTCGGCAAGCCCGCCGCTGGTGGAGGTGCCACCGCCGGACGTGGAGCCGCTGGTACCGCTGGTGCCGCTGCCGCTGGAACCGCTGTCGCCGCCGGAGGTGCCGCCCGGCTGGGCCGTGGTGTCCAGCTCGAGCGAGGCCTGGGTGCCGCTGGCGGGGGTGCAGGTGGTCGTCGTACCGAGCGCCTTGACCGTGAGCACCCCGGGAGTGAGCGTCGACTTGCCGCTCGCGCCGGGCTTGTAGGTGCCGGTGAGGTCGGGGATCTCGATCGGGGCGCCGGACTTGATGGCCTCCTTGTTGGTCGGGCCCTCCACCGCGACCGTGCCCTTGTCCGCGCCGGCGACCTTGACGGCCATCGACGGCTTGACCGAGTCCGCGGGGATGTCGGCCGGGCTGTCCATGACCGACTTGCCGAACTTGACGGTCAGGTCGAAGCTGCCGCTCTTCTTGACGGCGTCGATGCGGACCGGGGAGGTGGCGTTCTTGTCGCCGATGGGGGTCTTGCAGGCGTAGGCGACCTGGACCTCCTTGCCGGTGTGCGAGTCGCCGCCACCGCCGCCGCCCGTGGTGGTGCCGCCCGTGGTGGTGCCACCGGTCGTGGTGCCGCCTGTTGTGTTACCGCCGGTGGTCGAGCCGCCCGTCGTGGTGCTGCCGCCGTCCGTCACCTTGATGGTGGCCGCGGCCTTGACCGCCTCCTTCGCCGAACACTTGGTGTCCGTGGACAGCGGCTTGCTGACGTTGATGTTGTACGCGCCCGGGGTCAGCGTCACCTCCCCCGCCTTCGTCAGCTTGAGCGTGCCCTTCATGTCGGACAGCTTCATCGGGCTGTCCTTGGGGATCGCCGGGTTCTCCCGCGGCCCCTCCATGGCCAGTTCGCCCGTCTGCGCGCCGCCCACCGTGACGGTGCCGGTCGGCAAGACGGTGTTCTCCTCGAGGTCGAGGATCGGCGGGTTCTTGGAGGCGGCCTGCACCGTCTTCCAGACGACCTCGACCTCGTCGCCGACCTTCGCCGTCGCCGGGGCCTGCACGTCCACCGTCGTGGTGCCCTCCACCGGAGGCAGGCCGGAGATCGGCGGTGGCAGACACTCGGTCGCGTACGAGACCTCGGCCGCCCGTGCGGTGCCCGCGCCCATCAGCACGCCCGCACCGCCGAGCAGCAGCGCGACCGCTGCCGCGCCCACTCTTCGTTGCGTACTCACGTCGTTCCTTTCGGGGTCGGTCGGTTCTCCTGGGACGGTGCGGAAAGTTGTCGCTCAGTTCGCTCTGTTCGCTCTGTTCGCTCTGTGCCTTTCGCCTGAGGCAGTGAGCTGCCCGGCAGGGTGTCCGGGGTGAACCAGGGCAGCGCGCCGCCACCCTCGCTCTCCGCCGGGGCCGGGGTCCTGGACGGCGGCCGGGGGGTGCGCGGGTTACGCGGCGGCCACCGCCGTACCGGGCGACGGCGGCCACCGCGCCCGCTGACCACCGCCGTACGCGGGCGCACCTTGTCCACGACGGCCATGCCGATGCGGAAGACCGCCGCCGGGACCACCACGCACAGCAGGATCCAGAAGAGCGTGACGCCCCATGGCCGCCCCACCGTCCACGGCTGCTCGACCAGCACCTTCCCGCCGTACCTGAGCGACACCTGATAGTCGCCGTGCGCGCCCGCCGACAGCTCGACGGGGAGCTTGACCTGCGCCTTCTTCCCGGCCGCTATGGTCCCCCGCCACTGCTGCTCCTCCCAGGAGGGAGCGAACACGCCGTGCGAGGTGCCCACCTGGAAGACCGGGTCGCGGGCCGGGGTGGAGCCGAGGTTGGCGACGGTGACCACCAGACGCCGCTGCGGTGGCGCGCCGAACCAGGTGAGCAGCCCGCTCGAGCCGTCGAGGCGCGCGGACAGCGCCCGCAGCCGCTCGCCCCCGGTCCCCTCCCGCTCCGGCAGCGGCTCGACCGGATGCCCCGCGACGCGGAACGTCACATCCACGGTGGCGGCTTCGCCGGTGACGGTCGCCACATGGATGACGCAGGGGCACGGCTCGGGCGGCTCGGCGACCGGCAGCTTCTTGCTGAAGGCGCCCTGGGCGTCGGTGGTGACCGCTCTGCCGTCGGAATTGGCGCAGGAGTTGGTGCCGCCGATCATGTTCTGTCCGCAGATGAGCATCATGAGCAGTGCGCGGGGCCGCCATCCCCGGCCGCTCACGGTGACCGTGCCGCCCGCGCCCGCCTCCTCCTTCGACACCGTCGCGGTCGGTCCGTCGGCCGCGGCGGCCCGGACCTGCGGCGGCGCGCCGAGCGCCAGCACGACGAGCGCGAGCACGGCCAACAGCGCGGCGAGCGGGCGGTGTCCGCGGGAAGCCGCGCCTGGGGGCCTCGGCGCCGGGCGCGGGGTCGGCTGGATGTCCGTACGGCCTGTCACGTCCTCGCTCCTGACCCCGTGCCTGCCGGTTCCCGTGTCTCCCGCGCGGGTTCCACGGGCGCGCCGCCCTCCGCGCCGCCGTCCGCGCCGCCGTCCTTCGGGCCTGTCCCGGGGACGCCGGGCCTGTGGTGGCGGCCGCGCCGCCTCCGCATCAGCCAGGCGCTCCCGCCCCCGGCCGCGCCGAGCCCCACGGCCGCCGCCCCGGCCACGACGCCCCGGGGCACGGCGGTGTAGCCGGCGGAGGCGGTGGCGTGGGCGCCGCCCGCCGCGGTGACGGTGAGGGTGACGTCCACCGAGTCGAGGGCGGGCGCGCCCGGCCACTTCTCGGTGAGCCGCACCCGGCGGCCCGGCGCCAGTCGGACGGGCAGCGTGCGGGCGTCCCGGCGGAGCACCTCGCCCAACAGCCCGTCGGCGCGGACCGCCAGCCGGGGCGTCAGCACGGTGTTGCCGCGGTTGACGAGCGCGTAGTGGATGGCGGCGCCGCCGTCCGCCTTGACCACCTTCATGTCCTCGACGGAGAGCGCCGCCAGCGTCCGCCCGCCGACCCGCAGATACACCGGTACCCGGACCTCGTGGCCGCCGCCGGAGACGAGGATGGCGCCGGGGTGGTCGCCTGGCGGCGTCTCGGGCGGGACGGTGAGGGTGAAGGGGACGTCGGCGCGGGTGCGGGCCGGGACCGTGACCCGCTTGGCGGCGAGCGCGATCCACGCGCCGCCGGAAGCGGCGTCCGCGGCACGGAGTTGGACGGTACGGGGCCGCTTGCTGTGGTTGACGACCGAGAGCCGGTCCCGGAGCGCGCTGCCCGGCCCGCCCTCCAGATAGAAGTACGGCCGGTCGTCGGCGCCCGGCCCGCCCGCGCCGCCGGCCGCGGGGCGCGCGGACCAGTCCGGCCCGGCGGCCGTGGCGGGCGCGGTGAGCGGCGCTGCGGCGAGCAGGGCGGTGGCGAGGGCGGGCACGGCGGCGACCGTCCACGCTGCGCGGATACGAGACGGCATCGGCGGCTCCTTGAGTGCTGGTGCTGGTGCTCGTGCTCGTGCCTGACCGCGGGGCGGCGGCGGACCCGGCCCGGCCCGGTGTCCGGCTGACGCCCCTACGCGCGGCGCGTACGCCCGCGTCGGGTCAGCCAGAGCGTTCCGGCCGCTCCGGCGAGGACCACCGTGGCGCCGAGCGTGCCGAGGGCGACCGCGGAGTCCGCCGGTCCGGTCTGCGGAAGGCTGCCGCCGGAGGAGCTCTGCGCACCGCTGGTGCCGCTGGTTCCGCTGGTTCCGGATCCGCCCGTACCGCTTGTGCCGCCGTCCGTACCGCTCGTGCCGCCCGAGCCGGCCGCGCCCGTGACGTCCAGGGTCAGGGAGGGCCCCGGGCTGTTGCCCGGTGTGCAGGTCGTGGTGGTGCCCAGCGCCTTGATGGTGAGGGTGGAGGCGGTGAAGGTGACCTTCCCGTTCTTCTTCGGGGTGTAGTCGCCCGTCAAGTCGGTGATTTTGATCGGGGTGTTGGCGGGGATGGCCTCGGCGTTGGGGGACCCGGCGACCTTGAGCGTGCCGCTCTCCGCGCCGCCGAGCTTGATGAGCGCGCTCGGGTGCATGGCCCCCTTCCCCAGCTCGACGGGGCTGGAGGAGACGCCCTTCTGGAAGGACATGGTGAGCTTGTACGCGCTGCCGCTCTTCACGGCCTTGATGTCGATGGGCGACACGGCGCTCTTGTCACCGATCGGGGTCTGGCACTTGTAGTTGACGTCCACGGTGACGGCCCGCGCGGCCGGGGCGGTGAGGAGTACCGCCGAGCCGGCCACGGCCGCGGCGAGTGCGAGGGCTGCGCCACGGCCGGCGGGGTGGCGTTGTGTGTGGGACACCTCGAGATCCCCTCTCGTCAAGTGCCGCAGCCGAATGTTACTGACGACACATCAGATCGGGCGCTGACAGTACGCCGGGGACCTTATGGAGGGAAGACAAAGTACGCGCCGGTTCGACGCGAAGCGGGTGAAGATGTGGAAACCAGGGCCTGCGCGGGCCCGCGCAGGCCGCCGGGCAGGGAGGGGACCCCAGTCGTCAGGAGGGAGCGGCGAGTTCGGCCCAGACCGTCTTGCCGGCGCTGTCGGGGTTCCGTACGACCCCCCAGTCGAGGCAGAGCCGCTGCACGATAAACATGCCGTGCCCGCCGGGGCGGCCCGCGCGGTGCGGGGTGCGGGGGGCGGGGGTGCCCGAGCCGAGGTCCACCACTTCGAGCCGCAGCACCTTCGCCGAGCAGCTGACGCGCAGCTCCTCGGGCCCGTCGGCGTGCAGACAGGCGTTGGTGACGAGTTCGGAGACGACGAGCAGGACGTCCTCGGCGGCGGCTCGCTGATCGGCCGTCACCGCCGGGAGCCAGCCCCAGTCGCGCAGCGCGTCGCGAGTGAAGTCGCGAGCGCGCGGCACCGCGCCGCTGGCCCCGATCAGGTGGAGCCTGCGGGTCTGGCGGATGGGCCCGACGGGTGGGGTCGCCGTCGGGGTGGCCGAAGCAGCGGGGCCGTCCGGCTCCGGGCCACGGTCGCCCGGCGGGTACGGCCGGGTGGTGCTCATCAGCGGCTTCACCTCACCGATTCACCGATTCAGGGACAAGGAATACCTGATCTTTTCAACAGTTTCAGCCTGTCTCCTGCCCGACGAAAGCGTGAGAACACCCACTTCCTCCGAACGTCTCGTGTGACGCGGACTACGCATCCATGACGTGTCGGAGATGCCCCCGGGAAACACGGAAACAGGAAGAGCCCGCGCTACTCGACGAGCGCCGCGTCCAGGGAGTCGTGCACCGTGAAGACGGCCTCCGCCCCTGTGATCTCGAACACGCGCGCCACGACCGGCTGCATGGCCACCAGATGGACCGCGCCGCCCTCCGCCTCGGCCTTCAGACGGGCGCCGAGGAGGACGTTGAGTCCGGTGGAATCGCAGAACTCCAGCCTGGAACAGTCCACGACCAGCCGCGCATGCCCCTCCTCCACGCAGGCCTCGAGCGGTTCCCGCAACGCCTCGGCAGTGTGGTGATCCAGCTCACCCGCCGGTGTCACGACCGCGCTCGCCCCGTGGTGCCGAACCTCGACCCGTAGTCGGCCCTTGCTTGCGCTGCCGACCATCTGGCGGTCCATGTGCGCACCTCTTCTGGCGTCTCGTTGCTTTCGATTGCGCGTGTCGAACATTACGCCTTCTCCACCGCCTCCGGTACCCGAACAATCCACATACTTCGCCAAACACGGACAAGTTGGACTTGCCACTTGCAGGTGAATCCGGGTAGGCGTAGAGAGACACACCCGCCACGGCCGGCTTTGGAGGCGCCGCAAACCGCAGCAGTCGTAATGGCATCGGCAGCCATATGCCGAGAATGAGGGAGGAGACTTATGTCACCCCGGCTCGACGAATCGCGCACCGATTCCTCTGTGACCACTCGGACCACTCAGGACACTCGGCTCACCGCCTCGTCGACACCCCCGCCGCAACAGTTCACTTCCGGCCCGGATGGCCCTACGGTCACCGGTCTTTCTTTCGAGGATCTGCCCGAACTGGCCGATCTACCCGAGATCCCGCCGTATGAAACGGTAGGGCCGGTAGACGCGCGGGCGCTGTCCAAGACCCTCTTCGAGCGGCTCGAAATCCTCGAAGAAGGCACGCACGAATACGCGTACGTCCGCAACACCCTGGTCGAGCTCAACCTGGCCCTGGTCAAGTTCGCCGCCTCCCGCTTCCGCTCGCGCAGCGAGCCCATGGAGGACATCGTCCAGGTCGGGACCATCGGCCTCATCAAGGCCATCGACCGCTTCCAGCTCAGCCGCGGCGTCGAGTTCCCCACCTTCGCCATGCCGACCATCATCGGCGAGATCAAGCGCTTCTTCCGGGACACCAGTTGGTCGGTGCGGGTCCCCAGGCGGCTTCAGGAGCTGCGGCTCGACCTGGCCAAGGCCGGCGACGAACTGGCCCAGCGGCTGGACCGCGCCCCGACCGCCGCCGAGTTGGCCGTGCGGCTGGACATCACCACCGCCGAGGTCATCGAGGGCATGGCCGCGAGCAACGCGTACACCGCGAGTTCGCTGGACGCCCAGCCGGAAGAGGACGACACCGAGGGCGCGCTCGCGGACCGCATCGGCTACGAGGATCACGGCCTTGAGGGCATCGAATACGTCGAATCCCTCAAACCCCTCATCGCGGATCTCTCGCCGCGCGACCGGAAAATTCTCTCCCTGCGCTTCGTCGCGAATATGACGCAATCGGAGATCGGTGATGAGCTGGGCATCTCCCAGATGCATGTCTCCCGGCTGCTGTCGCGCACACTCGTCCGGCTCCGCAGAGGCCTGATGATCGAGGAGTAGCGCTCACCGCAGACGGATAAGGGCCCGCCCCCAGGCCTGGGACGGGCCCTTATCCGCGCCCGCGTGCGCCTTCCCCGCGACCATTCCCCGCACGCATTCCCCACATCGAATACCGGGACATGACTCCCCGTCCGCCGGGCGTCAGCCCCGGGTGGAGTCGGCGATCAGGCCGGCGACTTCCGGAAGCGCGTTCAGCGCCTCGCGCGTCCGCGCCCGCAGCTCGTCGCGGCCCGGCTCCCCCGGGGCCTGCGCCCACTCCTTGAGCGCGCTGCGCCACGCCGCCAGCATCAGCTCGAGCAGCAGCCGCACCCGCAACTCGTCGGTCGCCGAGTCGGGCCGGCTGCGTGCGACGGAGCGCACGAGGGCGTCGGTGACGTCCGCGCAGTGTCCGAGGCTGTGCGCGGTCAGCGCCGGAGTGCGGTCGGCGAGGGCGCGGCTGACGCGGAAGCGGCGCTCCCAGCCGTCCGCCATGTCCGCCACGGCGGCGAAGAGCGTGTCCTCGAGCGCCGTCAGCAGCGGGCCGGTCGGCGGCTGCGCCTCGATGCGCGCGCTGTACGCGGCCCACAGCTCCTTCTCGGGCGCGAGCGCGACGTCCTCTTTGGAGGCGAACGTACGGAAGAACGTGCGCTTGGACACCTCCACCGCGCCCACCAGCTCATCGAGCGTGACCGCGCAGAACCCCTTCTCCGAGAAGAGCGCCAGGGCGGTCTCGACCAGGGCCTCGCGGGTGCGCAGCTTCTTGCGCTCGCGCAGCGGCAGTTCGTTCACCACGCCCGGCAGCCTACCGCCCGGCGCCTCCCCGGGTCTTTTGCCACTTGTAGGCTTATGCCACTGAGTGGCACTATGGAATTCCTTGATCAGCAGCACCTGTGAACCGCGGAGGCGGACGTGCGCGCACTGACGATCGACCATGCGGCCCCCGGGCATCTGTCCCTGGCCGAAGTCCCTGACCCCGAGCCCGCGCCCCACCAGGCGCTGGTGCGGGTCGAGGCGTTCTCGCTCAACTACGGCGAGGTCTCCCACGTCCTGCCCGGCGGCGCCGACGGAGACGTGCCCGGCTGGGACGCGGCGGGCGTGGTGGTCCGGGCGGCGGCGGACGGCTCGGGCCCGGCCGCCGGCACGCCCGTGGTCTCCCTCGGCGCCGACGGAGCCTGGGCCGAGCTGCGCGCGGTGGACACCGGCCTGCTCGCCGCCGTCCCGCCCGGCACCGACCCCGGGGCGGTCAGCACGCTGCCGGTGGCCGCGGGCTCCGCGCTGCGCGCGCTGCGCCGCCTCGGGCCGATCCTGGGCCGGCGGGTGCTGGTGACGGGCGCGGGCGGCGGGGTCGGGCGCTTCGCCGTACAGCTGGCGGCCCGGGGCGGCGCGCACGTCGTCGCGGCCACCTCGGATCCGTCGAAGGAGACCGAGCTGCGGGCACTGGGGGCGCACGAGGTCGTCGTGAGCGCCGGAGAACCGGCCGCGGTGAAGCCGGCCGAGCCGGTGCACGGCGTGATCGACCTGGTCGGCGGCGCGGCGCTGGTCGCCGCGTACGAGACCCTGGCCCCGCACGGGACGCTGATCGCCCTGGGGCACAACGGTGGCGACAGCGAGAGCTTCCCGTACGGGGCCTTCTTCGGCAACGAAGGACACAACCGGTCCATCACCACGTACTTCCTGCTGGAGGACGTGGACGGGCTGGCCGAGGACCTGTCGTGGCTGGCCGGGCTCGTGGCGAGCGGCGAACTCGACCCGCAGATCGCCTGGCGGGGCGACTGGTCGCGGGCCACCGAGGCGGCCGAGGCGCTGCTCGGCCGCCGGGTGCGCGGTAAGGCGGTCCTGGAGGTGCCGGCGTAGGGGACGTCCGTCAGACCAGCGTGCCGCCGTGCCAGGCCGCCGCGACGAGGGGGACGCCGGGGCGGTAGGCGAGGTGGACGTGCGAGGGGGCGTCCAGCAGGACCAGATCGGCGCGGAGGCCGACGGCGACCCGGCCGACGTCGGTACGGCGCAGGGCCCGCGCCCCGCCGGCCGTGGCCGCCCAGACCGCCTCGTCCGGGGTCATCCGCATCTCACGGACGGCCAGCGCGACGCAGAAGGACATGGAGCTGGTGAAGGACGAGCCCGGGTTGCAGTCGGGTGAGAGCGCCACGGTCACGCCCGCGTCCAGCAGCCGGCGCGCGTCGGGGTACGGCGAGCGGGTGGAGAACTCCGCGCCCGGCAGCAGCGTGGCGACCGTGTCGCCCTGGGCCAGGGCGTCGACATCGGCGTCGGAGAGGTGGGTGCAGTGGTCGGCGGAGGCGGCGCCCAGCTCGACGGCCAGCTGGACGCCGGGGCCCTGGGTCAGCTGGTTGGCGTGCACACGCGGGGTCAGCCCCCGCTGCGCTCCGGCGGTGAGGATCGTACGGGCCTGGTCGCCGTCGAAGGCGCCCCGCTCGCAGAACACGTCGATCCAGCGGGCGCGCGGGGCGCAGAGGTCCAGCATCGGGCCGGTGACCAGATCCACGTACGCGGCGGCGTCGTCGGCGAACTCGGGCGGCACGACGTGGGCGCCCAGATAGGTGACCTCGTCGGTGTAGGCGGAGGCGACCTCCAGCGAGCGGGCCTCGTCCTGGGAGGTCAGGCCGTAGCCGGACTTGATCTCCAGGGTCGTGGTGCCCTGGCGGCGCGCCTCGCGGACGTAGTGCGCCACATTCGCGTCCAGGTCCTGGTCGGAGGCGGCGCGGGTGGCGGCCACGGTGGTGCGGATGCCGCCCGCGCTGTACGGGCGGCCGGACATCCGGGCGTTGAACTCCTCCGTCCGGTCGCCCGCGAAGACGAGGTGGGAGTGGGAGTCCACGAAGCCGGGGAGCAGCGCCCGGCCGCCGGCGTCGACCTGATTGTCGGTGGCGGGTGCTTTGCTCGAGTCACCGATCCAGGCGATGCGGTCGTCCTCCATCACGACGGCCGCGTCCTGGATCAGACCGAGGGGGCCTTCGCCGAGGGAGGGGTCGTTGGTGACGAGGGTGGAGATGTCGATGATGGCGGTCGCGGTCGTCATCGCGGGCGTTCTCCTTCATCTGGCCGGTCACCGGGCCCTCATGGGGCCGGTGGTGAAATGGCCGGTCGTGAAGCGGCCGGTCATGGGGCCGGTCACCGGGCCGGGCATGGTGCTGTGGCTCAGTCCCGCAGGGCCGCGATGGCCTCGGCCAGGGCCTCGGGGACTCGGGGGACGAGCTGGTGCGCCCCGTCCCGTACGACATGGCGCCCGCCGACCACGGTGTGCCGGACATCCGCGTTGGTCGCCGCGAATACGGCCGTCTCGGCGCCGAGGGCGGGCGGCGGTCCCGCCGTGCGGACGGAATCCAGTGCGATCGTCGTGAGGTCGGCGAGCGCGCCGGGCTCGATCCGGCCCGCGTCGTCGCCCCAGCCGAGGGCGGCGTGGCCGTCGGCGGTGGCGGCGCGCAGCAGCCGGGGCGCGCTCCAGTGGCCCCGGGTGCGGGTGTGCAGCCGCTCGTCCATCTCCATGGCGCGTGCCTCCTCCAGGATGTCGATCACGGCATGGCTGTCGCTGCCCAGCGAGAGGGTGGAGCCCGCCTGCTCCAGCTGGGCGGCCGGGCCGATGCCGTCGGCGAGATCGCGCTCGGTGGTCGGGCACATGCAGACGCCGGTGGCCGAGTGGCCCAGCAGCCGGATGTCCCCGGGGGTGAGATGGGTGGCGTGCACGGCCGTGGTGCGCGGGCCGAGCACCCCGTGGTCGGCGAGCACCCGGGTGGGGGTGAAGCCGTGCGCCTCGACGCAGGCGTCGTTCTCGGCGGTCTGCTCCGAGAGGTGGACATGGAGCGGGGCGGCATGGTGGTCGGCCCAGCCGGAGACGGTTCCCAGCTGGTCCACGGGCACCGCCCGCACCGAGTGGACGGCCGCGCCGATCCGGGTGTTGCCGTCGCCCTTGAGCCCGGACACCCGCTCCGCCCAGGTCTCCGCCGTGCCGTCGGAGAAGCGCAGCTGGTGGGCGTCGGGCTCGGCCCCGAAACCGGAGGAGAGATAGCAGGTGTCGAGGAGGGTGATCCGGATCCCGGCCTCGGCGGCGGCCGCGATCAGGGCCTCCCCCATCGCGTTGGGGTTGTCGTAGCGGGTGCCTCCGGGCGCGTGATGGAGGTAGTGGAACTCGCCGACGCAGGTGATGCCCGCCATGGTCATCTCGGCGTAGACGGCGCGGGCGAGATCGAAGTAGCGCTCGGGGGTGAGCTTGTCCGCGACGCCGTACATCACCTCCCGCCAGGTCCAGAAGGTGCCACTGCCCGCCTGGACCACGCCGCGCAGGGCGCGGTGAAAGGCGTGGCTGTGGGCGTTGGCCAGGCCCGGGAGGGTCAGCCCGCGCAGCCAGACGGCCCCGGCGGGCGGCACGGGCGTATCCGCCCGCACCTCCTTGATCCGGCCGTCGACCGCCGTCACGATGAGCACGTTCGGCTGCACGCTCCCGCCCAGCCAGGCATGCTCCGCCCAGTAGGTCTGCGCCGTCAGCGACACGCCAGGCCCTCCAGTACGTCGGCGAGTGCCGTCACCCCGGCGAGGCAGTCATCCTCGGTCGCCGTCTCGGCGGGTGAGTGCGAGACGCCGGTGGGGTTCCTTACAAACAGCATGGCGGTCGGTACGGACGCGGACAAAATGCCCGCGTCGTGTCCCGCGCCGGTGGGCAGGACCGGGGCCCCGCCGAGAAGCCCCGCCAGCTCGTCGCGGAGGCCATGGGCGAACTCCACCACCGGCGTGAACGACTCCCGCGTGACCTTGACCTTCACGCCGTCCCGCAGCCCGCGCTCCACGGCCGCGCGCTCGATCTCGCCGACGACGGCCGCGAGCGTCTCCTCGTCGGGGGCCCGGGAATCCAGCCAGCCCCGCACCAGCGAGGCGATGGCGTTGACGCCGTTCGGCTCCACGCCGACCTTGCCGAAGGTCGCCAGCGCCCCGGCGATCCGCGCCTTCTTGCGGGCGGCCAGGACGGTGTTCGCGTAGGTCAGCATCGGGTCGCGGCGGTCCTCCAGCCGGGTCGTCCCGGCGTGGTTGGCCTCGCCGTGGAAGTCGAACCGCCAGCGGCCGTGCGGCCAGATCGCGGAGGCGACGCCGACGGGGTGCGTGCCGTCCGCCAGGGCTCGGCCCTGCTCGATGTGCAGCTCCACGAACGCGCCGATGCGGGCCAGCCGCTCCGGGTCCGGGCCGATCGCCTCCGGGTCGTACCCGGCGCGCTCCATGGCCTGCGCCAGGCTCACCCCGTCGCCGTCGCGCAGCGCGTGCGCCTGCTCGGCGCTCAGCTGCCCGGCGGCCAGCCGCGAGCCCACGCAGGCCAGGCCGAAGCGGGCGCCCTCCTCGTCGCCGAAGTTGACGACGGCGAGCGGCTTGGCGGGGCGTGCCCCGCGCGAGCGCAGCTCGTCCAGCGCGGCGAAGGAGGAGACGACGCCGAGCGGGCCGTCGAAGGCGCCGCCGTCCGGCACGGAGTCCAGGTGCGAGCCCGTGACGACGGCGTCCCCGGCGGCCGGGTCGCCGAGCCAGGCCCACTGGTTGCCGTTGCGGTCCTCCTCGTAGGCAAGGCCGCGGGTCTCCGCCTGGGCGCGGAACCAGGCGCGGCAGTCGGCGTCGGCGGGGGTCCAGGCGTAGCGGCGGTAGCCGTGGGTTGCCTGGTTGCGGCCGATGGGGAGGAGGTCGCGCCACATCTCGTGGAACGTGGCGGGTGCGCCTGGCGCCGCCGCGGGTTCCGTTTCGTGGGCGGGTGCGGGCCGGTGGGCGGGGTGTGCCCACCCGTCCCTCCCCCAGCTACCGCTGGGAGGTGCCCCCTCTGCGGGACGATTGCCCACACTCATGCGGTGTCCTCCTCGCGCATGGGGATGCGGACGCCTCGTTCCGTCGCTACCTCGTCCGCGCGGTCGTAGCCCGCGTCCACGTGGCGGATCACGCCCATGCCCGGGTCGTTCGTCAGCACGCGGCGGATCTTCTCGCCCGCCAGCGCCGTGCCGTCGGCGACCGTGACCTGGCCCGCGTGGATGGAGCGGCCCATGCCGACGCCGCCGCCGTGGTGGATGGAGACCCAGGACGCGCCCGAGGCGACGTTGACCATGGCGTTGAGCAGCGGCCAGTCCGCGATCGCGTCCGAGCCGTCGAGCATCGCCTCGGTCTCGCGGTACGGGGAGGCCACCGAGCCGCAGTCCAGGTGGTCGCGGCCGATGGCGAGCGGCGCGGCGAGCGTGCCGTCGGCCACCATCTCGTTGAAGCGCTCGCCCGCCTTGTCGCGCTCGCCGTAGCCGAGCCAGCAGATCCGGGCGGGCAGGCCCTGGAAGTGGACCCGCTCCCCCGCCAGCTTGATCCAGCGGGCCAGCGACTCGTTCTCCGGGAAGAGGTCGAGGATGGCCTTGTCGGTGGCCGCGATGTCCTTGGGGTCGCCGGACAGGGCCGCCCAGCGGAAGGGGCCCTTGCCCTCGCAGAAGAGGGGCCGGATGTAGGCGGGCACGAAGCCGGGGAAGGCGAAGGCGCGGTCGTAGCCGGCCAGCTGGGCCTCGCCGCGGATCGAGTTGCCGTAGTCGAAGACCTCGGCGCCCGCGTCCATGAAGCCGACCATGGCCTCGACGTGGATCGCCATGGCCTCGCGCGCCCGCTGGGTGAAGTCGGCGGGCTTCTCGGCGGCGTACGAGGCCATCTCGTCGAAGTCCACGCCCAGCGGCAGATAGGCCAGCGGGTCGTGGGCACTGGTCTGGTCGGTGACGATGTCGATGGGGGCGTTCATCGCGAGCAGCTGGGGGACCAGCTCGGCCGCGTTGCCCAGGACGCCGATGGACAGCGGCCGCCTGGCGTCGCGCGCCTCGACGGCCAGCTGGAGGGCGTGGTCCAGGCTGTCGGCCCGTACGTCCAGGTAGCGGTGTTCGATACGGCGCTCGATGGCGCGCGGGTCGCAGTCGATGCAGATGGCGACGCCGTCGTTCATGGTGACCGCGAGCGGCTGCGCGCCGCCCATGCCGCCGAGCCCGGCGGTGAGGGTGATGGTCCCGGCCAGGGTGCCACTGAACTTCTTCGCGGCGACGGCGGCGAAGGTCTCGTACGTGCCCTGGAGGATGCCCTGGGTGCCGATGTAGATCCACGAGCCGGCGGTCATCTGGCCGTACATGGTCAGGCCGAGCGCCTCAAGACGGCGGAACTCCTCCCAGTTGGCCCAGTCGCCGACCAGGTTGGAGTTGGCGATCAGCACGCGCGGCGCCCACTCGTGGGTCTGCATGACGCCGACCGGCCGGCCCGACTGGACCAGCATCGTCTCGTCCTGCTTCAGCGTGGTGAGCGTGCGGACCATGGCGTCGAACGAGCGCCAGTCGCGGGCCGCCTTGCCCGTGCCGCCGTAGACGACGAGCTTGTCCGGGTGCTCGGCGACCTCCGGGTCGAGGTTGTTCTGGAGCATCCGCAGAGCGGCTTCCTGCTGCCATCCCCGGGCACTGAGTTCGGTGCCACGCGGTGCGCGTACGGGTCGCGGTCCTGACATGGGCCGTGCCTCCCTGCCGTTGACTGGATCAATATATTCACATCTTTGCTTCGATGAATAAGGTTAGTCAATACCGGGCTCACGGAGTGTTCCGGGAGGCGGACTTGCGGTTGACGTATACGTCAGGTCTTACCGTCTCGGCGTTCCGCTCCACCGCGACACCTCCACACCGAGGAGCGCTCCATGCCACAGCCCGCGCCCGTGCCCGGATCCGTGCCCGCCACCCACCGCCAGGTACTCCTGGCCGACCGCCCCCGGACCACGCTCACCACCGACCACTTCGCGGTCGTCACCGCCCCCGTGCCCGAGCCCGGCCCGGGGCAGGTGCTGGTCCGCAACCGGCTCATGAACGTCGCCGCCGTGATGCGGCCGCTGACCCTCGCCGACCCCGACAGCTTCGAACTGTCCCAGTTGCTCCAGCGGCCCGGCGACCCCATGCACGGCCCGGCCGTCGGCGAGGTGGTCGCCGCACCCGGCACCGATCTCGCCCCCGGCGAGCTGGTCCGGCACCGGCTGGGCTGGCGCGAGTACGCGCTCGTGGAGGCCGCGGAGGCGGAGCGGCTGGGCCCGGAGGGGCTGCCCGACCCCGCCGCGTATCTCTCGCAGGGCTTCGCCTCCTGGCTGGGCGTGGCGCGCGGGGCCGAGGTGCGGGCCGGGGACACCGTGTTCGTCACCGGCGCGGCCGGCGGGGTCGGCACGCTGGCCGGGCAGTTCGCCCGGCTGCACGGCGCCGCCCGGGTCATCGGCTCCACCGGCTCCCGGCGCAAGGCCGACTACCTGGTCCAGGAGCTCGGCTACGACGCGGCGGTGGTCCGGGGCGCCGGGCCGATCGAGGCCCAGCTGCACGAGGCGGCCCCGGACGGCATCGACGTGCTCTTCGACAACGTCGGCGGCGAGCAGCTGCTGGCGGCGCTGGCCGTGGCCCGCCGGGGCGCCCGCTTCGCCCTCGTCGGCGCGCTGTCCGCCCAGCTGACCGGCGACGCCATGGCCACCACCCCGATCAGCACCTTCGCCCTCATCGCGCGGGGGATCACGCTGCGCGGCGTCGCGGCCTACGACCACATGGACGCCTATCCCGAGTACGTGCGCGAATTCGGCAGCGCGCTGCGCGAGGGCACGATGACCTATCCGCACACCCGGCTGCGGGGCGTCGAGCAGGCGCCGCGCGCGCTGTGCGAGCTGGTCGAGGGGCGCCATGTCGGCGCGGTGCTGGTGGAGTTGTAAACGGCGCGGCGCGACAATGGCGTCAAGGCGCAAAGGAACGGGGGACGGGGGACCCATGCGCATCGGGGACGCGGCGGCGGCCGCCGGGCTGACGCCGCGGGCGCTGCGCTACTACGAGCAGCGCGGGCTGCTCACCGCGCGCCGCACGCCCTCCGGGCACCGCGACTACACGGCCGAGGACGTGCGCCATCTGCGCGCCGTGCGCGAGCTGCTGACCGCCGGCCTGACCATCGAGGACGTACGGGCCCTCGTGGCGGCCATCGAGGCGCTCCCCGCGGCCGCCGAGCCCCGGACGGACGGGGAGCCCGGTCTGTGCACCCTCCCCAACATGATCGTCCGGCGCCGGCTGACGTATCTCGACGAGCGCATCGAACGGCTGACGGAGCTGCGCGACGGGCTCACGCAGCGCGTCGGCGGCCCGCTGCGCGACCTCGGCCGCGACCTGGGCTCCACAGGCTAGGCCCGGCCGACGGCCACTTTTCCCCACCCCGCCGCTTTCCGGCTCTCGGCCAGACGAGCCCCCGCCGCGCGGTGAGCCCTGCATCCGGCTCCCGCCCCCGGGGGCTGGGGCGGAGACCGCACATCGGCTGGGGCCGGGAAGGGGCGGGGCAGGGGAAACCCACCTGGCCCACCACGTGGGACGGGCCGCGGAGCGGGCTGGGCGGCGGGGGCGCGTGGTGGTTGGCTGGTGACATGACATCGAATGCGGTGGCAACGGGGGCGGGCGCGGCCGCCCGGCGGGAGCGGGCGGTGCGGGCCGCCGTGGAGCAGGGGCTGATCGGCCCCGACCAGCCCGTCGTCGGGCTGCTTGACGTGGCGGGCATCCGCGCCGCCGCGGCCGAGCTGCGGGCCGCCTTCGACGAGGTCGTCGCGCCGGGCACCCCCGTGCTGCACGCCTTCGCCGTCAAGGCCGCCGCGCTCGTCCCCGTGCTGCGGCTGCTGGCCGACGACGGGATCGGCTGCGAGGTGGCCAGCCCCGGCGAGCTGGCCCTGGCCCGGGCCGCGGGGGTCGCGCCCGAGCGCATCGTGCTCGACTCGCCCGCCAAGACCCACGCCGAGCTGCGCGAGGCCGTCGAGCTCGGCATCGCCGTCAACGCCGACAACCCGCAGGAGCTGGCCCGCCTGAACGCGCTGGTGGCGCCGCAGAGCGGCCCCGGGCCCGCGCTGCCGCCGGGCCCCCTGGGGCTGCGGGTCAATCCGCAGGTGGGCGGCGGCAGCATCGGGGCGCTCAGCACCGCCACCGCGACCTCGAAGTTCGGGGTGGCGCTGCTGGACGTGGGGGCGCGCGAGTGGGTCGTGAACGCGTTCACGAAGCGGCCCTGGCTGACCCGGCTGCACGCGCACGTGGGCTCCCAGGGCTGCCCGCTGGACCTGATGGCGGCGGGCGTACGGGCGGCGTACGAGCTCGCCGAGGAGATCAACCGGAAGGTCGGCCGACAGCAGATCGACACGCTCGACATCGGCGGCGGGCTGCCGGTCAACTTCGGCTCCGACGAGATCACCCCCGGCTACCGCGACTACGCCCGTCTGCTGCTCGCCACCGTCCCCGGGCTGTTCGACGGCCGGTACGGGCTGGTCACGGAGTTCGGGCGGTCGCTGGTGGCCAAGTCCGGCACGGTCCTGGCGCGCGTGGAGTACACCAAGTCGGCGGGCGGCCGCCCGATCGCCGTCACCCACGCGGGCGCCCAGCTGGCCACGCGCACCGTCTTCGCCCCGGAGTCATGGCCGTTGCGGGTCGCGGCGTACGACGGCGAGGGCGTGGCCAAGCCGACCGGGCCGGGCGGCCCGGTGCCGCAGGACGTGGCCGGGCCGTGCTGCTTCGCGGGCGACCTGGTCGCCGTGAACCGGCCGCTGCCCGCGCTGGAGTCGGGCGACCTGGTCGCGCTGCTCGACACGGGCGCGTACTACTTCTCCAACCACTTCGCGTACAACAGCCTGCCCCGCCCCGGGATCTACGGCTTCTCGGTCAGCGGCGGCAGCGGCGGCAGGAACGGCCGAGTGCGCTTCGCGCCCGTACGCTCGCCGCAGTCCGTCGACGAGATCGTCGCCGAGAGCGGCGGCGAGCACACGGGCGCGCTGTCGGGGCTTTGAAGCCTCCCCTTTGGAGGTCTTCTGCCATCGGCGCCGGCCAGCGGCGGCAGGCGTTCAGTCGAGCGGCGGCAGGCGTTCAGTACAGCCACCAACTTCCCTTCCCCCGGCGGGTGGCTGTTAGCCTTCTGCCCAGGTCGTCCACCGTATGGAACCCAAGGCTCCGTATGGTCGGGCGGCCCTACGCCAGCCCCCAGCACGTTGAGCCGTTCAATCGTTCGAGCAATGCGGGACTCCTTCGGCGTGCCGGCGAACGTGCCGCCCGCCCAGGAGCACACCGCATGAATCATCCCCAGGTCCCCTCGCCCCCCGTGGGCTGCCCCGCCCACAACCCCGGCGGCGTACGTATGCATGCCCTGCGGTTCCAGGAGGATCCGGCCGACCTCTACGGGCAGTTGCGGCGGGAACACGGGCCGGTCGCCCCGGTCCTGCTCGACGGCGACATCCCCGCCTGGCTGGTCCTCGGCTACCGCGAGGTGCACCGCGTCACCACCAACCCCGAGCTGTTCGCGCGCGATTCCCGCCGCTGGCACGCCTGGGACCGGATCCCGGACGACTGGCCGCTGCTGCCCTTCGTCGGCTATCAGCCGTCCGTGCTGTTCACCGAGGGCGCGGAGCATCAGCGACGCTCGGGGGCGATCAGCGACGCCCTCTCCGCAGCGGACCAGTTCGAGGTGCGCGCGCACAGCGAGCGGGTCGCCGACGAGCTGATCGACGCCTTCGCGGGCAGCGGCCGGGCCGAGCTGATGGCCGAGTACGCGAGCCAGGTCCCGCTGCGCGTGGTGGCCAGGATCTGCGGCCTCGAGCCCTCCGAGACGGCCGACCTGGAGCGGGACATGACCGCCTCGCTGGACGACGGCGAGGGAGCTGTCGCGGCGTACGGCCGAATAGCCGCCAAGATGGCGGAGTTGGTGCAGCGCAGCCGCCGTGAGCCCAAGGCGGACGTGCCCTCGCGGATGGCGGCTCACCCGGCCGGGCTCAGCGACGAAGAGATCATCCAGGACATGATCTCGATCATGGCCGCCGGTCAGCAGCCCACGTCCAACTGGATCGGCAACACCCTGCGGCTGATGCTGACCGACGACCGGTTCGCCGTCACGATCTCCGGCGGGCGCCGCAGCGTCAGCCAGGCGCTCACCGAGGTGCTGTGGGAGGACACCCCGACCCAGAACTTCATCGGGCGCTGGGCATCCCAGGACACCAGGCTCGGCGGGCAGCAGATCAAGAAGGGCGACTGCGTCATCCTGGGCCTGGCCGCCGCGAACACCGACCCGCAGGTGCGGCCGGACTTCACCGCCGGCTCCGCCGGCAACCAGGCCCATCTGTCCTTCAGCCACGGTGAGCACCGCTGCCCGGAGCCGGCGCCGGAGCTGGCCGAGATCATCACCAAGGCGGCCATCGAGGTGCTCCTCGACCGGATCCCCGATGTGGTGCTGTCGCTTCCCGCCGATGAGATCGAGTGGCGGCCGTCCATCTGGATGCGGGGCGTGGCCGCCCTGCCGGTCGAGTTCACTCCGGCCCACGTCTCCCGCTGACCGTCCGGGGGTTCCTTCCCCGATCGCCGGACGGCTCGGTTTCCGGGCCGTCCGGCGAAGGATCAGGGCACCCCGCCCCGGTCCGGGTGGCACGTCAGCGCGCCGCCGCGGCCTCCGCGCGGCCCCGCCTGGCCCCGCCCGGCCGGGCGTCCCCGGCCACGATCCCGGTCGTCTGGTAGGCGCTCACGCCCTTGCCCGCCGGCCCGCCGCGGGCCACCCACTCCGCGCGCACCCACAACAGCGCGTCGTTCGCCCGCTCCCAGTGGCCCAGCCACAGCGCCTTGGCCCACAGCCCGGCGCCGGCCCCCGCCATCAGCATCCCGACGGCCGCGGGCACGGCGAACGACGATCCCACCGCGGCCAGGAACGCCGCCGGCAGCCACCAGCGCAGCGCGCGCCGCCGGGCCCGTACGGTCACCGCGCGGTCCTGGAGGAACACCGACCTGCCCGCCCGGGAGGCGGCGCGCGCCAGCTCCAGATACCGCCCGCGGCGGGCCAGGAAGGCCACGACCGCCGCGATCAGGAACAGCGCCGCCCCCGCCAGCACTCCGATCCGGCGCCCCGTCAGCCCCGGCACCGGCACCCCGACGCCTGCGGCCAGCAGGCCCAGCCACCACAGCCACCCCGCCGGCGCCCGCAGAACCACGGCCACCCGGGCCAGCGCATACACCCCGCGCCCCACGACAGACCTCCTCGTCTCGAATCCGGTCACCTGTACAAACTGTGCATACAGCGTTCGAGGGACGGACTCCAGTCACCGGGCCTGAGAATTCTCTGAGAGGCGGTCACTCCACGAACAGGCTCCGCGCCGCGGCCTTGGCGTCGAACTCCTCCAGCCGCGCCTGCGCGTCCGGCAGCGCGTCGCACATCGCCTCCAGCAGCACCCGCCCCAGCAGCATCGGCGCGCACGCCGTGTCGAAGGCGAGCCCGGTGCCGACCGCCGCGGGCAGCAGCAGGTCGCTGTGGCGGGCGACCGGAGCGAAGGCGCTGTCGGCGACCGTCACCACGGTCAGCCCGGCGGACCTGGCGTACTCCAGGCCCTCGACGACCTCGCGCGGATGGCGCGGCAGGGCGAAGCACAGCAGGGCGGTCGCGCCCGCGCGCACCGCCGCGTCGACGCGGTCGGCGAGCATGGTGCCGCCCTCGTCGAGCAGGCGTACGTCCGGGTGGACCTTGCGCGCGAAGTACGCGAAGCCGCCCGCCTGGGCGGAGGCCGCGCGCAGGCCGAGCACCGGCAGCGGCCGGGACTCGGCGAGCAGCCGCCCGGCCCGTACGACCGGGGCCGGGTCGGCGAGCAGGGACGCCAGATGGCGCAGGTTGTCGATCTCCGACTGGACCGCCTGCTGGTACTCGTTGTAGGCGTCCCCGCCCTCGCCCCGCTCGGCGGGGGCGACCTCGCGCAGATGCCTGCGCAGCGCCGGGTAGCCGTCGAAGCCGAGCGCGACCGCGAAGCGGGTCACCGACGGCTGGCTGACGCCGGCCAGCTCGGCGAGCTCGACGCTCGACAGGAACGGCGCGTCGGCCGCCCGCCGCACCATGCAGTGGGCGATGCGCCGCTGGGTGGGCGTCAGCCGGTGGCCCTCGAAGAGCTTCTGAAGCCGGGCGGCGCTGGTCCCCGCCCCGGCACCGGCCGCGTCATCCCGCACCCCGGCCGTCACCTCCGCCGACGCCCCCGTGTTCGTACTCATCGCTCTCTCCTGCCCCTCTCGGCCCTCCCGGGCCCACTCCCCGATGCTCAACTCTCCGCGCCCGCGACGCCGATGTCCGCCAGCCCGTCGAGCAGGCCCGCGGCCACCGCCACATCCTGCGTCAGCGGACGGTCCTCCATCCTCGGATCGAGCTGGTCCGCCGCCAAGGCGAACGCCGCGCCGACCGGCAGCTCCGGTTCCGGCTCCAGCCCGCGCTGGCGCAGCGCCCGTACGGCCGCGACCAGTTCACAGCCCAGCACCTGACGGTAGTTGTCGATCACCCGCAGCGTCTGCCGGGCGCCGAGCGAGGCGAAGCTGGCCTGCTCCTCGACGCCGCGCGAGAGCACGGCGTGGCCGAGCGAGGCCGGGTGGGAGACGGCCCGCAGCTCGCCGAGGGCCGCCCCCGCCGCGTACTCCAGGATCATCACGCCCGAGCTGGCGGACGCGGCGTCGCCGAGGAAGGGCCGCAGCCGGGTGAAGTCCGGCTCCGACAGGGCGGCGAGCCGGGCGGTGGACAGCCGGGCGGTCTGAAGCGTGGCGAGCCGGAAGTGGTCGAGGCCGAGCGCGAGGTGCGCGGCGTAGAAGTTGCCGTGGTGGTAGGCGGCCTCGTCCTCGGCGCATATCAGCGGGTTCTCGGCGGCGGCGTTGAACTCGATGGTCAGCACCCGCTCCAGCGCGTCGGCGGCGTCCAGCGCCGGTCCGTGGATCTGCGGCAGGCAGCGGAAGCCGTACGGGTCCTGGATCCGGCCCAGCGGCGGCGTCGGGCGGGCCGGGGCGCCGAGCAGGGCGCGCATGCGGGCGGCCGCCTCGACGGAGCCGGGGAGCGGGCGCGCCTCGTGCACGGGCTCGGCGTACGCCTCCAGCGAGCCGCCGACCGCGATCAGCGAGAGCGCGGCGACGGCGAGCGAGGCGGACAGCAGCCGGCGCAGCTCGTCCAGGGCGAGCGCCGACTGGCCGAGGGTGAGGGCGTTGCTGCTGATGAGGGCGAGCGCGTCGTTGCCGTCGAGCTCGACGGGCGCGGGGGCGCGGTCGTCCGGGGCGGCGTCGGTGAGGTCCCAGGGGTGTTCGCCGACGAGGGCGAGGCCGGTCTGGGCGAGCGCGGCGAGGTCACCGGTGCCGACCGCGCCGTGTTCGTTGACGACCGGGTGGGCGCCGCTCTCCAGGGCCTGGGCGAGGGCGGTGACGACGGCGGGGCGCAGCCCGGCGCCGCCCGCGAGGAGCTGGTTGGCGCGTACGGCGAGCATGGCGCGGACCTCGCGGCCCGGCAGCGGGGCGCCGATGGCGCCGGCGTGGCTGCGCAGCAGGCGCAGGCCGTGCTCCTGGTCGGCGGCCCCGACGTCCTCGGTGCGGTTGGCGCCGACGCCGGTGCTGCGGCCGTAGACGCGCCCGGTGGCGGCCAGCCGGAGCGCGGTCTCCCAGGAGCGTTCGGCGCGGGCGAAGGCGTCCGGGTCGGGCGCGGCGGGGCGGGCGGTCCGGTCGGCGAGCCGCACGACGTCGGCCACGCGCAGGGTCCGGCCGTCCAGTACGACCTGGGGCGCGGCGCCACCCGCACCGTCCGCGCCGCCGCTACCGCGTGCGCTGCCCGCCGTACCCGCAGTGCCCGTCGAGCCCAGCATCTGAGACAACATCCAGCGGATCCCCTTTCACCCGCACCCTGTTCGGGCCCTATTCGGACGGAGATCGACATTCCGTCCCACATTGTGAGCAGAAGTAACCGTTGATTAACACCGGACTCTTGACTTCTATTCACTCGCCTACGACTGTGCATGACTATATGCAGACAGGGCAAGGGGAAGCGGATGATCAGCTTCAATCGCGTCAGCAAGCACTACCCGAACGGCACCACCGCCGTCGACGACCTCGATCTCGAACTGCCCGAGGGCGGCATCACGGTCCTCGTGGGCTCCTCGGGCTGCGGCAAGACCACCACCCTCCGGATGGTCAACCGGATGGTCGAGCCCAGCAGCGGCACCGTCAGCGTCGGCGGCCGTGACGTCCAGCGGGCCGACGCCGCCGAGCTGCGGCGCGGCATCGGCTACGTCATCCAGCAGGCCGGGCTGTTCCCGCACCGCACGGTGCTCGACAACATCGCCACGGTGCCACTGCTGCTCGGCTGGGGCCGCCGCAAGGCGCGGGCGCGCGCCGCCGAGCTGCTGGAGCTGGTCGGCCTGCCCGCCGACGCCGGCAAGCGCTACCCGCACCAGCTCTCCGGCGGCCAGCAGCAGCGCGTGGGGGTCGCCCGCGCACTGGCGGCCGACCCGCCGGTGCTGCTGATGGACGAGCCGTTCGGCGCAGTCGACCCGGTCGTGCGGACCCAGCTCCAGAACGAGCTGCTGCGCCTCCAGAGCGAGCTGCGCAAGACCGTGGTCTTCGTCACCCACGACATCGACGAGGCGGTGCGGCTCGGCGACCGCATAGCCGTCTTCCGCACCGGCGGCCACCTCGTGCAGTGCGCACCGCCCGCCGAGCTGCTGGCCGACCCGGCCGACGACTTCGTCGCGGGCTTCCTCGGCGCCGAGCGCGGCCTGAAGCTGCTCTCGCTCTCCACGCTCGCCGACGTGCCGCAGCGCCCCGCGCCCACCGAGGAGGCGGGCCCGAAGGGCGAGGGCGGCCGCTGGCGGCTGGTCACCTCCGAGCGCGGCGAGCCGCTCGGCTGGCGCGACACCGAGGGCCCGCAGGGCGACCGTGCCCCGCTGCTGCCGGTACGCCCGCTGCGGGACGGCGACTCCCTGCTGACCGCCCTCGACGAGTCGATCGCCTCCCCCGCCGGTCTGGTGGCCCGCGTGGACGCCGACGGTGTCCTCACCGGAGTGACCGACCGCGAGCTGATCCATGAGCACGCCGGGCGGCGCCACGCGGAGGCGGCGCGGACGGCCGCGGCAGCGAACGGCACGGCCACGGACGGCACGGCCGCACCTGAGGACGCGGGCGTGACCGCATGACCATCGACTGGGGCTGGTTCCCCGACCACCGCGACGACCTCGTCCGGCTCACCCTCGACCATCTGTCCACCGCCATCCCCTCCGTGCTCTTCGGGATCCTGATCGCGTTGCCGCTGGCCGTGCTCGCCCATCGCGTACGGCCGCTGCGCGGGCTGCTGCTGGGCCTGTCGAACGTCCTGTTCACCATCCCGTCCATCGCGATCTTCGTGCTGCTGCTGCCGGTCACCGGCCTCACCCGCACCACCGCGATCACCGGCCTGACCATCTACACCCTGGTCGTGCTGTTGCGGAACACCGTCGAGGGCCTGGACAGCGTCCCCGCCAAGGCCCGCGAGGCGTCCAAGGCGATGGGCGCCCGCCCGCTGCGTACCCTGCTCACCGTCGAGCTGCCGCTCGCCTTCCCCGTGATCATGGCGGGCGTGCGGGTCGCCACCGTGATGGCGATCTCGCTGGTCAGCGTGGCCAGCTACATCGGATACGGCGGCCTGGGCCAGCTGTTCACCGACGGCTTCCAGCGCAACTACCCGACCCCCGTCGTCGCCGGAGTCGCCCTGTCCCTGCTGCTCGCACTGGCCGCGGACGCCGTGCTGGTGACCGTCCAGTGGCTGTGCACCCCGTGGCTGAGGAGGCGTGCCTGACATGATCGAACTGCTGAAGAACCTCGGCGCCTGGCTGACCAGCGGCGCCCAGTGGGCCGGGCCCGACGGCATCGCCACCCGCCTGCTCGAACACCTCCAGTACTCCCTCCTGGCCACCGTCGTCGCCGCCGTGATCGCCCTCCCCGTCGGCCTGCTCATCGGCCACACCGGCCGCGGCGCCTTCCTGGCCATCAACCTCGCCGGGTTCGGGCGCGCGCTGCCCACGGTCGGCCTGGTCACGCTGGTCTTCCTGGCCAGCGGGCTGAGCATGTGGCCGGTGTACGTCTCGCTGGTCGCCCTCGCGGTCCCGGTGATCGTCACCAACACCTACGCCGGCATGGCCGCCGTCGACCCCGAGGTCAAGGACGCCGCGCGCGGCCAGGGCATGCGCGCCCACCAGGTCCTGCTGCGGATCGAGCTGCCCCTCGCGCTCCCCCTGGTCATGACCGGGCTGCGGCTGGCCACCGTGCAGGTCGTGGCCACCGCCACCATCGCCGCGTACGTCAGCTTCGGCGGGCTCGGCCGGTACGTCTTCGACGGGCTCGCCCAGCGCGACCTGGTGCAGGTGCTGGGCGGGGCGGTGCTGGTCGCCGCGCTGGCCATCGCCCTGGACCTGGCGCTGGCCGGAGTGCAGCGCCTGCTGTTCCGCAACCGCCCCGCGCCCTCGCACGCCCACTCGCACTGAGGAACTGAGGAGAAGTCCCGCATGACCTCCCTGAACCCCCGGGCCCCCCGCCCCACTCGCAGGGCCCTGCTCGGCGGCCTCCTCGGCGCCGCCTCCCTCCCCGCCCTCGCCGCCTGCGGCGGCGTCACCTCGCTCAAGGGCGGCTCGGACGACGGCGGCTCCGGCGGCGGCAGCAGCGCGGGCGGCCTGGTCGTCGGCACCGCCAACTTCACCGAGAACCAGATCCTCGGCTACCTCTACGCCGAGGCGCTGCGCGGCGCCGGCGTCAAGGCGAGCGTCCGCCCCAACCTCGGCTCCCGCGAGATCGTCATCCCCGCCCTCCAGCAGGGCGACATCGACCTGCTCCCCGAGTACCAGGGCAATCTGCTCCTGCACTTCGACGACACCGCCAAGCAGACGGAGGCCGGCGACCTCCAGAACGCGCTGACCGTCGCCCTCCCCGGCAGCCTGGAAGCCCTCCCGTACGCCGCCGCCGAGGACAAGGATGTCTTCGCCGTCACCAAGGAGACGGCCGACCGGCACGGGCTGCGCAGCCTCGCCGACCTCCACCGGCTCGACGGCAAGCTGGTCTTCGGCGGCCCGGCGGAGGACAAGAAGCGGGTCGTCGGCCTGGTCGGTCTGAAGGACGTCTACGGGACCACCTTCAAGGAGTTCAAGTCCCTGGACGCCTCCGGCCCCCTGGTCAAGGGCGCCCTGAAGAAGGGCGACGTCGACGTCGCCAACCTCTTCAGCACCGACCCCGACATCCAGGCCAACGGCTGGATCATCCTCGCCGACCCCAAGCAGCTCATCCCCGCCCAGCACATCGTCCCCGTCGTGCGCGGCGCCAAGGCCGACACCAAGGTCCGCAGGGCCCTGGCCCGGCTGGGCGGCGCGCTCACCACGGAGGAGCTGGCCAAGCTGAACAAGCTGGTCGACGTCGAGAAGAAGGACCCGGACGAGGTGGCGGCCGACTGGGCGAAGCGGAACGGCCTCGCCAAGCGATAGCACCGCCGAAGGGCGGCGCGGCCCAGCCCGGGCCGCGCCGCCCGGCCCTGTCCGTCAGGCCGGGAGCCCTCAGGCCGGGGGCAGCAGCTTCTTCTGGGGCTTCCCCATGGCGTTGCGCGGCAGCGCGTCCAAGAAGCGGACCTTGCGGGGGCGCTTGTGGACGGAGAGCTGCCCGGCGACGAAGTCGATCAGCTCCGCCTCGCTCACCCCGTCGGCGACGACATACGCCACGATCTGCTGGCCCAGGTCCTCGTGCGGGGCGCCGACGACGGCCGCCTCACGCACCGCCGGGTGGTCCAGCAGCGCGTTCTCGACCTCGCCGGCGCCGATGCGGTAGCCACCGGACTTGATCAGGTCGGTGGAGGCCCGGCCGACGATGCGGTGGAAGCCGTCCGGCTCGACGGCGGCGATGTCGCCGGTGCGGAACCAGCCGTCCTCGGTGTACGAGCCGGCGGTCGCCTCCGGGCGGTTGAGGTAGCCGTCGAAGAGGGTCGGGCCGGTGAGCTGGAGCTCGCCAATCTCGGCGCCCTCCTCGGCGGCGATCCGGGTGCGGATGCCGGACAGCGGGGTGCCGACATAGCCGGGGCGGCGCTCGCCGTCCGCCCGGGTGCTGATCGTGATCAGCGTCTCCGTCATGCCGTAGCGCTCGACCGGGCGGTGGCCGGTCAGCTGCTCCAGGTCGCGGAAGACGGGCGCGGGGAGCGGGGCGCTGCCGGACACCAGGAGCCGGGCGGCGGAGAGCGCGCGGGCGGCGGCCGGGTCCTGGACGACCCGGTTCCAGACCGTCGGCACGCCGAAGTACAGGCTGCCGCCCGCCGCCGCGTACGCCGCCGGGGTCGGCCGGCCGGTGTGCACCAGCCGGCTGCCCACGCGCAGCGCGCCCAGCACGCCGAGCACCAGCCCGTGCACATGGAACAGCGGCAGGCCGTGGACGAGCGTGTCCTCCGGCGTCCAGGCCCAGGCCCCGGCCAGCGCGTCCAGGTCGGCGGCCACCGCGCGCCGCGAGATCAGGGCGCCCTTGGGCGCGCCGGTGGTGCCGGAGGTGTAGAGGATGAACGCCGTCGACTCCGGGGCCGGTTCGGCCCCGCTCCACGCCGCGCGCTCGGCCAGGTCCACCGGGACGGTCTCCACGGGCGCGGCGTGCTCGTCCTCCGACGGCTCCCCCGTCAGCAGCAGCGCGGCCTTGGAGTCCCGGAGGATGTGGTCCCGTTCCGCGGGGCCGGAGTCCGGCGGCACGGGCACCACGGGCACCCCCGCGAGCAGCGCGCCCACCACGGCCGCCACCGTCTCCGCCGTCGGGGTCGCCCGGACGGCGACGACGGGCGCCCCGGCGATACGGGCCGCGACCGCGCCCGCGGCGCCGAGCAGTTCCTCGCGCGAGCAGGCGCGGGGGCCCACGGTGAGCGCGTCGGGGCGGTCGCCTCCCGACGCGCCTCCCGATCCGGCGAGGGACGTAAGCAGAGGTGCGGACACGGACTGGCTCCTTCCACAGCGGGCCGGGAGGTACGGCTACCTGTCCCCCCACGCGATTCGGGGGGCTAGCCCCACCGACAACGCGTCCCTGAGACCGTACCGTTGGAGCATGGACAGTCGTGACGCCGAACTGAAGCGCGAACTCGACGCCACCCTCCAGACGCGCAAGGAGCTGGGGGCGGAGTACGAGACGGAGCTGGTCGACTCCTTCATGGAGAAGGTCGAGCAGCGGTTCAACGACACCGCTGACCGCCAGGTGCGGCGGCAGATGGCCGAGGAGCAGATGGCGGCCGCGCGCGGCGCGCGCCCCGACCCGGCGGGCCTCCCCGGCCAGGGTCCCGGCCTCGGGCTCGGGCTCGGCGAGCGCTTCGCCTTCGTGGTGGTCACGCTCGTGCTGGCCATTCCGCTCTCCGCGATCGCCGCGGCCAACGCGGGGCTGTCCGGGCTGCTGGTCACCTGGGGCGGCATCGTCGCGGTCAACGCGGTGCACGCGTCCGGATGGCTCTCCGTGCTGCGCCGCCGCCGCGAGACGCGCGGCGACTGGGACGCGTAGCGAGAGCGGGATGTGCGGGGGGATGTATAGGGGGGACCGCCGCACCCCGGTGTGAGCACCGAGGGCGGGACGACGGCGGTCCCCGCCAGGGACGCGGGCCGGGGCAAGCCGAGCCGTCGCGTCCGGGCGACCATGGAGGTCCGGGAGCCGCTCCGGAGGTCCTTGTCGCCGCTCTTCGGGTGTCGGTGTCGTCCGTTCCGACACCCACTAATGTGCCGGAGCTGTGTTAAGCGCGTGCTGCGGGCGCGTGACACCCACGTACCACTTACCGGAAGGACGAGCGACCTTTTCCGAGACGGCAGTTGACCACCGGAACGGCTGCCGCCGTGGCTACCGCTGGGGAGCGCCCTGGGCGCCCTTGGCCAGGTACGCCAGCAGGTCCTGCCGGCTCACCACGCCGCTCGGCTTCCCCTCCACCAGCACGATGGCCGCGTCCGCCCCGCCCAGGACCGCCATCAGGTCCTCGACCGGCTCGCCCGAGCCGACGTGCGGCAGCGGCGCGCTCATGTGCTTCTCCAGCGGGTCGGTCAGCGCGGCGCGCTGCGCGAACAGCGCGTCCAGCAGCTCGCGTTCCACCACCGACCCGATGACCTCGGCGGCCATCACGTCCGGGTGCCCGGCGCCCGGCTTGACGATGGGCATCTGCGAGACGCCGTACTCCCGCAGCACCTCGATGGCCTGACCGACCGTTTCGTCCGGGTGCATATGGACCAGCGAGGGCAGCCCGCCCTCCTTGCCCTGGAGGACGTCGCCGACGCGCACCGCCGGGCCCTCCTCCTCCAGGAAGCCGTAGTCCGCCATCCACTCGTCGTTGAAAATTTTGGAAAGGTAGCCGCGGCCGCTGTCGGGGAGCAGCACGACCACCACATCGTCGGGGCCCAGCTCCTCGGCGACCCGCAGCGCCGCCACCACGGCCATCCCGCACGAGCCGCCGACCAGCAGCCCCTCCTCGCGGGCGAGCCGCCGGGTCATCTGGAAGGCGTCCTTGTCGGAGACCGCGACGATCCGGTCGGCGACGGTCCGGTCGTAGGCCGTCGGCCAGAAGTCCTCGCCGACGCCCTCGATCAGATACGGGCGGCCGCTGCCGCCGGAGTACACCGAGCCCTCGGGGTCCGCGCCGACGACCTGGACCCGGCCCTCGCTGGCCTCCTTGAGGTAGCGGCCGGTGCCGCTGATCGTGCCGCCGGTGCCGACGCCCGCCACAAAGTGGGTGATCTTCCCCTCCGTCTGCTCCCACAGCTCGGGACCGGTCGTCTCGTAGTGCGAGCGCGGGTTGTCGGGGTTGCTGTACTGGTCCGGCTTCCAGGCGCCCGGGGTCTCGCGCACCAGGCGGTCCGAGACGTTGTAGTACGAGTCGGGGTGCTCGGGGTCCACGGCCGTCGGGCAGACCACGACCTCGGCGCCGTACGCCCGCAGCACATTGATCTTGTCGGTGGACACCTTGTCGGGGCAGACGAAGATGCACTTGTAGCCCTTGCGCTGGGCGACCATCGCCAGCCCCACGCCCGTGTTGCCGGAGGTAGGCTCGACAATCGTGCCGCCCGGCCGCAGCGCACCGGAGCGCTCGGCGGCCTCGATCATCCGGACCGCGATGCGGTCCTTCACCGAGCCGCCGGGGTTGAAGTATTCGACCTTGGCCAGGACGGTCGCCCGGATGCCCTCGGTGACGCTGTTGAGCTTTACCAGCGGGGTGTTGCCGACCAGCTCAATCATCGAATCGTAGTACTGCACACCTGCTCCAGGTCCGAAGTCAGCGGGTTCTCCGCGGTCAGGGCGGGCGGCCGCCGTCGCGGGCCCGTGCTGCCCAGCTTATTGCGCGCTGTGACCGCTCAACGGGTGCGTGGCGCCCGAGCGCGAACGCGGCAACAAGCCGGGCGGCAAGTGGTTAGCAAGTCGTACAAAAAAGGGTACAAAGGAGCAACGGACGTGTGGACGGAGGTGACCTGGACCCATGTCTATGTCGAGAGCGAGGGTCGCGCGGCGGATCGCCGCCGCGGCGGCGTACGGAGGCGGCGGGATCGGGCTGCTGGGCGGCGTGGCCGCCGTTCTGCTGCTCACCGAGGTCTCGCACGCGAAGCGGGTGGTCGGGGGATCCGAGGACCCGCCCCCGCGCGCCGACGGCCGCTACGGTCTCGACTTCACCCCCCGCGCCGACCGGCCCGCGCTGCGGCTGGCCTTCCTCGGCGACTCCACCGCCGCCGGGCAGGGCGTGCACCGGCCCAGCCAGACCCCGGGCGCACTGCTCGCCTCGGGGCTCGCCGCGGTCGCCGAGCTCCCCGTCGACCTGCACAATGTGGCCCAGCCCGGCGCCCAGTCCGATGACCTGGAGCGCCAGGTGACGCTGGCCCTCGAGGACCCGACGGCCCTCCCCGATGTCTGCGTGATCATGATCGGCGCCAATGACGTCACCCACCGCATGCCGCCCGCCCAGTCCGTACGGCTGCTGTCGGAGGCGGTGCGCAGGCTGCGCGGCGGCGGCTGCGAGGTGGTGGTGGGCACCTGCCCTGATCTCGGCACCATCGAGCCCGTCTACCAGCCGCTGCGCTGGATCGCCCGCCGCCTCAGCCGCCAGCTGGCCGCCGCGCAGACCATCGGGGTGGTCGAGCAGGGCGGCCGTACGGTCTCGCTCGGCGATCTCCTCGGGCCTGAGTTCGCGGCCAACCCGCGCGAGCTGTTCGGGCCGGACAACTACCACCCCTCGGCGGAGGGCTACGCGACGGCCGCGATGGCCATTCTGCCGACGCTGTGCGGGGCGCTCGGTCTGTGGCCCGAGGTGCCCGAGGAGGCCCGCGACGTGGGCATCCTGCCGGTGGCCAAGGCCGCGGCGGAGGCGGCGGCCGAGGGCGGCACCGAGGTCACCGCGGCCCGCGGCCCCTGGGCCCGGCTGCTGCGCCGCAACGGCCACGCCTCGGGCGAGCGGACGCCCGCCGCCCAGAAACCGGCCGGAGCCCCCTCCTCCACGGGCCCGCCCCCGACGGCCCGCTGAGCCCCCGAGGCGCTGAGCGTACGCTTGGAAAAGAGGCCCGCATCACAGCCCTGATGCCGTGACCCATGCGATACGTGCGGGTAACTTCCCTCAGAGTCCACCCAGCCCGCCCCTCGCGCCATCTGGAGCCGTGATGCCCGAAGCCGTGATCGTCTCTGCCGCCCGCTCCCCCATCGGCCGGGCCTTCAAGGGGTCGCTCAAGGAGCTGCGGCCGGACGACCTGACCGCCGAGATCATCCAGGCGGCGCTCGCCAAGGTCCCCGAGCTGGACCCGCGCGACATCGACGACCTCATGCTCGGCTGCGGGCTGCCGGGCGGCGAGCAGGGCCACAACCTGGGCCGGATCGTGGCCGTGCAGATGGGCATGGACCACCTCCCCGGCTGCACCATCACCCGCTACTGCTCCTCCTCGCTCCAGACCTCCCGGATGGCGCTGCACGCGATCAGGGCGGGCGAGGGCGACGTCTTCATCTCGGCGGGCGTCGAGATGGTCTCCC
The DNA here is from genome assembly GCF_040302705.1 of Streptomyces sp. NPDC097640. Lineage (NCBI taxonomy): Bacteria > Bacillati > Actinomycetota > Actinomycetes > Kitasatosporales > Streptomycetaceae > Streptomyces > Streptomyces sp. NPDC097640. The sequence goes on from NZ_JBEOSB010000039.1 coordinate 93,295, forward strand.
GCTCGGTGAAGGGCACCTCGGACGGGCTGCCGGACACCCACAACCCGATCTTCGCCGACGCCGAGGCCCGCACCGCCGAGCGCGCCGAGCGCGCCGAGCAGCAGGGCACCGACTGGCACGACCCGCGCGAGGACGGCCTGATCCCCGACGCGTACATCGCGATGGGCCAGACCGCCGAGAACCTGGCCCGGCTGAAGGGCATCACCCGCGAGGACATGGACGAGTTCGGCGTGCGGTCTCAGAACCTCGCCGAGGAGGCCCTCAAGAACGGCTTCTGGGAGCGCGAGATCACCCCTGTGACGACCCCGGACGGCACGGTCGTCGCCAAGGACGACGGCCCGCGCGCGGGGACCACCCTGGAGGGCGTACGCGGCCTCAAGCCGGTCTTCCGCCCCGACGGGCTGATCACCGCGGGCAACTGCTGCCCGCTCAACGACGGCGCCGCGGCGCTGGTGATCATGTCGGACACCAAGGCGCGCGAGCTGGGCGTGACGCCGCTGGCGCGGATCGTGTCCACCGGCGTCTCGGCGCTCTCGCCGGAGATCATGGGCTACGGGCCGGTGGAGGCGTCCAAGCAGGCGCTCGCCCGCGCCGGGATGGCGATCGGCGACATCGACCTGGCGGAGATCAACGAGGCGTTCGCCGCGCAGGTCATCCCGTCCTACCGCGACCTGGGCATCGACCTGGACCGGCTCAATGTGAACGGCGGCGCGATCGCCGTCGGCCACCCCTTCGGAATGACCGGCGCCCGGATCACCGGCACGCTGATCAACTCGCTCCAGTTCCACGACAAGCAGTTCGGCCTGGAGACCATGTGCGTGGGCGGCGGCCAGGGCATGGCCATGGTGCTGGAGCGGCTGAGCTGAGCCGGGCCGGGCACACCGAGTCTCTCCGGGCACATGCGCCCAGCACATGAGGTGAGCACATGAGTTGTGACCGAATCTCCCCCAGGATGTGACCAAGGTCCTGGGGGAGTGGTGTAAGCCCAGCTCAGCGGGGGTGTTCCGGGCCCTCGCCGCATCCGCCGACCCCGATTTCCGTCCACTTGGTGATGTTATGCACTGACACGGGGCGGCGGCGCGGGCCAAGCTGAGGTAGGAATTCGGGGGATCTACAGGAACCGGGAGTTAAGTCAGTGAGCGCCACGACTCTTGCCGCCCTCCTGGCCGCGGCCACCGCCACGGCCGTGGGCGCGTCCGCCCTGCTCACCGCACGCGGCACCCGGCGGCAGATCGCCGAACTGCGGGCCGAGCTCGCGGCGGCGGCCGCTCCCACCGCCGGCCGGGACGGCCGGGCGGACTTCGCGGGCGAGGCGGGCCCCGTCGCGGTCCCGGCGCCCCGCTCCGCCGCCACCCCCGTGGCCGAGATACGCGCCGCCGTCGCCGACGCGCTCGCCGAGGAGCGGGAGCGCGAGCTGGCCGAGGCGCGGGCGTTCTGGGCGGCACAGGAGGCCCGGGACACCGCGGCGGCGGCCGACGCGCACCCGCTGCTGGGCAGGCTGGCCGGGCTCGGCGAGGAGCCGCAGCCGGACGTCATCCCGTATGTGCCCCGGCAGGCCGACCCGGCCGGGGTGGAGCCGCTGATCGACCTGGACGCGCTCGACCCCGTGGGCGAACCGGACCTGCGCCCGGAGACGGGCGCGGAGGCCGAGGTGGACCTGGAGCCGGATCCCGGCCTGGACGCGGAGCCGGCGGCCGAGGCCGTGGAGTCGTCCGAGCTGGCGGCCGCGCGCCGGCGCCACCCCTCGCACCCGGACTTCTCGCCGCACCCCACCGTCGCCGACCACGACCGCACCGTGGCCCGGCTCACCGCGCTGGCCGACGCCCACACCCCGCTCGCCGATGTGCGCCCCGGCCCGCTGGGCACCCTGGATGTGTATGTCTTCGCCGACGGCACCACGGTCTGTATGACCCCCGGCCACCGCGAGACCGCGGAGCGGCTCGCGGACGCGCTGCGCGAGGGGCGCGGCCCGGTGCTGCTGGGCAGCTCCGGGGTCCTCGGCGCCTACGCGCTGACCTTCGGCTGCGGCGACGAGCAGGTGTACATCCTCGCCGACCGCGTCATCGCCTCCCTGTAGCCCCGGCGCCCGGCCCCCCAGCCCCGGCCCCGGCTCAGAGGTCGCAGCGCCGGGCCGTGGCCTCCACCAGCGCCACCGCGGAGGCGAGCGCCTCATCGCCCTCGGCTCCGCCCGCCCCGGCACCGCGAGGCGCGCGCTCCAGCGCATGCGCCAAATCGTGACCGGCCACCGCCACCTGGTCGGCGACCGCGAACATCCCCGCGTCCGGCATGATCCTCGGGCTGCTCCCGGGCTCCTCGATCCGCTGGGCCCGCACCGACAATTCCCTTGCCAGCGCGAGCCCTTCGGCCGCCACACCCCGGCTCAGACGGGACTGCGGAAGGGAGCGCAGACGGTCGGCGAGCCGGTCCACGGCGGTCAGCAAAGAGGTCGCATCATCCACGCTGCGAGCCTATGCGCCACCCGCGGACTGTTGCCAACGGCCGAACTCTCAGGCACGGTGAGCTGAAGGACCAGACCCGGGCCGTGAAGAAAGGCCTGGAAAACGGACGCGTCGGAGGCGCCGATGTCCCAATCCTTCTCCGAAGAAACCCACCGGAACCTGCTCTCCCGAATCCCCCAATGCACCGGCCGTGAAGTCGTCGACTGGCTGCGCACCGTAGACGAAGGGCCCGCCCTCTTCCGCTTCGAGGAGAAGGTCAGCTGGCTGCGCGGTGAACACCAGCTCGCGTACGGCCATGCCAAGGCGATCATTCATGAGCACGATCTGAGGCGGGCCGCGCGCAAGCTGCTCTAGCCTCCCCTCCCCTCCCCACACCATCGAACAGGACGAAGGGCCCGCGGGGCGTATGCCTCGCGGGCCCTTCGTGATCAGCTGGTGATCCGGTCCCGGACGATGTCCGGGGGGACGGCTAGTCCCGGAAGAGGGAGATCAGCCGGAGCAGCTCCAGGTAGATCCACACCAGCGACAGGGTCAGACCGAACGCGGCCAGCCAGGACTCCTCGCGCGGAGCGCCGTAGCGGACGCCGTCCTCGATCTGCTTGAAGTCGAGCGCCAGGAACGCGGCGCCGAGCACCACGCCGATGATGCCGAACAGGATGCCCATGCCACCGCTGCGGAAGCCGAGGCCGTCACCGCCGCCGAAGGCGGCGAAGAGCAGGTTGACCGACATCAGCAGCAGGAAGCCGATGGCTGCGGCGGCCACAAAGCGCTGGAATCGCGCGTTCACCCGAATGAGCCGGGTCTTGTACGCGGCGAGCACACCGACGAACACGGCCATCGTGCCGAGCACGGCCTGCATCGGGATGCCGGACCAGCGCTCGTTGTACACCTGGCTGATGACGCCGAGGAAGAGCCCCTCGAAGAGGGCGTAGCTCATGATCAGCGCGGGCGAGGCCTTGCGCTTGAACGACTGGATCAGGCCCAGCACCATCGCCACGAGCGCGGCGCCGAAGCCGACGGCGACGGGCAGCTCCATGATCCAGGCGGCCGCGGCGGCGAGGATGACGGTGCCCAGCGTCATACCGGTGCGCATGACGACGTCGTCCATCGTCATACGGCCGGTCTGAAGCGGACCGGCCGGCGGGGCGCCGTACATCTGCTGAAGCTGGTCGGGTGTCAGATTCTGCTGGTCACCGGCCGCGTACGGGTTGGTCGGTGCCTGGGTCTGCGCGTACGGGTTGCCCTGGGCTGCGGCGGGGCCCCCGGCCTGCGGTGCCGCGCCGAAGCCCGCGTAGCCGCCGTCGCGGCTGAACCCCCGTCGCGAGAAGACCGGGTTGCTGCTCCTCATCTCACTCCTCCATGGCCGCCCTGCGCGACCTTGACTACAGAGTAATGGGTAAGCAAAGAAAGCACTCTAGTGCCCAGGGAGGATATTTTCACGCGCGCGAGCGGCGCGAGGCCCATGCGGGCCCCGCGCGGTGGACGTTGGGCGACCGGACGCGCACTCAGCGTACGGTCGCTGGGACTGGGTGTGCCCGGAACCGGACTTGAACCGGTACGCCCGCGAGGGGCAGCGAGGTTTAAGCTCGCCGTGTCTGCATTCCACCATCCGGGCGCGGCTCCCTCGGGTCGTACGAGCACGCACGTACGTCCCTCCCCGTAGAAGAGCAACCACGAGCCTATCCGGGGGCACGCCCCCGAACAGCGGATCGACGAACCGAGGTTGTCTTATTTTATTGGCAACTGAGGGCCCATCAGCATCGGGTCGGGGCAACCGCACACACCGGCGCCCATCGGACCTGCTCATATGCCGCACCACGCCCCCGGCAGGGGATTGACGCAATCTCGACGCCCCCGTATGGGGGTTGTGAGCTGCTGCCGGTTGGCAGTGTTTGGGCGCGTTTTGGTGTGCGGGAGTAAGCACACGCACGGCGGTGCGATGAGGCTGGGGCGGGAATGGGGGTTCTTGCATCGAATGCGTGACCTGTATGGGAGGTGTTCGTTGGGTGTGGTGAAGGGTTCTTCGTCACCGGGCGGAGGTGGGGGATGGGCGGGCTGCGCGAGGTGGCGGCGCCGTTCGTGGTGCCCGGTCCGTCCGGGGTGGCGATCCGCAGCAGCCTCAAGGACCTGACCGGGCAGGACGAGGAGGTCCTGCGCCTGGTCGGGGCCCTGCTGGGTTCCCTGGCCTCCCGGGATCTGAGGGCCCGCTGCGCGGCCGGGCTGGATCATGACAGCAATCAGTGGGCAGAGCGCAAGCGTGCTTTGACCGGTCAGTCGTCCTCGCGCTGGGCGGGCAGCATCACCAAGGCCTCGCATGATCAGTGGGCGCTGGCCCGGCGCAGTCAGCTCGCGCATATTCAGTCCCTTGAGGCCGGTGTTCGTACGATCGCATCCCGGCTGTCGCTGCCGGTGGGGTCGAAGGGGACCAACGGTTCGCCGGGTGGTTACCGCTCCCGGCAGGAGTGGTTCGCCAAGTCGAGGCGCCTGCATCTGCTCGAGGACCGGCTGGTGCGGGAGCGGGCCGACCGTGAGGCGGGGCGGGTGCGGGTGGTGCGCGGTGGTAAGAAGCTGCTGCGTAACCGGCACAACCTCAAGGCGGCCCAGTTGACCGAGACGCAGTGGCGGGAGCGGTGGGAGGCCGAGCGCTGGTTTCTTCAGGCCGATGGCGAGTCGGGGAAGGGCTTCGGGAACGAGACGATCCGCGTCACCCCGGGCGGTGAGGTGAGCATCAGGCTTCCGGCGCCGCTGGCCGCGCTGGCGAACGCGCCCCACGGCCGGTACGTGCTGGCCTGCCGCGTCCGCTTCCACCACCGGGGCGAGCAGTGGGCCGACCGCATCGCGGCCAACCGGGCCGTGGCGTACCGCATCCACTACGACGTGGACCGTGGCCGCTGGTACCTGACTGCCTGCTGGCAGATCCCGGCGGTGAGGACGGTGCCGCTGGAGGCGGCCCGGTCCGGCGGGCTGGTGGGTGTGGACATGAACGCCGACCATCTGGCCGCCTGGCGCCTGGATGCCCACGGAAACCCCGTCGGCGAACCCCGCAGGTTCGACTACGACCTCACCGGATGCGCACCGCGCCGGGACGCGCAGGTGCGGCACGCCCTCATCCGCCTCCTGCACTGGGCCCAGCGCCACCACCTGGCCATCGCCATCGAGGACCTGGACTTCCAGGCCGAGACGACCCGGGAGAAGCACGGACGGCGCAAGCGCTTCCGCCGCCTGATCTCCGGCATGCCCGTGAGCAGGCTGCGCAGCAGGCTGGTGTCCATGGCCGCCGAACTCGGCATCACCGTCGTCGCCGTCGACCCGGCCTACACGTCCAAGTGTGCGACACGAAGTCGCACCGTAAGAAGTGGAGTTGCAATGGTGAATTCATAGCCAATGCTCTCCCTGGCTTGTGTCATAGGCCAGTCCCTCAC